>CAZMVQ010000020.1:14521-21023 GCA_964569865.1 uncultured Devosia sp.
CTTGGATTGCTGTAAACTTGGATTGCTGTAAACATTGGATTTTGCCAATTAAAAACATGGCGAAAGACTGAATTAAAGCGGGTCGGATTTTTTTCAAATATCTGACCCGTATTAATATAAACTCTAATTTTTGGGGAATTACAGGTGGCGGTTCTTTCCGGTATCCTTATCGATGGCCTTTCCTATGGCATGATCCTGTTCATGGTTTCGGTGGGACTTTCTGTCACCATGGGGCTGATGCGAGTGATCAATCTGGCCCATGGTGGATTTGCCTTGATCGGTGGTGCAACGGCTCACTGGCTAACGACAAATACCGATCTTGGCTATTATTTTTCGGTAATTCTTGCTGTGTTGGCAACAATGGTTTTTGCAATTGCCATGGAAAAGATATTCTATCGCAAAATATATAAGTTCACCGAATTGCAGCAGGTGCTTGCAACCATTGGTATAACTTTTTTAATGATCGCCAGCGTGAATTTTTTGCTGGGCTCAACTATTTTGCCCATTCGCTCGCCTGAGTTTTTCAGCTCGTCGGTTGATTTGGGCTTTCGTACCCTGCCCGTGCACCGCATCGTCGTGATAATTGCCGGCATGGTCATTGCGCTTGGTCTTTATATATTGCTGGATAAAACCCGTTTTGGCATTCAGCTTAGAGCCGCTGTCGACAATCGTAATATGGCCGCTTCGCTGGGGATCAATACCGCAAAAGTTTACGCCCTGTCGTTTGCGCTCGGAGCCGGGCTTGCTGCCTTTGGAGGCATTTTAGGGGCAGAATTGCTGCCGATAGATGCCTATTACCCCTTAAGATATATGGTGTTGTTTTTGGTGGTGGTGGCCGTTGGTGGCCTTGGCAGTATTGCCGGATCGTTTTTTGCCGCCATTGGCTTGGGAATAATTGACACAGCAGCCAGATATATCGTGCCAGAATACGGGACCATATTTTTCTTCATTGCGATGATTTTAGTGCTTCTTCTGCGTCCGCAGGGTCTGTTGGGGAAAGAATAGGATGCAGGAAACTCAAATAAAACCCGCTGAAAATCTGGTGCAGGCCGACAGTTCTGCCCACTCCAAAAAATTCTTTATCAAACTTCTCATTGATCTGGCGCTGATCGGGATTGGAATTGCAGCATATTTTATCTTTCCGGATAATCTGGGATTTGTCACCAGAATATTGATTATGATCATTTTGGTCTTGTCCCTTGACCTGGTGCTTGGATATGCGGGTGTGGCAACACTTGGCCATGCGGCCCTGTTTGGTGCCGGGGCATACGGGGCCGGGCTTTTCGCCGTATATTTTTCTGCCGATCCCTTGCTGGGACTTGCGGTCGGAGCCATTGTCGGGGCGATTGTTGCCTTTATCTCCGGGCTGTTTTTAATGCGCGCAAGCGGGTTGACCCTGTTAATGCTAACGATTGCAGTGGCGCAGATATTGCAGGAAATTATCAACAAAGAGCGAGCAATTACCGGCGGGTCGGATGGTCTGCTGGGAATTGATATGGACCCGATATTTGGAATATATGCGTTCGATTTCTTTGGCAAAACCGGATATTTATACGCGCTGGCTGTTTTGGTAATTGTATTTTTCTCGCTAAAAATTCTGGTTGCATCCCCGTTCGGGGCCATGGCCAGAGGCATTCATGAAAGTGCACCCAGAATGCGCGCCATAGGCACTCCCGTTTATTGGCGGCTGGTGGGAATTTATACAATTTCGGGATTTGTTGCCGGTATCGCCGGGGCTGTTTCCGCCCAGGTGACCGAGCTTGTTTCCCTTGAAGCGTTTGGATTTGCCCTTTCGGCAGAGGCCATGGTGATGTTGATACTTGGCGGACTTGGCAGGCTTTACGGGGCGATTATTGGCACCATTATATTTATGGTGGTTCATCACACCGCCGCCTCGATTGATCCGTTCAACTGGCTGTTTGTCATTGGAACCTTGGTGTTGGTCGTGGTTTATTTTGTGCCTGAAGGATTTATGGGGCTGCCGGTTAAGTTACGCCGCTGGTTGAGGTGGCAAAAATGAGCCAGGGTCTGGAAGTCAAGAATCTACAAATGCATTTCGGTGGGATTGTAGTTGCCGATGATATCAACCTGTCCTTAAAGCCGGGAGACCGCAAAGCATTGATTGGGCCAAACGGTGCTGGAAAAACCACATTTGCAAACCTTTTGACGGGAAATCTCACACCAACCGGAGGCTCCATTCATCTGGATGGTCAAAATATTGCTCACCTTAGAGAATCCCAAAGGGTAAAGGCAGGAGTTGCCAAGACTTTTCAAATCACGACCCTTTTTAAGCGCATGAGTGTAAGAGAAAACATTCGCCTGCCAATTCTTGAACGCACCGGACTTGGAACAAAAATGTTCAAAAAGGCCGAATCTTACCCTGAAGTGGAGGCAGAGGTCGAACAGATGATGACCCAGTTCAACCTGCGCACCCATGCGGATGTTGAGGTGCATGAACTGGCCTATGGGCAGCAAAGACTTGTGGAACTGGCTCTTACGCTGGCCTTAAAACCAAGAATTCTCATTCTGGACGAGCCGTCAGCGGGAGTTGCCGCCAGTGACAGCCATATGATTACCGACGCCATTGAGCGTTTACCAAAAGATTTATCGGTGCTGATAATCGAGCATGACATGAAACTGGTTTTTAAGGTCGCCAGCAAAATCATCGTTTTGGTCAATGGTGCAATTTTATGCGAAGGTACACCGGCAGAAATCGGGAAAAATCAGCAAGTGCGGGACCTATATCTTGGAGCGCGCCATGACACCTGATGAAACAAGAATGGCAAATGATCAGTCAAAAACCGCCCTTAATCTGCAAAATGTCAATGCGGGATACGGGGATACCCAGGTTCTGAATGATATTTCATTCAGCGTTGCAAAAGGGGAACGGCTGGCTGTAATTGGCCGCAATGGTGTTGGCAAATCTACCCTGCTCAATACCCTGATGGGGCTTACAGATTTGCACTCCGGCAGTATTGAAATGTTCGGTGAGGAAATTCAAAATCTGCCCTCTCACAAAAGAGCCATTCATGGACTTGGACTGGTGCCACAAACCAGAGATATTTTTCCCTCATTAAGCGTTGAAGAAAACCTGATGTCCGGAGAAAGGCAGGGCCATAAAATTGAAGAAGCCTATGCTTTGTTCCCACGCTTAAAAGAGCGCCGCAAAAATGGAGGCTCACAACTTTCAGGCGGTGAACAACAAATGCTCTCGATTGCCAGAACCCTGATGGGGGGGCCAAAACTGGTCATGCTGGATGAGCCGCTCGAGGGGTTGGCACCGGTAATTTGTGATATGCTGATGGAAGTATTTGAGCAATTAGCATCGGACGGCAGGCACACAATCGTTCTGGTTGAACAGCACGCTGAACTGGCTTTGGAATTTTCCGACAGGATGCTCATTCTTGATAATGGGGCAATTGTATTTCATGGCGATACGTCTGAAGTGCGTGCAAATCCATCAATACTTGAACGTCATGTGGGGCTTGGCGTAGCTTAGGGCTTTGTCATAACCTAAAAAACCGGAACCAATTCCGTGATGCCGTTCAAGCTAAAAAAATGTAAAATATCAACCTGAAGAGGAGAGCCGCGATGAAAATTATTGAAGGTCACCACGAGATTGAAGTACCCGATGCAGTGCCCGTTTGGGATGTAGACCCGTATGATGTGAATATTTTGCAGGACCCGGGCGACTATTATGCCGAGCTGCGATCCAAGGGGCCTTTTGTATTTATTCCAAAATATTCAATTCTGGCCTGCGGCAGACACAAAGAAACCAAGGAAGTTTTTTCTGATTGGGAGCGCTTTGTATCATCACGCGGTGTTGGGCTTCAGGACTTTAATCTAGAGGAGCCTTGGCGTCCAAGAAGCATTATTCTTGAGGTTGACCCGCCCGATCACGCCATTACCCGTCGGGTGCTGGCGCGTGCACTTTCCCCAAAAGCAACGGCAGCTTTAAAAGAAGATTTTCAGATCGCGGCGGATAAGCTGATTGACGAGTTGCTGGAAAAGGGAAGCTTTGAAGCGGTGGTTGAGCTGGCCGAAGAATTTCCCACCACGGTATTTCCAAATGCTGTCGGGCTTAAGGAAAAAAACAACCGGGCGCTGGTGGATTATGGCGCAATGGTCTTTAACGCCCTTGGACCAGACAATGAATTGCGCAGGAATGCCATGGCCATGGGGCCAACAACTGTTCCATGGATCGTCGAGCAATGCAGCCGGAATAACCTGAAGGATGAAGGTTTCGGTGCCACCATATTCGCCGCTGCCGATGCGGGAGAAATAAACGAAGAGCAGGCAGAAAAACTGGTTCGATCCTTGCTCTCGGCCGGGGTTGATACCACCGTTACCGGAATTGGTAGTGCATTGTGGTGCTTTGCAAGTTTTCCAGACCAGTTCCAGCGCCTTAAAGATGATCCATCGCTTATGCGCCCGGCCTTTGAGGAGGTTCTTCGCTTTACCTCCCCCGTTCACTCTTTTTGTCGCACTGCCAACGATGATACGGAAGTGAGTGGTGTTAAAATTGCACAGGGAAGCAAAATCCTGTGTGTTCTTGGAGCAGCAAACAGCGACGAGACCCAATGGAACGACCCTAACAAGTTTGACATTGGACGCAGACCAACCGGGCATTTAGCTATGGGAACCGGTATTCATGGCTGCGTTGGACAAAATCTTGCCAGAGCGGAAGTGGCCGCAGTTTTGACATCTATTCTCAACAAGGTCGATAAAATCGAATTCACCGGCGAAGCCATATGGCGGCCTAACAACGCAATTCACGCCCTTGATAAGCTGCCGCTGACTTTTAAGACAGCTTAACTGAGCGAGTTAAGAGGAAACGAGTCATGGTAAAAATAACGCTGGTAGAACCGGGCGGAAAGCAAATTATCGTTGATGCTGAAGAGGGCAACAGCCTGATGCAGGCCGCAGTG
This sequence comes from uncultured Devosia sp., assembly GCA_964569865.1. Lineage (GTDB taxonomy): Bacteria > Pseudomonadota > Alphaproteobacteria > Rhizobiales > Devosiaceae > DROE01. Next base: position 19,450 of record CAZMVQ010000020.1, read on the forward strand.
GCAGCAGGTGTCACGGGGATCGTCGCAGAATGCGGCGGCTCCATGATGTGCGCAACCTGCCACGTATATGTGAATGATGCAGACCTTGAAAAACTTCCAAAAAGAAGCGAGGGAGAGGAAGAAATGCTGGATTCAACGGCTTCTGAGCGCAAGGGAAACTCTCGTTTATCTTGCCAGATCAAAATTGGGCCGGAATTGGAAGGGTTTAAAGTCTATCTTCCTGAAAGCCAGTATTGACATGGTGATGCCAAAGCAGAATAAGCTCGACCCAGAATAGTAAAACAAAGCTTGGACAAAAAAGATTGGCTACAGATAAAATGATTGAAGGTCCGGTAGTAATAATTGGCACCGGGCAGGCAGGTTTTCAAACAGCGGCCAGTCTGAGAATTGAAGGGTTTGAAGGGGACATTTTTATGTTCGGGGACGAGCCAGGCCTGCCCTACCAACGCCCTCCGCTTTCCAAAGCCTTTTTCAAGGATGGAAGCGCCGACCGGTTGCTATTTCGCAATCAGGATTTCTTTGAAAAGAACAACATTACTATCAAAGACAATTGCTCCGTTAAAAGCATTGATCGGAACCAAAAACAGGTGTTGCTTGATGATGGCGATGCAATTTCTTATGAACATCTGGTTTTGGCAACCGGCACCCGCAATCGCGAATTGCCCATTGCCGGATCAGACCTGAAAAATGTTTTGGTTTTAAGAACTCTTGCCGATGCCAATCACATCAGAAAAACAGCCAAAACCGATCAGCGGGTAGTCATGATCGGGGGCGGGTTTATCGGGTTGGAACTGGCCAGTGTATTAAGAGAATTTGGCTGTGAAGTAACAGTAATAGAAGCTGAAAACAGACCCATGGCCCGCGCCGTCTCAAAACAGATATCCACCTATTTTGTGGATGCCCATACAAAAAGCGGCATAAAAATCCATTGCAATTCCATGGTATCGAAAATTCTGGGAGACAAAAAAGCCGAGGGCGTTAAACTTTCTGACGGGACAGAAATTGGCGCTGATCTGGTGTTCATTTGCGCAGGGGTTGTTCCTAATTCTGAAATTGCATCTGAAGCAGACCTTGAAACCAGAAATGGCATATTGGTCAATGATTTGCTGTTGAGCAATGACCCCTCTATCAGCGCCATTGGAGATTGCGCGTCATTTGTCCACAAAAGCAGCGGCGTTTTGGTTCGACTGGAATCAGTGCAAAATGCTGCTGACCAAGCCAAATGCGTGGCCAAACGCCTCACTGGAAATCCGCAAGCCTATAATGCTGTGCCTTGGTTCTGGAGTGATCAAGGGGGCAAAAAACTACAGATTGCCGGCTTGACGGGAAATGCCGACCAGTTGATTTGTCACAGCGATGAAGAGAATGAAAAAATAAGCGTATTTGCTTTTGAAAACGCTCAATTTGTCGGGGTGGAAGCTGTAAACATGGCCACAAACTATGTGATTTCCAGAAAAATTCTTGAATTAGGAAAACCCGTTACCCTGAGTGATTTTGAAGCTAATGATTTTAACCTCAGGGAAATTTTGAAAAAAGCCGTCTAAGAGCATTTACGACGCAAATTATCCTGTAAG
>CAZMVQ010000020.1:21123-22319 GCA_964569865.1 uncultured Devosia sp.
GGAAATTTTGAAAAAAGCCGTCTAAGAGCATTTACGACGCAAATTATCCTGTAAGGTTATCCTGTAAGGTTATCCTGTAAGGTTATCCTGTAAGGTTATCCTGTAAGGTTATCCTTCATTTTATACCGGAAATCACAATGATCTGCCCCCTGCATTATCGTCTGGGTGCGGGTAAATATCATGTCAGGATTATAACCGATACAAAAGGCCCCATCGCGGTTGCAGGATAGCAGGTGCCCGATTTCCCCCAACCCCATTTCCTTATACATTTCGGAATATTTGCATCGGGTAATATTAAATTCCAGACGATCATCCGATAAATGGCCCATCTCAATTTCCAGAGCCCCATCCATTTCCCACAGGGGCATCAGCTCGGCAAAATCCTGAAAGTTTGGATTTTGCCCATCTTCTTTTCCGCTCAATGAGCGCATGGATTTGCCCTGAGCAATCGCTGATTTTTTTACTGCGGCAGCGACGATTTTTTCAGCCTCTTCATATCCATGCCGTTCCTCAACGGTGTCAAATACATCCTTGAGGATGGCAGCTTCTATTCGTCTTAATTCAAGAATTGAACCTGACTTACTCATCTAACGCTTCCTGCAATGTTTCTAATAAAATATCTATTTGTCATCAGCCACAAACACCACAAGACTGCCGCAGGCCTGCGAGGGATCAAGAATTATTTTTTCATCCGCAACGATTGGCGATAGCCCGGCTTTGCTCAACAATTCACCAACCAGCGACAAATCCTTTACCGTAACGCTAAATCCGGCCAGATGGTTTTCAGAGCGAGCTGGCTCCAGATCAGCAAACGCGGATTGAAATTCATCACGGTCATAAATATGCAAATCAACATCACCGCGACTAACAATAACAGGGGATTTTCCTGAACTTTTTGCCTGCCAGTTATCACAAAAATGATTGGCTGCCTTTTGCGGGTCATCAGCCAGCGCAATTATGTTCTTCAAGGCAATTGCGCCATTATTGTGGGTGGTGAAATCTTCTCGCAAATAATGTTGGGGAGTTTTGTGCTGGCACGCAATCCAATAAAATGGAGCCTGAGCGGGGGCCGGCAATACGATAGAGAAAGTCAGATCAAGCACCTCACCGGAGGGAAGTTTCCACTCGCGCCCGGTATCAATAACCGGAAAGACTTCCATGCCCCCTTCACTCAGGGCGGCTCTGGTGTTTTGTGC
>CAZMVQ010000020.1:22419-36871 GCA_964569865.1 uncultured Devosia sp.
TTTTGAACGCTAAGCATCAGGTGATCAATATCCACAATATCTGAAGCCAAAATCATCATCCTCTCACTCGAAAAAGTAACGCCAATCTATCAATTCAGTCTCATTTAGTCAATATTGTTGACCAACTGCGAGCGGTCGATAAATATCATCTCCGAAGGCAGGCAGATTTAAAATTCTACTAGGGTCAGGACCCTAAACCCTGCGCCGACGATCAAGGGAATTTTGCATAAGTGGCCTAATATTTCTGGCCTGCTTAATACTTAGTAACAGTTGACGGAATTGCTCGGTTTCTGTTTCACCAATTATTTCCGCAATGTCTTTTTCTGCGGAGGCCAGTGCTTTTAAACCACACGAAAGAAGCTCCCTGCCCGCTTTGGTGACATTAACAATGCGGTTTCGCTTGTCTTTTGGATCGGTCGACCAAGCAAGAAAGCCATGCTCGACAAATCCCTGGACCAGTTTGCTCATTGCCTGTTTAGAAATTCCCGCCTGACGAGCCATATCGGTAACCCGCGAACCTTCAAGGCGCATAGTGCGCATCACATGAGCGTCCGCCGACTTTATCATCGGATAGTTTTCCTCACGCAAATAACTAAGTGCCTGACTTTCAAAAAAAAAGTGCAAATCATCAATCAGGCGACCAAGATTGGTCTGGCGCAAATATTCCAGCTCACTTTCAGAACTAAAATCCGTTCGGTTTTTTGCACTCATATCAATATTTGCACCAGATCAGGCAACAAGGCTTACACATCATCAAACAGAACAGTTGAAAGATAACGCTCGGCAAAACTTGGAACAATTACCACAATAGTTTTGCCCTTCATTTCATCTCGTTTAGCCATTTGTACCCCGGCAGCGATGGCGGCACCGGATGAAATCCCGGTTGGTATGCCATCAAGCCGAGCAACTTTTTTTGCCATATCCAGAGCTTCTTCATTGCTGACGGGAATAAATTCATCAATAATTGAAAGGTCTAAAACGTCTGGAATAATGCCGGCACCAATCCCCTGAATTACATGGGGTGCGTGAGTGCCGCCGGAAAGAACCCGCGAAAGCTCTGGCTCGACGGCAACCATTTTCAGGTCGGCCTTGCGAGGTTTAAGGGCCTGGCCAATGCCGGTTATTGTTCCCCCGGTTCCAACCCCGGCAAGAATGGCATCAACCTTTCCCTCCGTGTCGTTCCAGATTTCTTCAGCGGTGGTTTTGCGGTGAATATCAGGATTTGAGGGATTGGTGAACTGGCTTGGCATTACAGCGCCGGGATTTTCCTTTAACAATTCCTCTGCCTTTGAAATGGCTCCGATAACGCCTTTTTCCTTAGCGGTCAAAACCATTTCTGCTCCCAAATAGGCAAGCATTTTGCGACGCTCTATGGACATGGATTCAGGCATGGTCAGAATAAGACGATAGCCACGGGATGCAGCAACAAAAGCCAGACCAATTCCCGTATTGCCGGAAGTCGGCTCGATCAAAGTATCGCCGGGTTTAATCTTGCCATCGCGCTCAAGATCAAGAATCATGCCAACACCGATACGGTCTTTTACGCTGGAAATAGGGTTGAAAAACTCCAGCTTCAACAGCAAATCGGCAACCAGTCCCTCGTCTTTTGACAGAGAGGGGACGCGCACCAAGGGTGTATTTCCGATAGTCTCGACAATCGAATTATAAATTCTTCCCCGACCGGGTTTATCAAACTGTACTGGTGCTGATGGATCTGATTTGCTCATTTTGCGATCTCCTAAATTTGTCGCCTAGCTTAATAGTGATGATTTATTGCGGCGGGCAAAACTGTAAATAACAAGATTTTTGGCTAACTTTTCAGTTGCTTGTTTTCTTTGGCGTCTTTGTCTGCATCAAGGTGTTCTTTGAGGTCGTCAGGAATTGGCAAGGTGGTTGAAAGTTTAATGTTGGCACCACCAGTGTTGCCCAAGGGAACTTTGCCAAGGGCTGAGCCGATCATGCCCAAAGGAATTCTAATCAATTGCCCTTTGATTTCATTAAAATCCCCGGTTCTGATGCCGATAAAAAACATCCATATGTGGGAACGCACATGGGGAAAAACAAAAAACTGCCCCAGAACATGGGCGCGCTCAAAATGGCGAAATGCGTCTTCATACTCAGCGCGGCCGAAAAATTCCTTACCGATCTTCATCTCTTTTTCAAATGCTATTTTTAGATCCTTGTCCATTATTCCCTCCCTCTTGCACAGCCAATTGCATGTTAATAACATATGGTTTTTGTAAAAACCCGCTCCCTGCCGCAGGCTTAAACTATATTAATGCTGATTGGGATATTAAGGTAGCAAATCCAGTTAGTCAATATTGTTGACTAACTGGATTTGCTTCACACAACAGCTCATAAAAACCACATTATTTTAGTTGAACGGAGTGGGATATCGTATGTAAATCTGAAATAAAATCCACAATTTAATCTATTGATCAGCCGCCTGTCTGCGCTCTTTGGCTAACGTGCTAAGCCCCATATCATCCAGAATGGCATAGATCGCTGGCAAAACGGTCAACACCATAATCCCCGAAGTAAATAAACCAAAAACCAGACTGGTAACCAGCGGAATTAAAATTTGTGCCTGAAGGCTGGTTTCGGTCAGAATTGGCAGCAATCCGACTATGGTGGTAAGCGAAGTCAGAAAAATTGCGCGAAAGCGCGCCCGCGCTGCCTTTGCTGCTGCGACAGCTACGGAAACGGCATTTCCATGCTCGTGTTTTACGAAATCCACCAGAAGAATTGAATTATTCACCACAACCCCTGCCAGCGCTACAAAACCCAGCATTGAGGGCATGGAGAAATCAAGCCCCATGAACATATGCCCGTAAATCACACCTGACAATGACAATGGAATGATCAGCATGACCACGATCGGCTCCACGTAAGAGCGGAACAGGAAACTGAGCAATAAAAATACCCCGAACAGTCCGATAAGGAACCCCTGGAGCATGGATTTCTGGGTTTTCACCGCCTCGGCCCGCTGCCCTTCCACATTCAAAGACACATCAGGAAATCGTTCCAGCAATCCCGGCATGAAGCGCTCGAGTGTATCGCTAACTATGGCGCTGGCATTGGCTATGCGGGTGTCAATTGTGCCCTGCACCGTCACCGTGCGCATGCCATCTTCACGATTAATGCGGCTATAGCCCTGACCGATTTTTATATTGGCAACTACGCTAAGCGGCACATAGGTGCCATCAGGGCGCGTGATGACGAAATCATCAAACTTTGAAAGTGAACTGCGATCATTTTCTGCCAAAAGCGCTGTTACCTCAAGCAATTGACCTTGCACCTGCATTTCGCTGACCATTGTGCCGAAATAGGCGGCGCGCAATTGGTCGGCAACCATTGCTGCGGTTATGCCCATCGGTGCCGCCGCATCGCTCAATTGTATTTGCATCTCGCGTTTGCCCGGCCGCAAATCATCCAATATAGAGGTTACGCCCTGATAGCTGCTTATCCAGTTTTGAAGCTCAAGCGATGCCGCCTTGAGATTTTCCAGATTGTCACCCTTCAAGCGCATATCAATGGCAATTCCTGCCGGGCCAATGGTGGATTCAGCATATTTCAAGTTAATTATATCCGGTAACTCACCCACATTCTGGCGCCAAACAGCCATAATATCATCAGGACGGCTGACCCTGTCGGCAGAGGGCAACAGATCAACACTAACAGTGGCCACATGCGCTCCGCTTTCAAAGGCATCTTTGTTTTCACCATAAAAAACCGAAACATGCCGGATCAGCTTCGCACCACCGGGTTGCAATGGTGAGAGTTCCTCATCAGTTTTTCGCAACCCCTCTTCGAGGCGGGCCACGATGTTTTGGGTGCGGGCCAGTGGTGTGCCCTGGGGCAACAAAACCCGGGCAACAATGGTATCTCCATCAAGTTCTGGAAAAGCCACAAATTTCAAATATCCGCCAGCAAGCATGCCCACCGATGATAACAGCAGCGCAATGGCAAGACCTGCGGTTACATAGCGAAAACGAATGGCAAAATCGACCAGAGGCCCCACCAGATGCTCACGCACCCAAAAGAGCGCATTGTTGACGTGGGCCGGAATACCCTTTGGCTTGTGACGGCTTTCAAGGGTATGAACCAGATGATGCGGCAGAATCCAAAAAGCTTCGATAAGAGAAATAGTCAGAACAAACAGCATCACAACCGGCACCACCCGCAAAATTGCACCAAGATCTCCCGACAAAAACGCTAATGAGCCAAAAATCATTGCAGTGGTGGCAAATGATGCCAGCACATTGGGGAAAACCTGCGCAGCGCCCTCGCTGGCAGCCTGCATCGGCGTGCGTCCCTTTTCACGAAGGCGCACGATATTTTCAGCAATCACGATGGCATCATCCATCAAAAGCCCGATCACGATCAGCAAACCAAGGGTGGTCATCAAATTAAGCGAATAGCCCACCATCCACATGAGGAATACTCCCCCCATGAACGACACCGGCAACCCCATCGCCACCCAGAAGGAAAAGCGAAAACCAAAGAAGGCCCAGAGCACCAAAAACACCAGCCCCAACCCCTGCAACCCGTTGACCACGACCAGCTGCAAACGATCACGCACCACCGAGGCCGCATCTGAAGTCAGTTCCAAAACAATGCCAGCTGGCACCTGAGTGCGCTCGTATTCCACAAATGCACTAACCGCATCAATAACCCGCAGCGAATCCTCAGCGCGGGTTTTGCTAACGTCCAATACTGCCGCCAATTTGCCGTCAAAGGTGATCTGGTCATCCTCAAGGGCAAAGCCTTCAGTGATTTGTGCCACCTCGCCCAATCGCACCTGTCCGCCATTTGGTGCCGAAAGAATAATCAGATCAGCCATGCTTTCAACATTTTGGCGCTCTTCATCCACTCGCACCAACAGGGTTTCACCCCGGGTTTCAATCGTGCCAGAGGGCACATCAATGCTTGTGGCCTGTATGGAACGGGCAACATCGGAAACCGATAGCCCAAACTTGCGCAGGGCCTCAACATTTAACCCAACACGCAATTCGCGGGTGGAGAACCCTTTGACGCTGACAATCGGAATACCGCCCCACCGCAACATTCGCGTGCGCACATCTTCCGCATAGTTTTTCAGATCCGTACGCGCAAGAGGTCCGGTAATAGATACAGAAACAACGAAATCCGTTAAACCCAATGGCTTGACCCGCAAAGTTTCGGCGCGATCAGGAAAGTCGGTGATCGTCTCAACCTGAGATTTCACATCCGCTACAAAAGCCTGAAAATCTTCGCCCTCATTCATCCGGGCCACCGCCCTGGCCAGCCCCTCGCGAGCCTCGCAGGATTGTGTCTCAAGGGCTGTTACCGCATCCAGAGCATTTTCAATACGCTCGCAAATTGCAGTTTCTACATCTTCAGGGCGTGCACCGGGATAAGGCACGGTAATTTCCACCCGACTGGGATCACTGCGCGGGAATGTCTCGCGCAGAAGTTGCGGGCCAACGAGAATTCCCGAAAGCAACAATAAAATCATCAGCAGGTTGGAAAATGTCGGATGGGCAGCAAAAAAACGGATCATTTAGCGACCCCCAAATCGGCAGACCTTAGGGCCGCAATCTCGAGCATCAGATCTTCATCCATATGCAGTTCCAACAATATGCCCTCGATCATCGGCACGGGAGTGCTGACTACGATTTTTGCCCCTTCATTGATCCCGTCGATAATGAGCGCCATATTGTCACGGAAAAAAGATATCTTCACAGGAACAAGGCGCAAACGGTTTTGCTCGTCCACCAGCATGACCTTATTGCCACGCAATGCATTTCTGGGAATGGCAATACTCTCAACCGGCCCGGCTTTTAACATTGCCTCGACAAACATCCCCTTGGTCAATGGCGGGCGTGTTCCCAATTGGGCAGCGCTATAGGCATTATCCACCCGCAATATAACACCCATGGTGCCGGTTTTCTGATCAATCGAATTGCTAATTCTATCCAAGGTTGCAGGCCAGACAATATCTTGAAGCCCAAGCCTGAGCACAATCCGGGCAGAGATCGGAAGTTCTACCAATAATTTATTCAGCTCTGAGGGCGCCAGAGCAATTCCTGAGGTTTCGTTTTCATACTGACGAAACAGGGTTTGCATATCTGAGGCGGGGATTTGCGCTTCAACTTCAGCGGCATTTATACCGTCAAATTTGGCTACGGTCTGACCGTTGCGCACCAATTGTCCGATCTCTACCTCAACCGCATCAACACGAGCCGCAAAAGGCAGACGCAACTCAGTTCTGTCTATGTTCAATTCTGCTGTTGCAAGCGTCGCCTGATGGACCGATATCTGCTCGGTTTGCACTTGCCTCTGGGTCGGCAGCAATGCAAGGGAGTTTCGTAAATTTTGCACCTTTTGCAGTTGGGCCAGATAGGCTGCTCTGGCCCCTTCCCGCGCTGCCTGCGAGACCGTTCCGGTTTCAAAAAGTTTGCGTAACCTCTCCAATTCCAGCTCTTTGAGGGTCAAGGATTCTTCTTCGATCGCCAGCCCGGCATCAAGATTATCCCCGGACACTTCAATTTCTGCCAATTTCGCCTCGGCGGAACGAATGTTGGCCCGGGCCTGAGCAGCTGCCAGCTTATAGTCATTATCCGACAAACGCACCAACAGCGCTCCGGCCGGAAGGATATCGCCTTTTCTAAGCAATGGATTAACATAGAGAGTTGTGCCGGTGACCTGTGCGATTGCCTCGTAAGTACGAGCCGGTGCGATCAGCCCGAAGCCACTTGCCTGCGGGGCAATGGCGGCAAAACGGGCTTCGATTACACGCACGGAAACTGCACGTTCTGCTACCTCTTCTTGAACAGGAGCAGGTTTATTGGAGATCGTATAGGCCACAAACCCGACACCCAATGCAACAATCGGCAGCGTCATCAACAATAATTTAACAACAGTTTTCATGCTTTCTCTCCTGTGCGGGCAAACCCGGCAAGCAACAAATCCAATAGGCGCGGGCCATCTTTTTGCAGAACACCCGGGTCACGCCTGACAATCATACGTAAAATAGAACTTTGAATCACACCCATAATCAGCAAGGCTGCATCCTGTACATCGAGGGTTTTTGTGAATGTATTATCCTTGACGGCCAGATGCAGATTGACTTCCAACTCCCGCTGAAAATCTGAGATCGCAGATTGAATTGTAATTTGACAATCCGCAGATCCCCCCGCCTCAACGCGCATCAACAACAGCTCGGGCAAAGCAGGATTTTGCGAAATCAACTCAAGCTGCGCCAACACCAATTGTTTAAGATTAGAAACCGGGGCCGCCCGGGATTTGGTGCCAAGGGAAATATTATTTCTGATTTTTCCTGCAAGATTTTCTCCAACCGCGCGCCAGATATCCTGCTTGCTTGGAAAATGTTTGTAGATCGCCGGCTGCGTCAATCCCAGTTTTGCAGCAATCATGCCCGTTGATACTTTTTGCGGAGTATAAAGATAGGCCAAATCAAGAGCTGTCTGTTCAATTTCCTCTTTGCGATCCACGCTGGTTTTTCGAATTGAGGTCTTCATGTGCGATAGCTGCCCGGCTGCAAGAGCGAAATGGCCATTGCCAGCCCCATTATGCAAGCGTGTGTTGGTATTTTTTGTTCCACTAAAACTTCCAATCCGAATCTTGGTTATAGATCTATAACTAAAAACCTCCATGTCAAGTAGGTGAAATTACGCTGTAACGAAAAAGGACGCTTATATTGCGCCAGTACACGACAGTTAATATTTTGTAAATTCCTAGTCTGAAAGCGCTGTCATAAAATAATATAAACCCTCCTACTATCGCTGATAACCGCTAAATAAATCGCAAAAAATGTTATTTTTCATTGCCTTAGCAAGAGTTTACCTTGCAATGGACAAGTCGGGTTGACAGATAGTGAACACGTGTGCTGATATTGCAACCGGACCAGTAAACAGTTATCCTATGATTACAGACCAACGTAATAGTAGGATTATTTATGGTTTGATGGGGCTGTCCAGGAAGAACAGCACACGTGTTCATAACAGGTTGACTGGCTATTAATTTTCACATTGGGAGGACAAAATGAAACATCAATTATTGCAATCAGCTGCGATGGCAGTTGCTTTAACGCTCATGACGGGTGGTTCTGCATTCGCGCAGACCGAGGAAGTCACAATTACGATTTGGTCTGGTGGCACAAACGAAGTAGATTTGTACCGCATCGAAAACATTGAAATTGCGGCTGACATACTGGAACGCGAATACGCAATCCTTGGTCGGGACATCAACATCACCATCGAAGGTAAAAGCGATTTTGGTGGCTGGGAAGAATTTAAACAGGGCGTAGCACTTGCCTCGGAGGCCGGTTCCGCCCCCAATATCGTGGTGACAAGTCATCTTGATATTGCACCGTGGAGCCAGGCTGGCTACATCGTACCGGTCGAAGATTATCTTGATTTTGATACATGGCCGCTAAACGACATCTACCCCAACCTTATGGAAATTGCAGCCTATAACGGTGTGCAATGGGGAATTCCGCAGGACGCCGAAAGCCGTCCGTTCTTTTACTGGAAACCCACATTGAGCGCTATAGGCTGGAGTGATGCCGAGATCGAATCCCTACCCGATCGCGTAGCCTCAGGTGAATACACGCTCAATGACATGCTGGTTGATGCCAAAAAAGCGGTTGATATGGGATTGGTGGAAGAGGGGTATGGCTTTTATCCACGGGTCTCAAACGGACCTGACTATGCCCAGTTCTATCAGTCTTTTGGTGGTGTACTTGAAGACCCTGACAGTGGTAAACTGGTACTCGACAAGCAGGCCATGCTGGACATGTACCAGTTCTTTGTCGACGCGGTGGACCTTGGCGTCACCCGTAAAAACCACATCGGCACCGACTGGGGCCAGTGGTATAACGAAGTTGCCAACGGCAAAGCTGCATTCTGGCATGGTGGCACATGGCATTACGCCCGTTACACCGGCTCGGAAGGCAATGATGATTTCTTTGGCACCATTCAGTTCAGCCTGATACCGGCTGGCAATGAAAATGGCCGCGCCAATACGATCACCCATCCTCTGGTCTATCTGGTCACCGATCAGGCCGAGGACGACATGGAGAATATTTCCGCCCAACTGATCAAGATCGCTTCTGCACCGCGTCTAAACGCGCTGCACGCAATCAAATCGGCGCATCTGGGAATCTCCAAACAGATGTCAAATATCGAGCTTTATGCCAACGATCGCTGGGCCTCTGAAGCCACCGAGCGTCTGCTTCCCTTTGCCAACGCGCAGCCCAATAACCTGCAATATGGTATTTTTTCGGAAGCCATGTTTGCCGGGCTGGAATCAGCCTGGACTGGCATAAAAACACCGGCCGAGGCGGTTGCCGACCTCGAAGCCGAGCTGATCGCCAAACTTGGTGACAGTCTGATCATTAAATAATGATTGACATCAGGGGCGGCGGTGTCGCCCCTGAAACTCTATTTGGGAGCAGTCGTGATGACACGTTTTAGCTGGCTTGGATTTGGGTTTTTATCCCCGGTGATCATAGTTGTGATCCTGTTTTTCCTGGCACCGGTCGTTTTTACCGGATTTTTCGCCTTTACCAACATGTCGACATCAACCGGCATTACCGGTGGCGAATATTTGCTGAATGAAGCCACTCTGCGAGGCATGGAAGATCGCGGTGTCAGCACTGTAACGATGGAGAAACTGCAAAGCTCCGGCTATGCGGTAAACGATGCTGGCCTGGACGCGATGGCGAACATGATTGATCAGGCCACAGCTGAGGAGTTTCGCGCCCTGCACGATGGCGCAACATTTTCCACACGCCGCGATATGGAAACCGCGCTCAAAGACCTCAGGGACAACCGTATCCGCAGCACACGCGACCGCAAAGCAGCGGCAGCATTATTCAAATCTTCGGTATTGGATGAACGCTTCCCGGATGAGGAAGCCTTTCGCAACGCACTTGTTGCAGGTGGAATCGATACCGCCGACTACGATGCTCTAGTGCGCGAAGCCTATACGGGCTGGGTCTGGACGGCGTCCAACGTCAAACTGTTATTCCAATTGCCCTCGTCTTTGCGCTTTGCAATGAATACAGCGCTTTATGTGGCTCTTACTCTGAGCTTTAATATTGGCTTCGGACTGTTTCTGGCGATTTCTACATTTTACCTTCCAAACGGTCTTGCCACGACCTTTCGTACGATCTGGTTCCTGCCCCGCATCCTGCCGCCGGTACTATATGTACTGATGTGGAAGTGGCTGGCATGGGACACCGGTTTTATTTCCAATGTGGTTGGCTATTTTGGCATTGCACCACGCAACTGGATGCTGGACACTGCAACCAATGCTTGGGTGATGATCGTTCTGATCAACGGCTTTGTCGGTGCTTCTTTGGGAATGATCCTGTTTTCTTCGGCGATCAAGGCCATTCCCAGTTCAATGCTTTACGCTTCTGAAGTAGATGGAGCGAGCCGCTGGCAGCAGGTGCGATACATCATCCTGCCGCTACTGCGCTGGCCAATCCTGTTCACAACCTCATACCAGACATTATCATTGCTGACCTCGTTTGAATACATACTGCTTGCCACCGAGGGAGGTCCGGGGCGCACAACCGAAGTCTGGGCATTGGCGGCATATAATACCGCACTCAACAATTACGGCGGCAATCTGCAATATGGCCTGGGCGCCGCATTCGCGCTGGTTCTGGTTGTCATTGGTGTGTTGGCCAGCCTGTTGTATTTACGGGTCTTTAATTTCAACGAACTCGTGGCCAAGCCACGAATTGAATATTAGGGGCTGGCAGCATGCACAATAATTTTCGCAACTGGCCAATCATAGCCATCCTGACACTGCTGTCGGTGCCGCTGTTGGTCATGTTCTCCTTTCAGATAATCGACGTGTTCACCAACCCGGCGCCTGGCAGTATCTGGCCACAAAGCTTTACCATAGAGCACTGGCGGTTTTTATGGGAGGAGCCAGCAACCGGACGGAACAGCATCTGGACAGTCACACTGAATACATTCATTTTTGCTTCCAGCACGGCGCTTATCGTGACCTCCCTGTCGCTGACATCTGCCTATGCGTTGTCGCGGCTCAATTTTCCGGCCCGCAAAATGTTTTTGGGTGGCCTGATAATGTTGCACGCATTCCCGACGATCACGCTGATTATCGCAATATTTCTGATTTTGCAGTTTTTGGGCCTTTTTAACACCTTGCTCGGGGTCATTTTGGTAAAATCTGCGCTTGAACTGCCCTTTGGAGTATGGATCATGAAGGGTTTTTATGACACCGTGCCATGGGAAATTGAGATGGCGGGCGTTACTGACGGTGCCAGCCGGTTCACGGTTTGGTATAAGCTGGTATTGCCGCAAATTCATCCCGGCATCGCGGCATTGATGATCTTTTCATTCCTGTCCGGGTGGAGTGAATATATCCTGCCACTGGTGCTGGCACCGGGCAGTGAGGCGCAGATGCTTTCGACATATTTGTCGGCACTTATTCTTGATGATGCAAAACCCGATTTCAACCTGTTCAAATCAGTTGGCACCTTCTATGCAATCCCGGTTATTCTGATCTACCTGATCTTCCAGAAGACATTGATGAACATTTACGGCGGAGGCTCAAAGGGCTAATGAAACTCACACTTACAAATTTCACCAAGACATTTGGCGACCTGACCGTCATAGACCGCCTGAACCTGACGGTGAACAGCGGCGAGATGCTGGCCCTGCTCGGCCCATCCGGTTGCGGCAAATCAACAACATTGTTCACCATATGCGGCATCCACCGGATGAATGGCGGCACGCTGCATTTTGGAGATGCTGATGTGTCCGAACTACCATCGCAAAAGCGCAATGTTGGTGTAGTATTTCAAAATTATGCGCTTTATCCGCATATGAATGTGCATGAAAATATCGGCTTTCCGCTAAAAGTACAAAAACTGGATGCCGCCACTATCAAGAAAAAAGTTGATGCGATCGCTAACCTTGTGCATATTCCAGAACTGCTTGATCGCCGCCCGGCACAATTATCCGGCGGCCAACAACAAAGAGTGGCCCTGGCGCGAGCGCTGGTTCGTGAGCCAGACATTTTGCTACTTGACGAACCGCTGGCAAATCTGGATGCCGCCCTGCGGCTGGAAATGCGCTCCGAAATCCGGCGCATTCAGCTTGAAACCGGCATCACCGCAATCCTTGTCACCCATGATCAGGTGGAGGCAATGTCCATGTGCGACCGGATCGCCTTAATGAAAGACGGTCAGATCATCCAGCTCGCAGGGCCGGACGAGATGTATAACGACCCCGCCGACCGGTTTGTCGCCGGTTTTCTTGGTAACCCGCCAATTTCATTTGTTGACGCCAAAATCAAGGGCAATGAATTCACCTTTGGCAACAGCAGAATTGCTATCCCCGCGACACTGAAGCCAAATGTCAGTGGCACTATCAATCTGGGTATCCGACCAGAGCATTTCGGGCCCCAGTACGGCACTGGTATCGAAGGAAAAATCAGTTTTGTCGAAACTCAGGGCCGCGAGGATCTCTACAACGTCACTGTTCCTGACGGTACGGTGCTGCGCTCAATCCAGCCGGCCGGCAATCGCAAAAAGATGGGCGAGACAATCAACTGGGGCATCGCGTCTGACAATGTGCTGGTATTCGACCAAGATGGTGCAAGGCTGTGAGCCAAAGCTGGATGTCCCCAAAGCGACCCCTTTCAATCGCTCACGGGGGCGCCAGCGCCTATGCCCGCGCCAATACGCTTGCGGCATTTGAGGCAGCACGCAAACTTGGCGCGGATTTTTGGGAAGTTGATCTGCACCTGAGCGCAGATGGTCAGATTGTGGTTTTCCACGATGATTGTTTTAATGATGGTCGTGCTCTGGCCGACTTGTCCTATCAACAGATACGCGCCGATGCAGACCCCGACGTGGCACCGCTATTCTGTGATGTCATCAAAATGGCGCTGCAATGGGACGTCGGGATTTATGCCGACATAAAGGCACATGCTGCGGCCATTCCAGCCGCCGATATGTTGCAAAAATACGGCGTGAAGCGCGCTATTTTGGGAGGCTTTGACCGCGAGATTGTCCGCACGCTAAAATCCCACGGCACACC
Source organism: uncultured Devosia sp. (assembly GCA_964569865.1). Lineage (GTDB taxonomy): Bacteria > Pseudomonadota > Alphaproteobacteria > Rhizobiales > Devosiaceae > DROE01. The sequence goes on from CAZMVQ010000020.1 coordinate 35,508, forward strand.
CTACCCTGTCTCGGCACTGGTGCCACCTCATGCGGACCCATTTACCTATGCCAAAGGTGCTGACATTATACATCTATGTTGGGAAAACCTGCCGCGACCACAGGACTTGCTGGATAGCGAATTTTTTGCCCGCTGCGCCAAAACCGGACAAAAGGTTGCGCTGTGGCATGAAGAAGATCCCGCCAGAATGGCCGAAATGCGCACCAAGCCAGTGCTGGGAATTTGCTCAGATCTACCCCAGATGATCAATCCGTTTACCGGCGCGCCCGGTTGGTCGGTGCAGGTGGTCTGTCATCGTGGTGCCAATATAATCGCCCCGGAAAACACCCTCCCCGCCGCCCGTGCAGCCTTTGCCGCAGGTTTCAGCCATGTGGAAATTGATGTGCACGTCACGTCGGATGATGAATTGGTTGTATTTCATGACCCCCATCTGGACCGCGTCACAAACGGTGTCGGCCCGATATGCGAGCATAGCCTTGCCGAGCTGCGTGCACTGGACGCTGGAAGTTGGTTTTCAGAACATTTTGCGGGTGAGAAAATTCCAACGCTTAAAGAAATACTGGAGCTGGCAAATCTATTTGATGGCAAACTCTATATCGAGTTCAAAAGTGCTGCTGCCCTGCCGGTCTGGCAGGCGGTGTTGGCCCATGGCCTGGAAAAAAGATGCTTCTTCTGGTCGTTTGACGACCAAAAACTACAAGATTTGCGCGCCATTGCACCTGAAGCCAACATCATGATGCGCCGACAGGATTTCTCCACATTGCAAGAAACGCTGAACAATCTTGCACCAGCATTGATAGAATATACGATCTACGAAGACTGGTCAGAATTTGAGCATCTGCAGGCGCTCAATATCCCGATTATGATTGCTTATAATGGCGACGATCATGACGTGATGGAACGCATCATTAAAGCGCGCCCAGAAATGGTAAATCTGAACCAGCCTTTCCTGTTTGCAAAAATGTGCTCAAATACCCACTGCACAGAGGAAACCGGATGATGGCAAACCCAACGGAAAAACGGATAACATCGTTTGATGTGGCGCGTCACGCAGGTGTTTCACGCTCGGTGGTTTCGCGCGCCTTCACCAAGGGCGCCACCATTTCAGACACAGCGCGCGCCAAGGTGTTGCAGTCGGCGGACGAGCTTGGCTATCAGGTGAATTATCTGGCCCGAGGCCTGCAAACAAAACATTCGAACCTTGTTGGCATCGTCGCCTCGGCGCTGGATACACCTTATCGGGCGCGTCAGGTAAAAATTGCTGCTCAGGAATGCATAAAGCGCGGATTTCGCCCCATATTACTGACTGCAGAATCTGCTGTTGAAAGCGAAAAACTCACCTCGCTTCTGTTCAACTACAATGT
>CAZMVQ010000021.1:0-35176 GCA_964569865.1 uncultured Devosia sp.
CCGCGCCCTTTTGAAGCCTCAAATTTTTCAAGATTTTTCAGCGCTTCACCCATGTCAACACCCAGACAATCAGCTACAATAAGCGCGCCCGCTGCGTTGGCAATTGAGTGGGCTCCATGAGTGTTGAGTTTTAATAGCAACTCATCATTAGCCATTGAAATATTTGCAAAACTGGCTTGATCTTGAACCTTATAATTCCCAATTTTTACGTCGGCTTCTTGTTCAAATCCGTAGGTAATAATATCATTGACCCCATCCAGTCGTGCCTGAAATAACAAGATTTCCATATATTCATGATCTGAATTAATTATTGCGGTCCCCCCCGGCAAAAGGCCACAAAAAATCTCACCCTTGGCCTTCGCAATCCCCTCAATATCATTGAAGTTGCCCAGATGGGCCGCCCCAATTGAGGTAATAAGCGCAATATGAGGATTGACCAGTTCAACCAGAGGGATGATTTCTCCAGAATGGTTCATGCCGATTTCAAATATTCCAAACTGCGTATCCGCCGCCATGTTTGCCAGCATTAACGGCACACCCCAATGATTGTTGAAACTTTTGATTGAGGCGTGGGTTTTCCCTGCCCCCTGCAAAATTTGCTGAACCATGGATTTTGTGGTGGTTTTTCCGGCACTGCCGGTTATCGCAATGATTTTTGCCGTGCTGCGTTTTCTGGCTGCGCGAGCAATATCCACCATTGCCTCAAGAGTATCGGGCACAATAATTGTTGCCAGGCCAGAAAATCGGTCTGCATGCTTTGTGGAAACCAGCGCCACACCGGCACCATTTTTTAGCGCACCCTCAACAAAATCATGCCCATCAAAGCTTTTCCCCGTAATGGGAACATATAGAGCGCCCTTGGCAATTGATCTGCTATCAATGGAAACCGAAGATATATTTTGTGCATTGATATTTTGCGCCTCGCCCCCGGTTGCCCCAATTATTTCAGCAATTGAAAACAGGGGAAGCATCATTTTGCCTTGAGCGCATTAACAACCTGCTCATGATCAGAAAAGGGATGTTTGGTGGTGCCAATAATCTGATAATCCTCATGCCCCTTGCCGGCAATCAGCAACACATCGCCTTTTTCAAGACCTTCAATAGCGGTTTTAATTGCCTCAGCCCGATCGCCAATTTCAATTGCCCCTTTTGCCCCCTCCATCACCTGCGCCCGAATGGCGGCAGCGTCTTCAGTGCGCGGATTGTCGTCAGTAACGATTACCTCATCGCCAATTTCTGCAGCAATTTCTCCCATTTGCGCCCGCTTACCCTGATCTCTGTCGCCTCCGGCTCCAATCACCACTTTTAGGGAACTTGTCGCATAGGGACGAAGCGCACCAAGGGCGGTTTTAAGGGCGTCAGGAGTATGGGCATAATCCACAAATATCGCTGCGCCCTTATGGGTTGCAACTTTTTCAAGCCTGCCGCGCGCTCCTTCAAGTTTTTCAAGAGCTGCGATAACCATCTCTTTGTCAGCGCCTCCAGCAACCACCATTGCCGCGGCCACCACAGCATTTAATGCCTGAAATTCTCCTGCGAGAGGCAATAAAAAGTCCAAAGGCTCACCAACCAGTTTACCGGTAATTCTTTGCCCCCAACCGTTCCGAACAATATCTGAAATTTCAATATAAGCCCCTTCTCGACCAACGCTTAGGGGCGTTGCGCCCCGCTCCATGGCTCCGAATAAAAACGGCATATGCTCTGGATCATCTCCGTTGACAACGGCCGCCGCCCCCTCTTTCATCAATTCCTTGAACAAACGCAGCTTGGCATCGCGATAACCGTCCATATCCTCGTGATAATCCAGATGATCACGGCTAAGATTGGTAAATCCCACCACATCAAACTCAATGCCATCAAGCCTTGACTGATCCAGTCCATGGCTGGAGGCTTCCATGATTACGTGCTCAATCCCCTGCTGTTTGAATTGGGCCAATTGCTTATGAAGGGTCAAAGGATCCGGCGTGGTCAGCGACCCGGCCACAATTTTTTCCCCCGACTGGGTGCCAAGGGTGCCAATTGTTGCCCCTTTGATGCCAATGGTGCCCCAAATCTGCAAAACAAAAGCGGCAACAGAGGTTTTACCATTGGTGCCGGTAACCCCCATCATCATCTTCGGTTGCGCTCCACTGGCCCTCATTGCAGCTTTTGCATAGGCGGCACGCACATTTTTGATAATAATGGTGGTGACACCAAGATCTGTGGTCGGTTCACGATCAGATACGATTACCCGCGCCCCTCGCTCCACCGCTTTGGAGCTATAAACATCCCCATGAACATTACTGCCCGGCAAGGCAAAAAACGCCTCTCCGAATGCAATGGCCCGACTGTCAGAATTTATTCCTGTGACCCGAATATTTTCAATATTCTCATCCTCAAGAGCCCCGACTAACAATTCAGTTAATAAATGTGACAATTCAAAATTCCTTAAAATTTTACAGCCGCCCGATTATGCGGCAGTCCCCCAATAATTCAAAATTTTAATGGTTTGGCATTTGCTGTCAAACCCGCCCGATATAAGCCCTATTCGCTCAAATCAGCGCCCCTCAATTCCAGCGGCACCATCGCTGCATCACTAAGTTCACTAAAATTGGGCATAATTCCAAGGATGGGTGCAACTTTTTGCACAACACGCCCGGTAACCTCACCCGCATTCCAGCCGGCAGTTGTGCCGCTTTGCTCATTTTCCCGCTTTGGCTCATCAACTAAAATTACCATGGCATATTGCGGATCATCCATAGGAAAAGCCGAGGCAAAAGCTGTGAAGTTTTTTGTATCATCATAGCGACCATCCACCACCTTGTCGGCTGTTCCGGTTTTTCCACCCACCAGATATCCATCTGAAATTTGGTTCATTCTACGACCTGATCCCTCAAGAGCATTCAGGCGCATCAGATAGCGAATTTGCAGGCTGGTTGCCGAAGAAATCACCCGGCTACCAAGCGCCTGCGCCTGCTCTTTAGAGCGAATGAGCAATGTCGGGGGCACCATAATTCCATCATTTACAAAAGCGGCGACAGCTGTTGCCATGTGTAGTGGCGTTATACTCAGCCCATGACCAAAACTTGCGGTCGCCGCCCCAACTTCAGAAAACTCATGGGGTATACTTGAGCGTTTGGTTTCAGGCAATTCTATTGCCAAAGGATCATCAAACCCGACACGGGTTAAAAACGCCCTGTAATTATCCTTGCCCATGGCCTGCATCACCCGAATTGTGCCAATATTGGAAGAGAATTTATATACTTCAGGCAGACTCAAAATCCGGCGTTTGCCCCGATAATCATTAATGGTAAACCGGCCAAACCTGATCGGTTCGCGTGCATCAAACTCATCGGTGATTTGCACCGCTCCACTATCCAGCGCCCCGGCCATGGTTACGGTTTTAAAGGTCGAGCCCAGCTCAAATGTGCCAGCGGTAATCCTGTTAAAACGCCCCTCTTCCAGCGCGCTTCTGGGATCATTAGGATCAAAGTCGGGCAGCGAGGCCATTGCCAGCACTTCCCCCGTCACCACATCAACAATAACCCCGGCCGCTGCGATTGCCTGATATCTTATCAGCGCATCTGCAAGTTCATCCCTTAAGGCATATTGCACCCTTAAATCTATGGACAGCATCGCCGAAGCGCCAGCTTGTGCATTTTGCGCTAATCGAACAATCCCAAATTCATCGCTATCCAGATAGCTCTCCATTCCGGCAATGCCCTGATTATCCACATTAACCGAACCAAGCACGTGGGAGGCAACATTGCGGCCCGGATAATAACGTTTGCTTTCCATTCTGAAATTTATTCCCGGAATTCCAAGATTAAAAATACGCTCTTGCGCCGCCGGGCTCATTTCACGCTTTATCCAGACAAAGCCTTCATTTCCATCCAGTTTTTCGCGCAGCCATTCCCTCTCCATATCCGGCAATTCTGCGCTGAGTTTTTCCACCGCCTCATCAAGATCAATAATCTGGCGCGGCGATGCATAAAGTGAGGGAACTAAAATATCCATGGCCAGATCGCGCCCGTTACGATCAACAATAGGCGCGCGCGCGGGGGCCGCTGCAGCTCGGGCGGTTTGCGCACCAATATCCCCGGCCTGAGCAATCCCCAGCATTACCAGCCTGACGCCAATGGCACCAAATGCCACTATCAAAAACATAATTACCAAACGTAATCGCCCGTTGGTAAGGTTTTTCCTGGATTTTTTTCCGCCCTCAAGGGCAATCGGATCTTCAAAACCCGCTGCATCAATACTCATTGAGCCACTAACTCCGCCAGTTTATCTCCAATGGGATCAATCCCCTCTTCAAGGGCCGCGAACAGAGCAGTTAGCGCGCTGTCATCAATGATCTCAGGCCGCATGGGAATATCTTCAATCGAGCCATATTGCTTTGATTCCAGAATTTGAAGGTTTAGCACCTCACTATGGCGCTCCACCATCTGCGAAATATAAGAAGGCTGACTAAAAAATGCCCAATCAGCCTGCAAAACTGAAAGCTCGCCCTGTTGCTGCTCGATTGTACGTGCCAGTGCCATTTTTTCTTCTTCAATGGTTTCAGATTGAAATTTTATACTGTAAACCCCGATGAGAAAAAAAATACTGATAACAAACAATACTATGTTTATGCCTCGTATCATGCTGCACCTCTGATTTGTGCAGCAACAAACTGCTCTCTGCCCTTACTCCCCCTTAAGGGTTTCACCCCCTTAGCGAGCGGCACACCAAGGCCTGCAAAATTAATCCGCCGAGGGTTTTGTCCACTGCGCTGGGCAAAGCGCAAAGTTGCGGAACGTGCTCGTGGGTTTCTTGCAATTTCTACAGAAGTTGCCTTTTGCGGTTTGGAAATATTACGCCAGCAAGGGGCCTCTATCTCTGCCTGCGGCATATGTCGCGAACCCGAAGTGGCATTTTTTTGAGCGTCAAAAAACCTTTTAACAATCCTGTCTTCTAAGGAATGAAACGTCACCACCCCCAGCCAGCCGCCATCGCGCAAAATCTTTTCGGCACTGAACAGACCCTTGACCAATTGATCAAATTCACTGTTCACAGCAATCCTTAAAGCCTGAAAAGTTTTTGTCGCCGGATGCTTCTGGCCCGGTTTGGTCTTAATTATTTCTTCGATCAATTTCGCCAATTGACCGGTGCTGGTGATCGGCTGATCTTTTCTTTTCGCAACGATTGCCTTAGCGATGGCTTTGGCCCGCTTTTCTTCCCCATAGGCAAAAATTATGTCCAAAAGCTCGCGCTCACCAAGCGAATTGACCAGATCAGCAGCGCTTGTACCACTTTCACCCATACGCATATCCAATGGCCCCTCGCGCATAAACGAAAAACCGCGCTCAGCCTTGTCCAATTGCATCGAAGATACCCCGATGTCCAAAACCACCCCGTCAACGGGTGAAAAGTTTTCGGCTTCAACAATTTCATCAAGCGATGAAAACTCACCGATTCGAAATTCAAATGTTTTTGAATATTTTTTCTTCAGGTCATTGGCATATGTCTGCACTGTTTCATCGCGATCAATGGCAATTATTGTCGCTCCCAACTCAAGCAATCCCCTGGAATACCCGCCGGCACCAAAAGTTCCATCAATAATTTTTCCTTCAATTACCGGCTGAAAAACCTGCAGAACCTCTTCCAGCATAACCGGTATGTGCGCCCCGCTCGCTCCATTTACATCACTGGCCGGATCATCGACAGAACTGCTGGGCGTTTTGGTCTGATGATTTTCTTCACTGATACTCAAGGCACAACTCCAAACCGGCATTTGGCTTTTGCTACAACCAATAAACCCGGCCCTACATTTTTGCCTGCAAAACAGGCTTTGTAGACAGTTTGCCCTGTGAGCTTTAAGAATTTGTTTCCTTAAAACCAAAACAATTGCTTTTTGTTTCTTTTTTTTGGTTTTTTTTAAAAAAGTGTCAGTTGACCTGTAAGCCGGGTTCTGTAGGGCAGCGGTTTCCCGCCACGTGGTGGCCATTCATCTGGGACGCAAATTACTCTGCGCCTCAAGCAACCAACCCGGATGACAAGCTCAAAAACTCAGCCGGAGTTGCCTCCGCGTCATCCCTATTCGGTTTTGCTCCCGGTGGGGTTTACCGTGCCGGCTCTGTTGCCAGACCCGCGGTGCGCTCTTACCGCACCCTTTCACCTTTTCCATTTTTACCCTAAAAGGGGAAAAATGGTAGTTTGCTTTCTGTGGCACTTTCCCTGGGGTCGCCCCCGCCGGGCGTTACCCGGCACCGTGTTTCTGTGGAGCCCGGACTTTCCTCCCCTTTTCAAAAAATAAAAAGAAGCGGCCACCCGGTCAACTGACCGAATGACCATAAATTTGTTTACGTCTAAAACCAACAATTTTCGAAAATAATTTATTCAACGATATTCATTAATGGGCAAAACCAATCAATTTCGTTGTATATTGGCCGTCAAAGGAACTCATAAAAACATTAACGATCACATTTCCAGATCTGGCTTTGTAATTATAAATATACTTTGAGCAATCCGAATAATAAACATCATAGTCATCCTGATACAAAATGACCTGGCCATCAAAACAAGAAATATCTCCGATTGGATTAATTCCACCATTTGCAGGTGGTACAGTGGGGACCAATGGCGAAAATAAACCAGGCAATGTCGATGGATCAACACCCCGGCGCGAAGGAACAACTTCGTTGGGGCGCGTATCCTCACGATGGTCAATAACCTGTGCCCGTCCGGTGGTGATGGTGCCGGTAAATTGGGCCGAAGCGGCGCTGGAAAGTGTGATAGCGGCAATAAATACTGAGATTGCAATTTTTGAAAACTTAGTCATTTTTGAGTTCCCCTCATTTGTTTGATGAGAAGACAATTAGGCGAGGCCACATGAGCCTTTGCAGAACACCCTATTCATAAGCGGTTCATTTTGAAAAAAAATTTCTCTGCAAAATTACAACCTGCGCACAGTCAAAATTTGATCATAAGCAACATTTATTGCCGCCATACGCGCTGTTCCCAGCTCCAAAAGTTCTTTTGGAACCCCGTTGGCCAGCAACCGATCCGGGTGATATTCTTTTACCAGCTTTTTATAGGCACCCCGCACCTGATCATCACTGGCGTCAGGTAAAATTCCCAAAGCCTGATAAGGGTCGGGACCACTTTCCACCATCATATAGCGCGAAGAAATTTGCCGGAATTTTTCAGCGTCAAAGCCAAATATCTCACTGACCTTTTCCAGGTATTCCAACTCCCCCTCATGGATCATTCCATCCGCCGCCGCAATATTAAAAAGCCCCTCCAGCACATGTTCAAGAGTATCAGGATTATCACCAAACATGCGTTTGATTTTTCGCGCATAGGATGCAAAACCTGCCACATCCCTTTGGGCAAGGTCAAAAAATCTCTCAATACGTTCAGCGTCTCCCTCTGGAACCTGCACCAATCCACGAAAGGCCCTGACCTCGGAATCCGAAACCACACCGTCGGCAACAGCCATTTTTGCAGAAAGCGCCACCAAAGACAGGGTAAAGGCTGCCTCCTTACCGCCGGGCAGCCAGTTATCCGGATCCAGCGCATTGGCCAAAGAGCCAAGAACCGTACCAATATTTCGCCAAACAGACATTTTCGCCCCGCAAACTCAAATGGATATTTACCCAAACTCTGCTCGAATATTTATTTGAATTAGGGAGTGCCGTCAATTATTGACCCGAGAAACTTACTGGTTCAGAAAATTTATTGTCCCCAAGACAATTTGCCAAATTCATGGGCTGTTTGCTCTCTGAGCTGCTGCCAGCTCTTAAGCAAATCATTGGCCGAACGAATTGGGTCTGCCAACACTTGCTCAATTGTATTGCCCTGAGATTGTCTAGCACTCTGTGCTCTGGTTCCCACAGATAAATTTGGCACCGGTGTTGCATTTGTTGGAACCAGTCCGGAAGCAATGGCAATTTGAGGATTGGAAACACTTACATTCGCCGTTTGCCGGATTGCTCTTGCGTCAGAAGAAAGAACAGCCGGGATCGGTGCCACCAGCTCAAACGCTTCCCCACTAATGGCCCTCGTATCCATAGTTGAAACTGTCAAAATCAAAGCATCAGGCTGTGAAAATTTCGACGTAGTTTCAGCAATATAGGATGGCTTCAATCGGGTTGTTTCACTTTCCAAGTCCCAAAAATTTTGCGCAGAAGAAATTTGTTCGGAAGAATTTTGTTGCTGATCCGTCGCCGAGTACAGCGGTGAATCTGCAACCAAAGGCAAGTCTTCCACCGGAGTTGGCAATCCCGCAGGCAATCTGAATTCAAAAATTTCACCTGATGCAGATTTATTAACAGCGCTTGAGGCCATTTTTGCTTGCGAATCAGATGAAACTTGAGGACCAAATACCCGAGCATTATCATCCATATCAACGGCAAGAATAACATCCAGATTTAAGATGGAATCAGCAATATACCCGCTCGGCCCGTTCAAATTTGAAACCCAGGTATACCCACCCCCTAAAAGAACAAGCCCGGCAATACCAGCAATACCAATGTAACTTACATTCGCACGTAAGCCCGCAAAAAAATTATTCACACGTGTTCCGGCAAAAAAATTATTCAGGCGCACACCTGTGAGATATTCTGTTTTCATGAAATTCATTTGCCCGCCCCATCCAGTTATCTTCTGGAACAAAAAAAGGCATTTAAATAATGGCCGATTTATGGTTAACAGGCTGAGAAACAATAAAAAACAACTCTTGCAATAAAAATTACCCCTTTACGGGAATCATTTCTTAGTCTGACCCAGAACCCTGGCCAGAGCCATAACCTGCGCAGCATGATTCATGGTGAAAAAATGAAACTGGGTCACACCCCCATCCATTAATTCCGTAACCTGCTCCGCAGCGACTGAAGCTGCAACCAGCGCGTGCGTTCCCGGGTCATTTTCAAGCCCCTCAAACCTTTGAGCCAGCCAATTAGGAACTTTTGCCCCGCATTTATTGGCAAAAGAACTGATCCGTTCAAAATTATGAATTGGCTGAATTCCCGGAACAATTGGCAATGTAACACCTGCTTTTTCGACCCGTTCGATAAATCGCCAATAGTCATTATTATCGAAAAACATCTGGGTCAGCGCCCGCGAGGCCCCCGCATCTTCCTTACGTTTTAGATTATCAATCTCTTCGCTCCAACTGGTACTTTCCGGGTGCATTTCAGGATATGCAGCCACTGAAACATCAAAATCCGCAATATTTTTTATGCCCGCAACCAGATCAACACTAGAAGCATAGCCACCCGGATGGGGGGTGAATTTTTCACCAATTCCTGCCACCGGATCGCCCCTGATGGCAACTATTCTGCGCACCCCGGCGTCATAATATCCGCGCACAACCTCGTCTACTTCCTCTTTTGTCGCCCCGACACAGGTAAGGTGCGCTGCTGCATCAATTCCAGTTTCTGAACCAATGCGCGAAACCATTTTTAATGTGCGCTCGCGGGTGGAGCCGCCAGCCCCATAGGTTACCGAAACAAATTTTGGTGCCAAAGGGATGAGCTTTTCCAGACTGTGCCAAAATCTTTCCTCGGCCTTTTCATTTTTGGGCGGAAAAAACTCAAAAGACAGCTCAAACTCTGGCTTTTGACTTCTGGGCAATCGGCTTTTTCTTGTACCTGTCATTATTCCAATATTCTCTTTATCGAATTGCTATTTATGGGACTATTTGAGAGACAACATCCACAGACAAACAACCAGCCCCTGTTGTTGTTTTTGATTTTCAAACTTCTCGAAAACATCAACTTTCAAACCGGCAGCTTTCGCCCAGATTTCCATTTGTCCCTTTGATAAACCAAGGCGTCTGTGCGCATCGTTCTGGCGCAAATATTCCAACTCGTGGGGTGCAAAATCCACTAACAAGATGCGCCCATCCTTCTGAAGTATTTCAGCAACTTTTAACAGCACCTGCCCCGGATCATCAAAATAGTGCAATACCTGATGCAAAATGATCAGATCTTCTTTTTGTCCGCCAGCTTCAAAGCTCAAAATATCCCCAAGACTTAAAATATTTCCGAGTCGCACCTGAGCATTATTTATACCTGAGGAACTTAGTTTGGCCCGCGCCACCCCAATCATCTCCCGACTTGAATCAATACCGGTCCCATATTCATAATTTTGATGCAATAATTCCAGCATCCGACCGGTTCCAGACCCCAGATCAAGCAGGCGTTTAACCTTCTTATTCCCCAGAACCCGCAAAATCGCAGCTTCCACAGCTTCTTCTGGCACATGTAGATTTCTAAGATTATCCCAGTTTTTGGCAACCTTGGAAAAATACTCATCCGCCTGATTTTGATGTTCATGCCGAATAGCTGTTAATTTTTTTTTGTCAGTCGTTAAAATTCCACCGCTTTTTTCAACCGGAGCCAGCAATGCTCCTACCAGATCACGGTGTTCTCCGGGGTCCGCAATCCTATAATAGGCCCATGCCCCCTCGGCACTGCGCATAACCAGACCTGCCTCGGCCAGCAATTTGAGATGACGGGAAACCCGGGGCTGACTTTGCCCCAAAATATCGGTAAGATCTTTTACAGATAGCTCCCCCTCAGAGAGCAGTGCCAAAAGACGCAAACGGGTGTGCTCCCCCGCTGCCTTTAAAGCCAATACCAGTTTTTCAAAATCCGCCAACGGGAAACTCCAATCATATAAAGATATCTTTATATGATTTGCCAGTGGCAGGTCCAGCTATTTTTTTAGGTGGCATCAATTTTTGCGCCCGGTGAGCCAATTAAATCTTGGTGCGCTATCACTAATAAAGGCAAGTGAGGAATAAATTTCGCCGGCGAGAGACACACGATCCCCGCCGACGAATTGTTTAATCAATTTAACAATTGTCTACATTCCCAATTCTACATTCCCACGACCATATCCAGTTTTGTCGTAGCGTTTTTATTTCTGGCTTCATGACGCAGCCACAGATTAAATATCTCGCGAGCTTCGCCCCTGTCCAGCTCTTCAAAACGAGCCTTGGTTGATGCGATATCCTCTAAGCTGGGCAGGTTTCGCCAAGGCAAAATCATTATTCCCTGTTCAAAAACTTGTGGTGACATGCCAATACATTTTGCTGCAACCACCACGGCACGATAGTCTTGTTTGGCAAGCCATTTCACAAAAAACTGTTGCTTGAGGTTGAGCATTGAGGCCATTGCGGCACCAAAGTGATGCCCATAACCAAAGCGACAAAAACGCACCAGCGATTGCTCATCCAGTTGTTTTCTGTCCCCCATGGCTTTGATCTGGTTCCAGGAAATTCTCCACGAATTTGCGTTAAATCCGGCCCGGTTCTGAATTCTATTGAATACCACCGCCTTGGCCTGATCCAGCGAAGTCTGATCTGAGGGCAGGTTTATTTCATCCAGTTTTTCACGCACCGCCTTACTGGCATCGCCGATTTTCCCCTGGATTTTCTGCCAGTCAATATCCTGACGGCCCCTTAGGTTTTTGATAATCTGAGTATCAATATCCGCTTTATTCAACAGTCGGGCAAGGGTTGCATCACCAAGTTTTGCATTATCATTGCCAACAAGTTTCCCAACAGATTCATTGCCACCATGTACGATTATTGCGTCTCCAACCCTCTCAGGAACCAGTTTTCGACCGGCAATAATAGCGCGGTGAGCTTCTGTTTTTGCTCCAACAATCTCAATCAGATCATCGTCGGACAAAACATTGGAAAACTCCAATATTGGTTGCGCAACTTCAATTTTATCGTTGGCCAGTTTAATGACCACCGTTCCCGGTGCCCTTTCAAGCGGGGCAAGCATTTTTGCAACCTCGGCCCGCCCTTCAACTTCAACAAGCTCGGCAAGCTGACACAGAACCTCGTCATATTGCTCCACTTGATTGTCATCACAACGTTCACAAACGAATGAAAACAATTGCGCAACATTTTTAAACAACTGCTCACGCTCAACCTCGTTGGCATCGCTGCCAAGCGCACGAAAACTGCCAAACGCTGAAAGTTCTTCTTTCTTGATCTTCATATCATTCTCCGAACGAGTTAAAAATTCTCAGGTCGGAAACTGTCAGATATTTATCCATGCCCCATAAAGGCAATTGATCATATTTAATTAAAATTGCACCAAAAACCCGGGGGAGAAACATTATCCGGGATAAATGCATTGCTCCCAGATACGGGCAACAAATTTTTCGCCCGCTTTGATGGTTCCGGGGATTTCTACCCAGCCCACAAGGCCGCGCCGGTGTTTTGCCGCTCTTACAAACGCAAACTCCAGATCATCGCGCCCCTCATATTGTTTAACCAGTGCCCGTCCGGAAATTTTGCAGGGGCCACGACTTCCATCAATCCGAACACTTACGCCCCCCTCAAACATCAAAATAGTTCGGGGCGGAAGTAGGGACATATGGGCAATTCCTGATACGCAAATATTGCAGCCCAGCCATTCCGGTTTAATTTTTTCAATGTCGAGATCTTTTGCAATTGCGCTCAATTCCTCTTGAGAGAGGATCGAGAGCTGCTGCTCATTGCGCATTTGCGTTCCCTTTTTATACCAGGGTTCACGCGAATTACTTTTTCTGGTCATACCCGAATGGCGATCACCACCAATTCCCTCATAGCCAAGGTCTAAAGCATCTAATGGTTTGCTGGTAAAACCCTCTCCAAGCGCTGAATAAACCCCCTCAACAACGCCATGTCGTTTTTTAGGTGCAATAAAATCAATCTCAGATGCACCAAACTGTTCAATCATTGATTTTTCCCTCTTTTCTGCGTGTTAAACCCGCTGAATCAAAAGTGTATACCCCAATTGATATCCAGATCAGAACAAAGCTGAACAATTGAATATTATTCAGGGGTTCATTAAAAACCCAGATCGCAATGATGAAATGCATACTTGGCGCAATATATTGAAACATGCCAAGGGTGGTCAATCGCATCCGACGGGCGGCAAAGGCAAAAATCAGCAATGCGCCAGCGGTGGCAGGACCTGTTAACACCAGATAGGCTAAAAGTTTGGGCTCGCCATGGGGACCAAAGCCTGAGGTCATAAAAACATAGAACAAAAATATTATAGCGAACGGCAACATTAACAAGGTTTCGATAAACAATCCGGGGGCCGAGCCAACCGAAACCGTTTTGCGTAAATATCCATAGAACCCAAAAGAGATCGCCAAGGTCAGAGAAATTATCGGCACCGCCCCCATGCCGATGGCCTGCACAATCATTGCAATAATGGCAATTGCGATAGCCAGCCATTGCCAGCGATTTTGCTTTTCACCCAGCAAAACCATGCCCAAAGTCACATTTACCAATGGGTTGATAAAATAGCCAAGACTGACCTCGACCACCCGCTGGGTTTCCACCGCCCAGATAAATACCAGCCAGTTTAAGGCTAGAACAGCGGCGGAAAGACCAATATTCAACAGTATCTTTCGGTCCTTTAGAGCAGAGGTTACCTCCCCCATTCTATTGTTCCATTTAAGAATAATGCCGACAAAAACTAAAGACCAGATAACCCGGTGCGCAACAATTATTGGCGGACTTACACCATCCAGCAATCTGAACATGAGCGGGAACAAACCCCAAATACCATAGGCCCCCAGCGCCGCAAAAACCCCGTGGTGCCCCTTGTCTGAAGGGGAAGGTTTTTGTGGTTTTGAATTATTCTGCGACATGATTTGGTTTTCTGTTCACGAATTTTGCTTGGGGTTTTTTGCCCAGAGTTTTGTTTGTAGGGATTTTTGCGGTGGCAATTCAACTGTTGGCTACCAGTAGACCAATTTATTTCACCAGCCCAACAAATATTACTGATGCTATTACAATTTTTGTGAATAGAGCGTTTCCAGAAAAAGTGCTCTTGCGGTTTTTCGTTTCGGGAACGCGACCACTAATAACGAGCGTTTCCAGAAAAAGTGCGTAGCGGTTTTTCGTTTCGGAAACGTGATCAATATTTTAAGAGCGTTTCCAGAAAAAGTGCTCTTGCGGTTTACCAGCCTGCCGGCGTGAGGCAAAAAAGATCAACAACAAAGTTGTTGCTTCGGAAACGTGATCAATATTTTAAGAGCGTTGCCAAGAAAAGTGTTCTTGCGATTTTCTGCTTCGGCAGCGCGACCATTAATAATGAGCGTTTCCAGAAAAAGTGCGTAGCGGTTTTGCGATAAGAGCCGCGAGACAAATAAAACTAACGTAGCTAAAGAGCGACCAAGTGCGCCATAAAAAAGTTCGTTAAAACATCAGCGGATTTGCCAATAACCATTCAAGACATTATAGCTTGTTACCTGTCACAAGGCCTACTAGGGTCGAGGCTTGAGATTTTATAGCAAGTAGATTTTGTAAGGAGTAAATCTGGCACCAAGCAAACCGTATATTCAAAAATTCACCGTACTGAGTGATCGTGATATATTTGCATGCCGGATAAATTCTCTGGGAGGGGAATTACAATGAAAAGCTTTTCGACAACCAGTTTTCCGACGGATCAGACCAAAATTCTTGATGACGCACTTGTCGCCGTTCGCAAACACCCCCAAGCGCTGTTCACCAACTTTCAATGGTTTTTATACCAGGCACGAAACACAGTATATTTCACCGCCTTTTCCACCGATACTTTCGATAGTGAAAAACTTTGCTCGATCGTCGCCCAGATGTCGGCCTTGGCCCCCCAGCTTACCCATGGCTATGTGGGGGCAACTCCGGGCCAGCCATTCCCCCAACATCTGCTTGAAGCAATAACTTCGATTGAAGAAGTAGATGAGTTTGATGGTTATCCCGACAAATGGATCGATGCTGGTCACGACCTTTATACCGATAAAAACCTGCCCCTGTTTAGGGTTCGGGCAATTGTCAGGCGTAATGGCCCAGACGAACAGGGGCGCGCCTCCATGATTATGGTGCGATCATCCCATGCCATAATGGAGGGATCAGATTCAGCGCTTCTCACCCGCTCGCAACCATCCTCCCATGGCACCATGTCTTCGTCTGCCAATAAAGTTTCATTGCGCAAGCGAATTTCCTATGCTTTGGGCGCTGCCTTTGTGCTGCCCATGCACATGATTTCGGCCCACCTGCTTTCTCCAAAAGTGGTTGAGATGGGATTTCGCAGCGTTGCTTTTGAACGGGCAAGTTTAAGACGCATTGCCAATCGCTTGAAAGTTCGTCAGCGCTCTTTGATGTTTGCTTTGGTAATGTACGCCCTGAACGATGGCGGCAAAGGGTTTTCGAAGGAGAAAATTCGCGGGATTTACACCATGCTTGATTCCGAACGCCACGATTATGATGATGATTTTTTCCGGGTGCGCTCTATCGAGGCAATTTTTGAGGTTTGCGACAATCTGGAGGATTTTATCAAGGAAGTTGACGCAACCATTGGCAAGGTGGAAGCAAAAGACATTACAAAAATGCAGTTTCTTCTTAATACAATGCTTGCAGCTCATCGGGCGATTTCCAAAGTGCTGCCGTTTTTATACTCAGAGCGGTTTTTCCGTTTTAACGGCAATTATGACATTGTGCTCACCATGGTCCCCCCCCATAGAACCTATGGAGATTTAACCAAGGGACTGATCGAGCCGATTTATTGCGGCTCCTACCATCCGGGATCAAATCTTTGTACCTTCGTTCCCGCCCGTAAAAATGTGACGTTGAATTTTTCCATGCGCACCCAGCATCTGCCCTATGTGGAAAAGATCGCTGGATTGCTGCAAGAACTTGACGAAACTACAACCGAGCAGGCTTAAAGCAATTTTTTTTCGCCTATGGACATCCATTGCGAACAATATCACTATCCTGCCTCAATCACTGGTGATAATTTACATTGCAATAGTTTTTGCTGGTATCAGCAATTGAGATAGGGACATTTAACAATGAAATACCGGGTTCTTGGCGCAATTACGTTGGTTTTGTTGATTTCAGCCTGCACCACCACCAATCCTTTTACTGGTGAGCAGCAGATTTCAAATACCGCCGGTGGAGCAACCATAGGCGCAGCGGCCGGTGCCGTTGGTGGTCTTGTTGCAGCTGCCGCAACCGGTGGCGATGCCCGTATTGCAGCCCTTATTGGCGCAGGTGTTGGCGCTTTGGCGGGCGGCGCGGTTGGCTCTTATATGGACCAGCAAGAGGCAGAACTTCGCGCCCAATTGCAGGGCACCGGGGTTTCTGTAACCAGAGTTGGCGATCAGATTATTTTGAATATGCCATCAAATATAACTTTTCAAACCGGCTCGTCGAATGTGCAGCCTTCATTTAGATCAACTCTGCAATCGGTGGCTTTGGTCTTACTGCGTTTTGATCGCACCATCGTGGATATTATTGGCCACACTGATTCTGATGGCTCTGAAGAATTTAACGCGCAACTCTCCAGAGAACGCGCAATTGCCGTTGCCAGTGTAATTTCATCTCAAGGCATTGATGCCAGAAGATTTTCCCTGCAGGGCCGAGGAGAAAGCAACCCTATTGCCTCCAACGCCACAGCAGCCGGAAAAGCACAAAACCGCCGCGTTGAAATCAGAATTTCACCACTGCGCGCAGGATAAAATCAGTCAGGCATTACGGATAACAAAAACCCTGTTTTTCGCCGTTCACTGGTTTTTATACCCACATCGCTTTCAATTGCATGGTTTTCAAATCATGCAATTGGGCAAATTTCTTCATTTTCAAGCAATTGTATCCAGCGTGAACTGGCAATTCTCTTTCCTCACATACTTAAGTGTACAAAGAAGTTCAATTCATCTGCAAAATGCTCTAATCAACACAACAAACTGAGTTGATGGGCAAAAAATGTTGAATTACCTACTAATTTTCTTGCAGGTTCTCTTGTAAGTTTTCTTGTAAATTTTTTAAGATAAATCTTTCTTTTTTGATTTTCACTTTCACTTGACACGCGAACCATTGGCGTTCCTAGTATATTTGGTTTCGAGTGCGCAAAAAACACTACAAAACGAAACCCAAATAGATTAAGTGTGCGTGAGAATAGCTGTGCGAGAAACTATCAATGCAATCAAATAACGACATTGAACCCTTTGACATTTTTGTCATAGGCGGCGGAATAAACGGCTGTGGAATCGCCCGCGACGCTGCCGGACGTGGTTACAGGGTTGGTTTGGCGGAAATGAATGATCTGGCCAGCGGCACCTCTTCTGGTGCCACCAAACTTATCCATGGCGGCCTGCGTTATCTGGAGCATTATGAATTCAGGCTGGTTCGTGAAGCATTGATGGAGCGCGAACGCCTGTGGGCCATTGCCCCCCACATAATCTGGCCACTTCGCTTTGTACTTCCCATACATAAAGGCCTGCGTCCGGCCTGGTTTTTGCGTCTTGGACTTTTTATGTACGACTATATGGGCGGCCGCAAGCTTTTGCCGCCAACCAAAACCATCGATATGCAAAACAGCGATGTTTCAGCCCCCTTAAAACCCCTGTATTCAAAGGCTTTTGAATATAGCGATGCTTGGGTAAATGATGCCAGAATGGTTGTTTTAAACGCCCGCGATGCCGCCGACCGGGGCGCTTCTATTATGACCCATACAAAGGTTATTGCGGCTAAAAGAACAAATGGAATATGGGAAATCACCCTCAAGCCTGAAAAATCAGAGGTAATAACCGTTCGCACAAAAGTTCTGGTTAATGCGGCTGGACCATGGGTAGACAGGGTTCTTAGTGACGCCATCAAAGGTGATGACGGCAAGCGCATTCGACTGGTAAAAGGCTCGCACATAGTTGTTAAGCGTTTGTTTGATCATGACAAATGCTACATTTTTCAAAACTCTGACGAGCGGATTATTTTTGCTATCCCCTATGAAGAGGATTTCACACTAATCGGAACCACCGATCAGGATTATGATGGTGATCCGACAGATGTCACCATTTCTGATGAGGAAATCAACTATTTATGTGATGCGGCCAGCGAATATTTTTCAAAACCGGTAACCCCTGATCAAATGGTCTGGTCCTATTCTGCCGTTCGCCCTTTAATGGATGACGGCTCCTCAAAAGCTCAGGAAGCCACTAGAGATTATGTATTGACCGTGCAGGTTGAGGATGGCGCACCGCTCATCAATGTTCATGGTGGCAAACTCACCACCTATCGCAAACTCGCCCTTTCTGTAATGGAAAAAATTGCCACCGTTTATGAAAGACGCGGTAACGACTGGACAGGCGATGAAAGCCTGCCCGGCGGAGATTTTCCCGCCACCGGATTTGCTGATGAGGTTAAAAAACTAAAGGGTAAATATTCATTCTTGAAGCAAAGGCATGCGAGGCGACTTGTCAGGCTTTATGGCACAATTGCCCATAAAATCCTTGGCGATATTAGCGATGTTGCAGGGCTTGGAATATTATTCGGTGATGATCTTTATGAGGTTGAAGTAATCCACCTGATTGAAAATGAATGGGCCCTAAGTGTTGAAGATATATTGTGGCGAAGGACAAAACGCGGGCTTTGGTTTTCCCCCGATCAGGTTAAAAGCCTTGAAAAATATCTAAAAGGCAAAATCCAATAAAATATCAGATAAACTCATCCATTCGGCTTGCTGTCCCTCTGCCCTCCACCCTTGACTAGTTTTTGTTGAAGGGTCTAGGCTGGTTTTGGTTCATGCCAAAATTGGCAGTTTGGGGATTTTTTGTGACTTCATATTCAGGCAATGCCCCGACCGTTAAAAACAGCCTCACCGGCAAAAATTCAGAACAAAAAACAGCCGATCTAACAGCAGGCTTCACCGACAATCAGTGGTACTGTCATTTGGCACGTCAGACCGTGTTTTTCAGCGCTTTTTCCAACCGTCCCTTTGCCATGGAAGAAGCTAGCGCAACAGTGCACGAAATTTTTACACTGGCTCCTCATATTCTGCAAAATTACAATATTGATTTCAAAGAAGGTACTTTGGAAAAAAACATGCTCTCCAACATTATTTCGCTGGAGCAGGCAGAAAATCTTGACGATTTTCCTGACAAATGGTCGATGGTGGGCAATGAAATATTTGACAATCCATCACTGCCACCCCTGCGCATAAAAGTCGCTATGCTTAAAAACGGGCCGGATGAAAAGGGGCGATTTGCTGCCGTTTTGATCTTGTCGACCCATTCAATGTTTGAGGGGGTAGATGCAGCATCTCTTGCCCGCTCCCGATCAGTGGAACGCGGTGCCGTCACCAAAAAACCCGCCTCAATATCAGGTATCAAGAGATTTGGATATACGGCTTTGGCAGCACTATTGGCTCCCTTGCAGCTATTGGCAGCCTTTTTGTTTGCCCCTAGAACCGGCGATGTGGGCTTCAAAACCCTTGCTCTGTCTCGTTCCGACTTACGGATAGGGGCCAACAAATTAGGGATCAGCCAGCAGGCCCTGATGTTTGCCCTGGCATCATTTGCAATCAATGGGAAAGAGGGATTGTTTTCCAAAAAGTCCCTCTCAACCCTTTATGCGGATTTAAACCAAACGAGTGATTATAAAACCAATGATGAATTTTTTCAGTTCAGAATGATCGACTTGGACTTGAAGGTAGAAGAGAGTTTTGCTGATTTTGCGCTCGGTGTTGCCAAGGCCTTGCAACAGGTACAAAATGGCGACAAATCCCACACACAAACATTGCTCAACGCCATGTTTGGCATGCATCGGCGCCTGCATTCTTATTTCCCGTTTTTATACACCGCCCAACTGTTTCGCTTTTCCGCAGGCTATGATTTTACCCTTTCCCTTGCGCCGCCCCAACAACTTGCAGGCGGTTTAACCAACGGACTGATTGAGCCTGTTTTTACCGGCACATATCACCCGGGATTCAATATGTGCGTTTTTTCACCGGGCCGCACCTATGTTACGTTCAGCTTTTCCCTGCGTCAGCGCTATCTAAAGAATGTCGACAACATTCCCGCCCTGTTGAAGCAATTGCTATAATTTTATTCTGATAAGCCTCACCCGAACGGGTCATGACCAGAAAGTGACTAGAAAATATTTCTGTTTGCCAAAAAACTCTAATAGTCTGCGCATCACTATTGCGCCATGAGATAACGATATGAGAAAATCAAAGAAATTTTGGCCATATAAGGCTCGCTCAATTTATGTTTTTAAGCTACCTAGTATTTTATCCCTAAGGTCAGACAATATAGCGCCGTAAATAAAACTGAATAACGAATAAAAATTCCGTCAGGAGAATAAAGTGAATATTACCAAAACCAACTGGCTGCTGGCGATTGCATTTGCAGCGGCGCTCACACTGACACCTGCAAAGGCACAGCAAAATTCAACTTCATCAACCCAGATAGAAGAAGTTTCAATTGTTGATGTGGTCAATAATTATGCAGATATTGGACTTGCCACTTTTCAGGATTCTCTTAGAACCGCCGAGCAGTTGCGCACCGCGATTGAAGACCTGTTAAACGATCCCAATGACGAAACTCTGGAACTGGCGCAAGAAGCCTGGCGCACCGCACGCATTCCATTTGAAATCAACGAGATCTATGTGCAGGCCAATCCGATAGTTGCTGATTGGGCAAACCGGGTGAACGCATGGCCCATTGATACAAATTACATTGACTATGCCGGTTCTGGCACTCCCTCTGCAGAAAATGACAATAACAGCCAGAGCGAAAATATTATCGGCTCCACCAATATCACTGTAGGTGGCAGCACCATCAATGTGGAAAAAATCACCACTGAACTCATTTCCCAAAACCTGCACATGGCTAATGGTGACCCGACAAAAATAGCATCCGGTTATCAGGTTATTGAATTTTTATTGTGGGGCAATGACACGTCCGGATCAGAAGAAAAAGACGTTGAGGACGGGGCGGGACAGCGGCCCGCAACCGATTTTGACCTTGAAACCTGCACCAACCAAAATTGCGAACGCCGGGGTGAATATCTTTATGCGGCGGTAAACCTTCTTATTGAGGATTTACAGGAAATGGTCGGCAACTGGCTGGCCACCGGGCAGGCACGCCGGGCATTGCTTGCAGACCCTGAACAGGGTCTTTCGATGATAATTTCTGGTATGGGATCGCTTGCCCTTGGTGAGTTGGCAGGCAACCGTTTGATGCGCTCCATCAATGTTGGTGATCAGATTGGCGAACAGGACAGATTTTCCAACAATACAAATATTTCCTATCTGTTTAATGCCCGTGGACTGATCGGCGTTTATTTTGGCGAATATTTTTCCATGGAAGATGATTATATTACCGGAGCTTCAATGGCTGACCTTTTGGAAAAAATTAACCCGGAACTGGATGAGGAATTCAGGGTTGCCCTTGGTTTTACCATGGCCCGCATGCGTCTTATGGTAGAATATGCCCGTGATGTTGAAGCCTATGACTTAATGATTGCCCCCGGCAACGACGAGGGCAATGCCCTGATTTTAGAAGCAGTTTCTTCCCTTTTGGATTTGACTGAAATTCTAAAAAAATTCCCGGACGCTTTGGACGTGAAGCAGATTGAATTTAACGGCTCATCTGAGCTAAGCAGTTTTGTTTCACCTACTTAATAGTCAATCAAGGTCAGGGCTTATGAATTCAAAACTGCTTACCAAACGAAACTTCTTGATATTGGGACTGGGCAGCACGCTTAGCGCCTGCTCTCAATATTTACCCGAAGGCAGAACAAGCCCCGTAATGCTTTCACGCGAAATCATAATAGCAAAAATCAATGCAACCAGAGCTGCCAATGGTGTAAAGCCGCTGTCCTATAATCCGGTTTTGGGCAGAGCAGCACAGATCCATGCCGAACTGATGGCCAAAAAAGGCGAATTATCCCACGAATTAGGGGGGACTTTGCGCGAAAGGGTAACGGCCGTTGGCTACGAGGGGGCAGTTGGAGAAAATCTGGCTGGTGGTCAGGATACCCTCGAAGACGCAATCAAGGGCTGGCTTGAATCAAGACCCCATCGCAATACGCTTCTAAACCCCAAATTCACCGAATTTGGCTTCGCTGTCGCCGAAGGGGGGGGAGTATATGAAATTTACTGGGCGATGATTTTTGGCGGTAGCTTTGAGGCCTGGTTATCGTAGTTCCCAGCCCACCGGCGTGAGGCGTAACAAAGCCCACCGACGTGAGGTAGAACAAGCCCCACCGGCGTGAGGTATAACAAAGCCCACCGGCGTGAAACCCGCAGCCAATCTAACAGCACCCCTTATCCTTTTTTACTCAGGGTTCTTTCAATAGCATCGCGCCAGCCGCGCAATTTTCTGTTTCGCAATTTTCTGTCAATTTTCGGGGTGAATTGCTCATCAAGCGACCAGTCTCTGGCAAAGTGACGCTCGTTGGCCCATACGCCCACATGGGCACCCGCCAGCCATGCAGCACCAAGCGCCGTGGTTTCAAGAATGGTCGGACGGTCCACCGGCGCATCAAGAATATCGGCAAGAAACTGCATGGTCCAGTCCGAAGCGACCATGCCCCCATCAACCCTTAAAACAGTTTCGCTGTCTTGCCCTTTCCAGTCTTTGGCCATTGCATCCATCAAGTCTTTGGCCTGAAAGCAAACTGCTTCAAGGGCAGCTTTTGCCAATTCGTTGGCCCCTGTTGCGCGGGTAAGTCCAAAAATTGCCCCGCGCGCATCCGCATCCCAATGGGGCGCACCAAGACCAACAAAAGCGGGCACCATGTAAACATCCTGATTAGGGTCGGCAGCCTTAGCCATCTTTCCGGTTTCGTCGGCTGATTTAATCACCCCCAAACCATCGCGCAACCATTGCACGGCCGCCCCGGCAACAAATACCGATCCCTCAAGCGCATAAGTGGTTTTGCCATTGAACCGATAGGCGATGGTGGTTAGCAGCCGGTTTTTAGAGCGCACCAGCTCCTCTCCGGTATTCAAAAGCGCAAAACACCCGGTTCCAAATGTCGCCTTCATCATTCCCGGTTCAAAACAGCATTGCCCGATTGTCGCCGCATGCTGATCACCGGCAACACCGCGAATGGCAATAGGCGAACCAAAAAGGTCCGGATCCGTCACCCCGTAATTATCGGCGCAATCTTTGACCTGAGGCAAAATTTCTTCAGGAACCTTTAGAATTTTAAGCAGTTCTTCGTCCCACTCCTGAGTTTGAATATCAAACATCAAAGTTCTGCTGGCATTGGTAGCATCGGTGGCATGCACCTCTCCCCCGGTCAGTCGCCAGATTAAAAAACTATCAATAGTGCCAAAGGCCAGCTTGCCTTTACGGGCTTTTTCACGGATCCCTGCAACATTTTCCATCAACCATCTTACTTTGGTTCCAGAAAAATACGGGTCCAACAACAGTCCGGTTTTTTTGGTAAAAATCTTTTCCCGTCCGGCAAGTTTTAAAGTTTCGCACATGGGGGCGGTGCGCCTGTCCTGCCAGACAATAGCGTTATAAACCGGCTTGCCGGTTTCCCTATCCCAGATTACAACGGTTTCGCGCTGATTGGTTATTCCAATAGCCGCGATGTCCTCAGCGCTGATATTTGCGCCCTTTATTGCCTCGCGACAGGTAGAAAGAACACTTTCCCAGATTTCTTCCGGGTCATGCTCCACCCATCCAGAATTTGGATATATCTGGGTAAACTCCTTTTGAGAGCTGGAGATAATATTTTGCTCCCCGTCGAATATAATTGCCCTGCTTGAAGTCGTTCCCTGATCAATTGCCAGAATAAAATCCACTATAAAGTCCCCGCCATATTGTAACCGTGCAACATTTGCTTCACAATTTTACATCTTGAATGCTTCTTTGCCAATACCGGAGAAAACCATTGCCCAATCAGGTGTTAATTACCCAAAAAATGCTCAAATCATGTGAAAACGAAATTTGTGAAAAATTCGATGCCACGCGATTATACGAACAAAAAAACCCGGAAAGGTTTTTACTAGATAATGGCAAAGAATTTAGGGCCATCGCCGGATATGGGGTTGATGAGGCTTTAATGGACAAATTGCCAAACCTTAAAATGATTTCCAATTTCGGGGTCGGTTATGATGGTATTGATATAAAAACAGCCGCCAAGCGCTCGATTGCCGTATCCAACACTCCTGATGTGCTTAACGATGCCATGGCAGAAATTACCATTGGCCTGATGATTTGCCTGTCGCGCAAAATTATTTCCGCCGATCAATTTGTTCGCACTGGCAAATGGGTTGCTGGAAATTTTCCCCTGCAAAGCGAACTAAAAGGCAAGACCGCAGGCATTGTTGGCCTTGGCCGAATCGGCAAGGAAATCGCGCTGCGTTGTAAGGCCATGAAAATGCAGGTGATATATTTCGGGCGAAAAAATCAGAAAAATCAGCCCTATCAATATTTTGATGACCTGTTGGAAATGGCTAAAAACTGCGACTGGCTGATTGTAGCAACTCCGGGCGGCAAAGAAACCAATTCTCTGGTTGATGAAAACGTGCTCAACGCCTTGGGAAAAACCGGGTTTTTGATCAATATCGCCAGAGGCTCGGTAGTTGACGAGGTTTCACTGGTTAAAAAACTAAAGCATGGAGAGTTGGCCGGGGCCGCTTTAGATGTTTTTGGGGACGAACCAAACGTACCCCCTGCCCTTTTTAAGATGGACAATGTAATTCTCTCCCCCCATCAGGGCAGTGCCACCAGACAGACCCGCAACGCCATGGGCCAATTGCTGGTGGCAAATCTTGAAGCATTTTTTGCAAGCAAACCCTTGTTGACAAAGGTGATTTAGTTGGCGCTCATTTCCCTGATAACCAGATCGTCATTATAGATTACCCCGGATGTAATTGAGGGCGGCGCATATAGACCAAAATGGGCCTGAGTAAATAAACCATTCCCCCGCCTCACCTCAGCCTCAGACATCAATATATCGTTCTGCCAGACTTTTGCATACCCGTTATCCTTGTCAAAATGCAGTTCAACGCTGAGCTTGACCCATTCCCTGAACGGGAATTTAAGCGTTTCATTTTGATAGGTGGTTATTCCCTTGGCGTTGGTTGGCACATGCATCAGATGCACAATCCCCTTATCACTAAGGTTTACCAGAACCGGGTCCCACGTGTCGCGCGTGGTATAATCAAGGGTGGCAAAACTAAACCATTCACCCGGTTTTAAATCCATATCCAGCCAGACCCAGAACTCAATTTTTACCGGCGTTCTAAAGGCTCCCCCCTCCAATTTATATAATTGAATTGTTGGGTAGCCCCGGTGATTATTATTGACAAATCTAGAGCTTGGCGCATTGGAACCCGTAACCCAGCCCTTATGGGAAAACCTTCCAGACCGTACTATATCGGTTGCCATATCATGGCTTGCGGTAGGTTTACTATCCTGAGGGACAATATAAAACCCGGCAAAATCATCAACCGATTCAAAACTGGTTTCATAGGTGCGAAAATGCAGATTGTTCTGATTTGCCAAAGCAACGCCACTGATCAAAATCAGCAGGAGCGCAAAAAAACCTCTACGTAACATCATAAATAACTTCTTTGAATTTGACCTTAGACAGGCATGGATTTTTCCACCAGTTTTACCCAATAAGAGCAGCCAAGAGGTATCGCCTCATCATCAAAATCATAGGTATCCTGATGCAGATCGGCACTGTCTCCATTGCCAATAAATATGAAAGCACCCGGTCTGGCAATCGCCATATATGAAAAATCCTCGCCCCCCATTACCGGATCAACATTGCTATCAACATTTTCATCCCCCACCAGTTCACTGGCCACCTCAACCGCAAAACGGGTCTGTTCGGCAGCATTAGACATTACAGGATAGCCACGCTTGAATTTAAGGTCCGCTTTGGCACCAAATGCATCGGCGATTTTTTCAACCATTTCGATGAGGCGTTTTTCCATCTGTGCACGAACTTCATCATCCAGGGTGCGAATGGTGCCCATCATCTGAGCCGAACCTGGAATGACATTATAGGCACCCCCGCCGTGAATCTGGGTTACTGTTAGAACAGCATTGTCGATTGGGTCGACATTTCTCGACACCAGCGTTTGCAGCGCCACGGTAATTTGCGCTGCAATCATCACTGGATCAATGCTCATATGGGGCATGGCGGCGTGTCCACCTACCCCATTTATGGTGATGGTAAATTCGTCGGTAGCGGCCATCATGCCGCCCTCCCTGATGGCAAATTGTCCAAGCGCCAATCTTGGCATATTGTGCATACCAAAAACCTGCTCAATGCCAAATCGCTCCATCATCCCATCATCAACCATGGCCTTGCCACCGGCCCCGCCCTCTTCTGCCGGTTGAAATATCACAATCGCCGTACCATCAAAATTGCGGGTCTCAGCCAGATATTTGGCCGCCCCCAACAACATTGCCGTATGCCCGTCATGACCACATGCGTGCATTTTTCCATCAATTTTTGAAGCATATGCTTTGCCACTTGCCTCTTTTATCGGCAATGCATCCATATCAGCCCTAAGACCGATAACTTTGTTGCTATCGCTTTGGCGACCCTTGATGACTCCGACCACACCGGTTCGGCCAATTCCGGTAACAATTTCATCAACCCCGAAGGATTTAAGCAGCTCTTCAACCTTGCCCGCTGTGCGCTCCACATCATAAAGCAGCTCTGGATTGGAATGAAAATCACGCCGCCAGCCTGTTATTTCCTCATGAAACTCACCAAATCTGTTGATCGCCGGCATAAAAATGCTCCTTGATATTTTTGTAATATTTTTGACCTAAGCGTCAAAATCCAGTTCTGAATAGCACTTCAGAATATCCCTACCCTATTTGGTTCTCCAGTGTCACATGGTCAATAGTGATCAGGTGCAATATCAAGAGAAAAATTCCCCCCTGAAGACAAACCGATTTCAAGTCGCCAGCCTTTTGTGGTTTTACTCAACTCAAAATCTTTTCTCACGACGCCCTCGATAGCATAATTTGCAAATTCATCTACCCCGCCACCAGCAAAACTAAGCAGACTGATCGAAGAATAATTGCCTTTTAAAATTGCCAGATCATCTATGCCGTCCCCGTTAAAATCACCAACCGCCGACAGGCCAAGATATGGCGAGCCCAATTTATGATTTGAATAATTTTGTGCATCCGCAATCCTGACCAGACGACCATCATCCAAGTTCCAAAGTTCCAAACGCTTCACCAAATGCGGCATTTGCACCAGAGCGATATCAAGAACCCCGTCCCCGTTAAAATCAGCAATACCGGCCGGATTTAACCAGCGCGACGAGCGGCCAATAAAAGCAGTGCGGGTTTTTAACACCAGCGCCCCTTCTCTAATGGAAAATATTGCCAGCGAGGCTCCCTTTTGCTGCGAACTCATTACCTGAATAATTTCATCCTGACCGTCCCCGTCCAGATCGGCCAGCCGTGCTACCCGATCCTCGAATACAAATTCCTCGTCCAGAATTAGGGAAAGGATTTCTCCGGTTTTAAGCCGCACCCTGATCCCGGATGGCTCATAGTCCGCCCCCAGCACAAAATGGGGATAGCGTGTTGTGGGGTTGATAAGCCATGCCTCGGCAATATCTTTATCGCCAACAGCGTTTGTTCCATCAGCTATTGCATCCGGATCACTGGCGGCACTCATAACATTGCTTTCCTGCGAGATGGCCCCGCTGACCAATGCGATTTGCAATCCCATAATCATTAAAAATTTTGCCGCAAAATCCATCCCGAACACCTCAAAAGCCTGATAAGTTTCATCAAACAATGGGCTTGTTACCTCTGTTTGTCGATGCTGTACGCAACTATTGGCCATCAAACAATTGCGATGGGTTCGTGATCTATTTGTGAGGCAAAACTTTTCAAAAGCACTTTGAACAATTGCAAAATCTGCGCGAAGGCATATAACGCTTTTAGAAATACTTATTTATTCGGTTTGAGCATTCACTCACCAATGAAATCAGGCCAAAATTCAATTGCAAAAGCATCAAGAAAAACGGAAATTTTCCAATGTTTGAAACCCTGCAAAAAGCTCCGCTAGACAAAATCTTTGCCCTGCTCGGCCAATATCGCGCTGATGAGAGACCAAACAAGCTCGACCTTGGAATTGGCGTTTATAAGGACGCCTCCGGCAACACCCCGATAATGAGCGCCGTCAGCAATGCTGAAAAAAGAATTTTTGCTGATCAAACTACAAAATCCTATGTGGGAGTTTCGGGCAATCGCGGTTTTTGTGATGCCATAACAGACCTGATATTTGCCGATACGGTTGATAAAAGCCGCATCACCTCGGTACAGGCACCGGGCGGTACCGGTTCCTTGTGGGTTATCATGCAACTGATCAACCGGGCCAATCCGGGCGCAACGGTTTGGGTTTCTGATCCATCATGGCCAAATCACAAACCAATGCTGGAACTTGCCGGTCTTAACCCAAAATTTTATCCCTATTTTGACCCAAAAACCCGTTCGGTAAAATTTGATCAGATGCTGGCCGCACTTGATGCCATGGGACCAAAAGACACCGTTTTGCTCCATGCCTGCTGCCACAACCCATCCGGGGCCAACCTTAGCAATGAGCAATGGGATCAGGTCGCAAAAAGCCTTGCTCGAACCGGCGCTTTTCCATTGCTCGATCTGGCCTATCTGGGTTTGGGTGAAGGGCTTGAAGCCGATGCCTACGGGGTGAGAAAAATCGCTCAAACCTGTCCTGAAATGATGCTTGGTTTTTCTGCATCAAAAAACTTTGGTCTTTATCGCGAGCGGGCCGGTGTTGCCATCGCTATCGCCGATAAAAAACCAACTGCCGACATTGTATTCTCGCAAATGGCCAACGTAATTCGCGGCTCATTTTCCCAATCACCCGACCATGGGGCCGAGATCGTGCGAATAATCATGAATGACCCCGACTTACGCAACGATTGGGAAACTGAGTTGGAAGAAATGCGCAAGCGCGTGCTTACATTGCGCACAAAACTGGCCAGTTCTTTAAGAAAACAATCAAACTCTGATGAATTTGATTTCATTGAAAACCATCGCGGAATGTTTTCCCTGCTTGGACTTTCGCTTGAGCAAGTGCAAAAAATAAAACAGGAAAAAGCAATCTATATGATCGATGACAGCCGCATAAATATCGCTGGAATTCCAGAACATGATACAGATCAATTAGCCGCTGCAATTGTTGAAGTGCTGAGGTAGCAGCATATAAGAGCGTTAAATTATAAAAATTCGCGGCTGTTTTTTGGACACAAATTAAACCCGCACCATATGAAGGATAAAGAAATTGAAATTTTTTGTTGATACCGCTGAGGTGGATGATATTCGCGAACTTCAGTCCACCGGCCTGCTTGACGGGGTAACCACCAACCCCTCCCTGATTGCAAAATCCGGGCGCGATTTCAAAAAAGTCATTGCTGAAATTTGCGAAATTGTATCCGGTCCCGTTTCTGCCGAAGTTGCCGCCACAGACGTTGATGGCATGATTAAAGAAGGCGAGTTTTTAGCCAAAATTGCCGACAATGTAGTGATAAAAATTCCCCTGACCCCGGACGGGTTGAAAGCCTGTCGTCACTTTTCCAATAACGATATCAAAACCAACGTCACCCTTTGCTTTTCTGCCAATCAGGCACTGCTGGCGGCAAAAGTGGGAGCAACTTATATTTCTCCTTTTGTTGGCCGCTTGGATGACATCAATCTTGTGGGCATGGAGCTGATCGCAGATATTCGCGCCATTTATGACAATTATGATTTCAAAACCCAAATTCTTGTAGCTTCCATTAGAAGCATAAATCAGGTTTCAGAATCCGCCCTGATCGGTGCCGATGTGGCAACAATTCCCCCGGCTATAATTCATAAAATGTATAATCATCCCCTTACCGACAAAGGTCTGGAAGCATTTGTCAAAGACTGGGCATCAACCGGCCAGTCAATTCTTTAGGTAGTAAAACCATCATGTCTGACAGTGAAAAAGTAGTTGCCGTACGCGCAGCGCTCAAAAATGTACCAGTGCCAGGCGGTGGCTCTTTGGCCGATTATTCCGGCCTGTCAGACATAATTATTACCCCCAGCGCCATAGCTTTTGCCATATCGGTTGAGCCGGGAATGGAGGGAGCCTTTGGTCCCGTTCAGGCGGCAGCAACCGAGGCTGCCAAAAGCTGCGAACCCGATAAAAAGATTTTGATATCAATAACTTCCGGTCGCGCGCCCTCTTCTGCTGCTCCCGGCGCTCAAAATGGTCAGGGTGGCCCCGGCAATCAACAATCTGCAATGCAGACCTCACCGGTTAAGGGCA
The DNA here is from genome assembly GCA_964569865.1 of uncultured Devosia sp. Lineage (GTDB taxonomy): Bacteria > Pseudomonadota > Alphaproteobacteria > Rhizobiales > Devosiaceae > DROE01. The sequence continues at coordinate 30,065 of CAZMVQ010000021.1, forward strand.
TTAAAAAAATTATCGCAGTTGCTTCGGGAAAAGGCGGAGTGGGCAAATCCACCTGCTCGGTCAATCTGGCCTTGGCCCTGCAATCCCTTGGCATGAAGGTTGGTGTTTTAGATGCCGATCTTTATGGCCCCTCCATTCCAAAACTTTTGGGACTTGACGGCAAGCCCGCCTTTCGCAATGAAAAAATGTTCAAACCGTTTGAAGGGCACGGCCTAAAAGCCATGTCTATCGGGCCAATGTTAGAGCCTGATCAGGCAGTGGTCTGGCGTGGTCCCATGGCCTCATCTGCCCTGCGCCAATTGCTTCGTGAAACCGATTGGGGTGAATTGGATATTTTAATCATCGACCTGCCCCCCGGCACCGGAGATATTCAGATTTCCCTATGCCAACAGGTTGAACTTTTTGGCGCGGTGATTGTTTCCACCCCGCAGGATCTGGCCCTTATCGATGCTAAAAAAGCCATGGATATGTTTGTCAGGATGAAAATTCCCTTGCTGGGCCTGATTGAAAACATGAGCTATTTCATCGCCCCCGATACCGGCAATCGCTATGATATATTTGGCCATGGCGGTGCAAAAGACACTGCAAATCAGCTAAAAATTCCTTTTCTTGGTGAAATTCCCCTGCATATGAAAATTCGTGAATTTTCCGATGCCGGCACCCCTATTTTAACCATCGAGCCGACCGGTGAGCAGGCCCAGGCCTTCACCCATATTGCCGGAAAGCTTATGGACGGTTTTGAAAAGTCCAGCTAATTCTGCAACATTTTATAGGCATTTTTACGCAAAAAAATGGGGCGCGCCGGCAACATAGCGCACCCCAAAACAGTTTAAATTCTGAATGCTCTAACCCTGAACTCTTTGACGAACCCCTGCACCATATTCAGGATGGATCTGATCAAACAGTTTGCATTGCCGCTCAACTATATCTTGTGGAACACCGCTCATGGATGCTGCGATATTGTCAAATAATCGCTGTTTTTGCTCGGCATCAAAAAGCTCGAACAATGCTCTGGGTTGCGAAAAATCATCATTGCCGTCCCGGTGATTATAGCGATTGGCATCACCCTCTATGGCTAAAGCAGGTTCAAGCGCTGAACTATTCTCAACCGGACCGCCTACGGAATTTGGCTCATAATAGGCATCAACATTCCCGCTCATCTGGCCGGTAAAATTCATCGATCCGTCCTTATGATAATGATGCACAGGGCATTTTGGAGCATTTACCGGCAGTGCTTCATAATGAGTTCCCAAACGATAGCGATGGGCATCTGCATAGGAGAATATTCGCGCCTGCAATACTTTATCCGGCGAATAACTTATGCCGGGCACCACGTTTGAAGGCGAAAATGCTGCCTGTTCAATTTCGGCAAAATAGTTCTCAGGATTACGGTTCAATTCCATTTCGCCAACATCAATCAATGGATAGTCAGCATGGGGCCAAACCTTGGTCAGATCGAATGGATTAAACGGTGCTTTTTTGGCATCATCTTCACTCATCACCTGAATTTTGAAGGACCAGCGTGGGAATTCGCCCTCCTCAATGCCACCAAACAGGGCTTCCTGATAGGTTTCACGGCTTTGGCCGATAATTTCTTCCGACTGGGCATTGGTATAATGTTTATGGCCCTGTTGGGTTTTAAAATGAAATTTTACCCAAAACCTTTCGCCAATATCATTCCACAAAGAATAGGTGTGAGAGCCATAGCCATTCATGTTGACAGGAGAGACCGGCACGCCGCGATCAGACATTAAAATCGTCACCTGATGTAGACTTTCTGGAGAAAGTGACCAGAAATCCCAAGCAGCAGTGCCTGAGCGTAAATTGGTTTTTGGATGACGCTTTTGCGTATGAATGAAGTCAGGGAATTTAAGCGGATCACGAATAAAAAACACCGGAGTATTATTGCCAACCAGATCCCAATTGCCCTCTTCAGTATAAAATTTTAGAGCAAAACCACGCACGTCCCGTTCAGCATCGGCTGCTCCCAGTTCACCGGCAACAGTTGAAAATCGCGCCAGCATTGGCGTTTGTGCACCCGGCTGCAAAGCCTTGGCCTTGGTATATTCAGAAATATCACCGGTAATTTTTAACGTGCCATAAGCACCCCATCCCTTTGCATGCACAACCCGTTCCGGAATACGTTCCCGGTTCTGATGGGCCAGCTTTTCGATTAACTGATAATCCTGCATCAGCAACGGTCCGCGCTCTCCAGCGCTAAGGGAATTCTGATTATCGCCAACAGGTGCGCCAGCGCTTGTGGTCATGATGGGTGCTTTGCTCATTTTATCCTCCGGTTTCATAAAATTCTGGACTAAAGCTACGCCCACAAATTTAATAAGTCCAATTGACTTTTTCTATAGTTCTAATAAGTATTTCTAATGATGAGTATTACCCTGAAGCAGATGCGCTATGTAATCGCTGTCGAAAAAGCAGCCCATTTTGGCCGCGCTGCTATATTGTGCCATGTGACCCAGCCTGCTTTGTCCCAGCAGATCAGCCAGCTGGAAACCTTGTGTGGCGCCACTATATTTGAACGCTCGCAAAAGCCGATCCGCCCGACACCGTTTGGTCGCGAATTCATCATCCGGGCAAAACAGATTATTGCCAATAGTAAAAGCCTTGAAGATTTTGCCTTTTCCCAATCGGGATTGCCGTTTTCACCCATCAGGTTCGGGATCATTCCAACAATCGCCCCCTATTTATTGCCAGAAATCTTTCCTCCTTTGCTAAAAAAATTCCCGAAACCGGGCTTTGAAATCATGGAGGGGCAGACCGAAAAACTGCAGGATATGCTCAGCATAGGCGATCTCGATATAGCCCTGATCGCTACCGAGCCGCCAAAGAATGGTATTGCCCTGAGTGCCATCAGGCTTTTTGAAGATCCGTTTGTGCTTGCCGCCAGCCATGAGGCCCAAATTAAACAACCGGTTCGCCTGTCAAAATTGCCCAAGGAACAGTTGCTTTTGCTCGATGAGGGCCATTGCTTTCGCGATCAGATGATTGAATTTTGCGATCTGGAAAAGGAACAGAAAACCAACAGCTTTTCAGCCACCTCCCTCTCCACCATAATGGCCTTTGTCGCCAATTCCCAAGGGCTGACACTCTTGCCAAAATTATCTATCAACAAGGAAGCGAACGACCCGCGAATTAAGCTTTTTCAGCTTGCCCCGCCCGTCGCCAGCCGCACTGTTTCGCTGGTTTTTCGCAGCAATAGCCCGTTCAAATCCCTGTTTGAAAATATTGCTAACGAAATCAAATGTTCAGATTTGGTTTCCAACCGGCGTTAGGCCTGCACAGAGCCAAAAACCCGCATGAAATTTCCGCCAGTGATTTTGGCCAGCACATCCTCAGCCATACCCCGTTTGAGCAAGCCACCAACTACCAGCGGCAGATGAAGATAAGTGCTCCAGACAGGCTTATAATTGGCATCCATATCGGTGCCAATTGCCACCCCGTCAACGCCCAGCACATCTATTAATTGCTCAACCCGATCAAGATAATCGTTAAGGGTGCTCAAACCAATTCCCGCAGGCCATGCCCCAATATAGCCACCCGTTTCAACAATTCCCTGGGCCAGTTCCAGCGAGATAAACCGGGGATGTTCAAGCTCAGGCGTTAAAATATGAGTATGGGTGCCAACCACCGGTTTAGTGCTTAATTCAAGCGCATCAAATGCGGTTTTTTCCGACGAGTGAGACAGGTCGACCATCATGCCAACCCGTTGCATTTCGCCAAAAGCTGCCCGACCAACTTGGCTCATGCCTCCATGAACAGGCTCCGCTGTCATTATATCCCCCATCACCCCACCTTTTACAAAGTGTACAAAGGTGACAATGCGCACGCCATCATCCCATGCGATTTGAATTCTATTCAGATTACTTTCGATAAAGTCTGCACCTTCAACCGCAAAAATTGCTCCCGGTCGGCCGGCTGCTCGCGCAAGTGCAATATCCTTTGGGGTCAGCACCGGATAAACCAGCTCCCGCTCCACTAAAGAATTAAGGTTTTTAATTTGCAGCTGATAATAATCCCATGCCTCCCCATGATCAAATTCACGCGCCGATACCAGCCCGTTGCCTTGCGTATTGAGTATAGGGAAATCTGAAACAGCAGAAAATCCGACGGCCGCAAGCCCTCCGGTGACCATTTCTGCAATTACCCGCTCCTCAAAAGTGCCGATGGATTGATAAATTCTCAGCTTCCATGCAAGATTTTCAGCCCCCTTCACAAAGGTTCGTCCCGGATGGGCATGAGTGTCAATTGCCGGATTGTTAGCCAAAAAAGCCACAGCCCGCGCCAGCTCTTCTTCGCTCAGGGTAAATCCTGTGTTAGCGATAGGGGGAAATAACTGCAAATAAAGCGGATAGGCAAGAGCCGCACCGCCCGCTGCCAAAACAGCCGCACTACCGCCAATTACCATTCTGCGTGAAACCATTTTTTTCGCCCTCTTCGTTTTTGTATCAGAGGACTATTTCACATGATTATGTTTTTGTCACGAAAAGGGGGAAATGGGAAAAGGCCCAACGCTAGGTGACCTAAACGCTTATACCTCCAAAAAACTTACCTATAAATCTCGCTTCGCTTACCAACTTTAATCACCAACACCATCAGTTGGTCATCTTCGATCCTGCAAATAATTCGAACATCGCCCACTCGATAACGCCAAAGACCGGACAATTTTCCCGATAGGGCTAAACCATACTTCCGAGGATTATCGCCAGCCAACAATCGCTCATCAATAAACTGCGCTATACGCCTTTTGTCGGCAGTGCCAAGGCGCTGTAATTCCTTGGCGGCCCTTCGGTCAAATTCAACATGCCACATTAGCTGGCGGCAGTTTTTTCATCATCGAACAAGTCTTTTTTGACCTCAGTCCAACTCATCCGCTCACCCGTATCGGTCCGTAACCTCTCCTCAGCCAGATAATAATCCTCAAGTTCTTCAATATGTTCAAGAATTGCCTCACGAGCATAAAAACTTTTGGTGCGACCAGTTTTCTTGGCCAGCGCAGCAAGGCGTTTTTCTATATCTTCGGGAAGGCGCAGGGCCAGCATGAGGTTTCTCCATTTTTGATGCTATACATGTATAGCATCAAAAATGGAGAAACCT
>CAZMVQ010000022.1:0-33943 GCA_964569865.1 uncultured Devosia sp.
CTCTGCTTATCGTTGTGATGATTGTTTTGTTTTTCCTTGGATTTGTGCTCGATTTCATTGAAATTATTTTCATCGTTATTCCGATTGTCGGACCGGTGATTTATGCGGCTGATCCCGCATTGATGCCGCCGGTGTGGATTACTATTCTTATCGCGGTGAATTTGCAGACTTCGTTTATTACGCCGCCATTTGGGTTCGCACTGTTTTATCTCAAAGGTGTCGCGCCGAAGGAAGTGAGTACGCTGGACATTTATAAAGGCATTATTCCGTTTGTATTTATTCAGGTTATTGGTCTGGCCCTATTGTGGAACTTCCCGGTAATCACCACCTTCCTGCCCGATTTATTGCCGTCAAATTAGCTGACGCGGCCAACTGATTTTGGAAGATGTTATAAAAACCCCGGAGAAACATCTCCGGGGTTTTTTGCTTCTATTTTATATTTTTGATTGTTGGGAATTGATATTGGTGGCATGGATGAATGAGCGACCGTATTCGTTGGGTCCATATTAAAAAGGCAAAAAATCAATGGCAAAAGCAGTTTTAATCACGGGTTCAATAAGTGGCATCGGGTTGGCTATTGCCAAGCGATTTTTGGAAAGTGGATATAATGTTGGTTTGAATAGTTTTGAACCTTTGTCACAAATTGAAGCGACCGTTAGCGAGGTAAAAAGGGCCGGATCAAGTCAGACTGCGCCCGGTCGAATAGAATATTTTCAAGCGGATTTGTCAAAAAGCAATAGTGGAATTGAGCTGGTTGAAAATTTTGTAAAATCCTTCGGGCGCATTGATGTTTTGATCAATAATGCCGGCGTGCAAAAAGTCTCCCCGATTGACGAGTTTGAAGTATCTGACTGGGAAAGAGTACGGGCTGTTGGCTTGGATGCGGCATTTCAAACCATAAAGAGCGCTGTGCCGGTGATGAAAAATCAGGGACGGGGCCGGATAATTAACATCGCTTCTGTGCATGGGTTGGTGGCTTCACCATTCAAGTCAGCTTATGTGGCGGCCAAGCATGGTTTGCTGGGGCTGACCAAAACCGTAGCGCTGGAAGTTGCTCAATCCGGTGTAACGGTAAACGCCATTTGCCCGGGTTATGTTTTGACACCACTGGTCGAAAAGCAAATAGAGGATCAGGCCAAAGTGCACGGAATTTCACCTGATGAGGTGATCAAAACGATAATGCTGGCCCCGCAACCCACCGGCAAATTTGTTGCTCCTGAAGAGGTGGCGGAGCTGGCGTTATATCTGGCTTCAGACATGGCGCGCTCCATCACCGGAACTTCGATTGCGGTGGATGGGGGCTGGACGGCTAGATAGGGCAAAGATTGCGAACAGATGCGATTGCCTGAGGAGCGGTTGTTGAATAGTGACTAAAAAAATTGCATCTGGCAAAAAGCTCATTGATGTCAGGGGAATAGTTTTGTAACCATTTAGTCAGGCCGCCGGGGAATTGCCCCTGATGTCTAACGGGCCTGCAATTTTACCGGAGTTAAAGAAATGGAATCCCTTTTATCGATTGAAAACTGGTTCACTCTATTGATGTTGATCCTGTTGCAGGCTGTTTTGGGGTTTGACAATCTTTTATATATTTCTCTTGAATCTAAAAAAGTTGAGCCGGAACGTCAGGCCTATGTTCGGCGAGTGGGGCTGATTGGCGCCATTGTTTTGCGCATAATTTTGCTGTTTGTGATTTTGCAGGCAATTGCTTTGTTTCAGGAACCGTTCTTTACGATTAATGTTCCCGGTATAATCGAGGGCGAGGTCAATCTGCATGCATTCATTGTGTTGCTTGGGGGGATATTTATCCTCTACACGGCAATTCAGGAAATTTTTCACATGATTTCCATCTCGGAACATCCCGAAGAAAACCCCAAAAACCGGCGCAGTGTGACCATGGCCATTTTCTGGATTGTGGCCATGAACCTGGTATTTTCCTTTGATTCAATTCTTTCAGCAATTGCACTTACCGATGTGTTCTGGGTTATGGCGACAGCAATTGTTATTACTGGCGCTGCGATGATTTTCCTTGCTGATTATGTGGCCGATTTTCTTGATCGCAACCGTATGTATGAAGTGCTGGGGCTGTTTATTCTTTTGCTTGTTGGCATATTGCTGGTTTCAGACGGTGGCTATCTGGCGGGGCTAAAACTGTTCGGAAGCGATATCTTACCCATGGCCAAATCAACATTCTACTTTGTTTTGTTTGTTATGGTGGCTGTTGATCTGGTGCAGGGGCGTTATCAGAAAAAGCTGATGCGCCAGAGAGCAAGAATTGAAAAAATGGTTATAGAACAGGCGGAAATAAAAATCGCAGAGGAAAGCGCAAAAGTAGCACAAAAACCAGCTGTTGAAGAAGAGGTAAAAGGAGCGCAGGTTTAGGGGCAAAACCTCAATCTTGTTCTGAAGCCATTGTCATATAAAGCCTAGTTTTCGCGCAGCATCTGCCCCAGTTTTTTTTGCAAAAACAGGCGGGTAGTGTCCTCGTCGCTGAGATCTATGGCTCTGATATAGGTGATTTCCGCAAGGTCAATTTTGCCCATTCGGTGCAACAAGTCGGCTTTGGCAGCGAAAAAGGGCTGATAGTTTTTAAGCTTTTCTTTCAACGCCTTCATTTGATCTAACGCGACGTCAGGACCTTGATAATAAGAATTTGCCACAATCCTGTTTAGAGCGATAACCGGAGTGGGCAAAAATTTGTACAGTTCATCATAAAGCCCGACGATTTCTTTCCAGTCAGTGGAGTTGTGGGATTTGGCCTGAGCGTGGATAGCGCTTATGGCGGCCTGAATTTGATAGGGGCCGGGCATTTTCTTATCAAATGCCTTGTGTAAAATTTTCAAACCGGAGGCAATTTTATTGCTGTCCCAAATATTTCGATCCTGATCCTTTAGGGCAATCATTTCTCCAGCACTGTCAAAGCGGGCAAAACGGCGAGAATCATGTAGCAGCATCAGCGCTAAAAGCCCTTCAATTTCTGGAACATCAGGCATTAATTCCAGCAGGATTTTATTCAATCTTATGGCTTCATCGCTAAGGTTTACTCGCAGTTGCGCCGGGCCATGGGTGGAAAAATAGCCGGCATTAAATATCAGATATAAAACCTCCAGCACAGTTTGCAGGCGCTCAGGAATTTGCTCGCCCTCAGGTATTGCATAGGGAATTTTTGCCTGTTTTATTTTTTTCTTGGCCCTGACCAGACGCTGGGCCATGGTGTTTTCGGCATCCAAAAAGGCGCGGGCAATTTCTGCGGTGCTTAATCCGCCAAGAGTTCTAAGGGTCAGGGCGGTTCTGGATTTTGCATTGATGGCGGGGTGGCAACAGGTAAAAATCAGCCGCAACCTTTCGTCTTTAATTGCCGGAGCTTTATCCAGACAGACCTCTGTTGCATCGAGCTTTATCAATTCGGATAGTTCATGGTGCATGGAAATCTGGGAGGCGATCTGATCGCTTTTGGAATTAAAATTCGCGTTGCGCCGAATGCGGTCAATGGCTTTGCGCCTGGCGGTCTGTAACAGCCAGGCGGTTGGAGAACGGGGCAGGCCGTTGCGCTGCCAATGAACAAGGGCGCTCTCGATCGCATCTTGAGCTGCGTCTTCGGCTAGCTGAAAATCTTTGATCTGGCTGATAAGCAGGGCCATTAATTTACCCCATTCCTCGCGCACCAGCTTCTCGACCGCCTTGGCTGTCTGGTGCGCGATATCTTGTTGTTTGTCGGGGAAGTGTGACAAGAAATCACCCTAGTTCTGGAATTACCCCAGCTTTGAAAAATCCATAACCGGGCGAATTTCAATAGTGCCGGTTTTGGCGGTGGGTATCATTTGAGCATATTTTATTGCCTGATCAATATTGTCGCATTCAAACAGGTAAAATCCGCCCAATTGCTCCTTGGTTTCAGCAAACGGGCCATCCATGGTTTCGGTTTTGCCATTGCGTACCCTTAAAGATGTGGCGGAATTGGTGGGCTGCAAGGCTTCACCTGCAACAAAAACCTTATCATCTTCATAGACTTTTCCGGCCGCCTGATAATCGCTCATTAACTGGCCGAATTCGGGAGTTCCGGGGGTCGGGCCTGTTCCTTCGGTAGCGTAAATCAGTGCTAAATATTTCATTTTTGTATTCCTTTGTATGAGTTTTAATGCCTTTGATTTCAGGCTTACATAGATATGACGAACGGCAAAAGGGGTTTTTTACGTAGTGGTTGAAATCTTTTGTCGTTTTGAATTTTTATTGAGTTAAAGCGCTCCATAAAATAAATGCGATGGCACCCAGCATAGAGAGCATGGTCAAAGCTTTTGGTTTGCAGCGACTAGTTGAAATTGCTTCAAATCTGTTTAAGCTGACAACCACTCAAGAAGAGGCACATTTAATTACAACAAATATGGGAAAATCCTGATGAGTGATAAATATCTGAAATATATGGACGGAGTAAAAAAATATGCGGCGGATGCCAGCGATGAGCAGGTAAGAAAAATCGTCGCCTATTGCGGTATTGCGTTGCAAAGCAGAGATGCCTCTTTGGTTTCCTGCTCTGATCAGGAAGAATTGGCGCGGGTTCGCAAGGGCTGGTGCACCAAAAAGCTTGGCCTTTCAGCTGAAGATGCGGATGCAGCAATCGCTAAAACGTGTGAACAGATGAAAGGTGACCGCCAGAAAAGCCGGGTTGCATTTTATTATCTGGTGGCTCAAAACTCAGGTACGCTTGACAAGGTAGCCTGATTAATTCCATTAGTTGACAATCATGCCACGGTTGCCTTTTTGGGCGTCCGTGGCTTTTATTTGCAATTGTTGCTGTATAAATCCGCCAATGCAATTTCGGGCGAGTAAAAAAATGCAAAATATTGAACACATAAAAACAGCGGCCGCCAAAGTCAGGGTTATTCCCGTCATGGTTCTTGATGATATAGCGTGCGCGCAACCCTTGGCCGAAGCGCTGGTGGCAGGTGGCTTAAATGTGCTCGAGGTAACTCTGCGCACCGCCAATGCCCTTGAGATCATCAAGGAAATGGTAAAGGTCAAAGGGGCGATTGTTGGTTCTGGCACTGTGCTTAATCTAAATCAAATGCGCCAGAGTGAAGACATGGGCTGTCAATTTATGGTTTCTCCCGGCGCACCGATAAAACTTTTGGAACAGGCGCAAGAAGTTTCAATTCCCCTGTTGCCGGGGGTCGGATCGGCAACCGAAGCCATGGTGGCGGCAGAAATGGGATATTCGTTCTTAAAGCTGTTTCCAGCCGAGGCGATTGGTGGCTATGATTTGATAAAGTCTTTGGCTTCGCCATTTGCTGATTTGAGTTTTTGCCCCACCGGTGGAATAAATATAAAAACTGCGCAAAAATATTTAAGCCTGCCCAATGTGACCTGTGTTGGCGGCTCATGGATTACGCCTCAATCACTGATTGAACAAAAGGATTTCAAGGCAATTGAAAATCTGGCCAAAGCTGCAAATTCTCTTAACTCTTAGTTTTGCCGGGCTTGCGTTTGGGGTTGTTCCAACGCTGGCCTGCGCCAGAACAGAGCAGTTAAATATCTTTGTTGCTGCCAGTCTTGTTGATGTCATGGGAGAGATTGGCAATGAATTTGGCGTTCAGGCTAATTGTGTGGATGTCAGAATAATTCCGGGCGCTTCTTCGGTTTTGTCCCGTCAGATTAATAGTGGTGCTCCAGCCGATATTTTTATTTCTGCTGATCGGTTCAACGGTGATCTTGTGGGGGATGAATTCAATATTATCCCTGAGGCAATGTTTGGCAACAGGTTGGTCATTATCGCTTCTGAAAATTTTAATGGTAATTTTGAAATTGAGCAATTAGTCCAAAACCTTGATAATGACAGGCTGGCAATTGGAGATCCGGCCCATGTGCCAGCGGGAATTTATGTAAAAGAGGCTTTGCAGGCAGCGGGTGTTTGGGATCAGGTAAAAGACAGGCTGGCCCCTGCCGGTGATGTCAGGGCGGCGGTAGCATTTGTGGTTAATGGTGCGGCCCCCTTTGGCATTGTATATTTATCTGATGCTCAATTCACGGGAATAAAAATTGTTAGCCTGATCGATCAAGATCTTCATGAGCCGATTAAATATTGGGGAATGCTGTTGAATGAAAAAAGCAGTTCGGCGACTGCGTTTTTTAATTTTCTTGGTGATGAATTTGCTCGAAATGTACTTGTTGAAGCCGGGTTTACTCCTATAGTCAGCGACTGATATTTTAAAATTTCAACTTCGATGGTGAATAATGACAGATTTTGGTGAAATTGCGCTTTTATCCCTCAAAGTTGCCGGGGTTGGTGTGGCGTTTGCACTGCCTCTGGCGTTTTTTCTGGCCTATATCCTGGCGCGGTGGCGTTTTGCGGGGCGTACATTACTCAGCGCGCTGGTGATGATGCCATTGGTTATGCCGCCGGTGGTTACCGGATTGGTTTTGCTGGAAACATTTGGCCCGCGTGGATTTATCGGGGGGTTTTTGAGCAATTTTGGCATTGAATTTGGGTTCAGGTGGACCGGAGCAGCACTGGCGGCAGGTCTGGTGGCCTTGCCCCTGATCGTTCGCCCCATGCGGTTGGCATTGGAGGCAGTCGAGCCGAAATTGCATGAGGCGATGGCGGTTGCCGGGCTTGGCCCGTGGCGGCGGTTATGGGTGATTGATCTGCCATTGGCACTACCCGGGATCATAGCAGGGCTGGTATTGGGTTTTGCCAAAGGGTTGGGAGAATTTGGTGCCACCATTACTTTTGTGGCTTCAATTCCGGGGGAAACAAGAACTCTTTCACTGGCCATATATTCGGCGCTGCAAAGCCCTAATACCGAACAGTTGGTTTTTGCCTTAAGTGCAATTTCAATCGGGATTTCATTGGTTGCGGTATTTGCTTCAGAAATAATGGTGGAGAAAATAGGCAAAAAACTCGGGCACAGGCGGACAGGTTTTGCTTGAGGTAAAAATAAAATCAAAGCGGGGAAATTTTGCAATTGCGGCGGATTTTGATGCCTCAAACGGGGTAACCGCGCTTATTGGCCCTTCAGGGGCGGGGAAATCTTCGTTTTTGCGGCTGATTGCCGGGTTGGATCGACCAACATCAGGAGTGCTCAAATTCGGGCAAACCGTTTGGTTCGATGAAAAAAACAAAATCAATATCCCGACCCATAAACGTCGCATCGGCATGGTGTTTCAAAGCGGTTTGTTGCTGGCTCACCGTGGCGTACGTGACAATATAAAATTGGGTGCGCGCGGAAAAGAACTTGATGAAGCTCTGTTGGAAGAAATCGGGTGCACTGCATTGATGGACAAACCCGTTTCAGGACTTTCCGGTGGCGAGCAACAGCGGGTAATGTTGGGAAGGGCGCTAGCTGGAAATCCACAATTATTATTGATGGATGAGCCGTTGAGTGCGCTGGATACAAGTTCCAAAAATCAAATATTGAGCTTGTTAGCCAGACTCTTACCAAGCCTTAAAATTCCGGTGATCTATGTAACCCATGGATTTGAAGAGGCCTCGCGCCTTACCGAGGTTTTTGCCCGCATGGAAAATGGCATAATCGGAGCCAGTGGCAGTGCGGCCAAAATTTTGACCGATTCAGCGCTCTCAACCAAAGAAATGGCCATATCAAGCGTTCTTGAGGGGGAAGTTGCCTCATTCGAAAGCGGAGGAATTGCCAAGGTAAAAATCGGGCAGCAACTGGTTGAAGTGGCCCGCAATGAATTTAAGAGGGGTGAAAAGGTGCGATTGCGGTTATGGGCGCGAGATTTGATATTGGCCCATCAAAAACCTCAAGGGATAAGCGCACGAAACGCATTGGTGGGGCGCATAGGCAGGCTTGTATCTTTGGCCCGTGGGCAGGTGTTGGTAGAGGTGAATGTGGAGGGGCAGATTATCACCTCGCTTATTCTTTCACGCTCGGCCAAGGAGATGAAAATTGCAGCCGGGCAGGCTATATTTATAATTTTCAAGTCCGCCTCCATTGAGCATTTGATCGATATAGGTGATTAGAGCAAAAGCAGGTTGGAAAAGCGTTTTAGGGTTTTACGCAGGATCTTTTTTTCCTCTGCGTTTAGATCGTCCATCAAAGCCTCTTGCAATTGCTGCCACTGGGCCACCAGATTTTTGCGCAATTTGCGACCCTGTTTCGTCAATTTAGTGCTGGCAAGTTCGTTAGTGCCCGAAAAATCTCTGGTGATCATGGACAGGGAAATCAAACGGTTTATGCGCAATTGCAATGTATGATCGGTCAGGCCGGTGCGGGTGCAAAGCTGTTTATCACTTAAGGCCTTCTTGCCCTTCAAAGCCAGAATAATGGCATCATCGCCTGAATATATTCCCATTTGCTGCAAGGGGCGCTGCAATGTCAGGCGGGCCAACTGGCCCGCTTCGATCAGGTGATAAAGGGTTGAATTATTCACTTTTTTAGCCATGGAGGGATAATAGTTGTTTTTTGTCCCGGGCGCGATGGAATGGTTAAAATATCGTTAATCTTAAATGTTTGGGCGCGATAGCACCATTTGCCCAACCGCAAAAAACCCCGGAGTTATTAGCCCCGGGGTTTGATGTTTTTTGATAGTTTTAGCGATTGTTACTGGGAAATACGACCATCCACATATGGGGTATATCCGTCAGCCTTGCCCAAAAATTCAGATACGACTTCGGCCAAATCAGGACCAAAATCATATACATTATTGGCGTCAACAAACATGGAATAACCATCACCACCATTGCGAACATAATTGTTGGAAACAACGCCGTATTCAGCATCTGGATCAATGGGCATCCACTGGCCATCTTGCTGTACCCGCACTGCGGTTATGCGTCCTTCATTGGCGGCAATTGTTGGATCCCAGTCGAATTGCAGACCGGCAACCTGAGGGAAGCGACCCTTGACTTCTTCCACCTGACTTACGCCATTTTCTAACGCTGCAATGATGGTTGCGCCAGAAACATAGAATGTGGAAAGCGTGTTCTGGAAAGGTAATACCATAAACACTTCACCCATGGTCACTTCACCAGAATCAATGGAGGCACGAAGTCCTCCACCGTTTTGAATGGCAATGGTTATGCCCTGACCTTTAACGCGATCAAGCATGGCATCGGCAACCAGATTACCCATCTGGCATTCTTCAACCCTGCAAACGGCGCGATCGCCCTCGATCGCATCGGCTGCTTGTGCCACCACCTGTTGGCGAATTTCCTCAAGAGGAATAGCCATTTCGGTTACGCGATCTTTTACCGAGGCGTTTTCAACTACCGAGGCATCCATGATTAATGGCTCGCCGGTGGCGGAGGTTAGATTGCCATCATCATCAAAAACAGCGTTAAGCTCGCCAAGGAATTTACCGTAGGCAAAAGCTGAAACAACAGCGGTATTGCCAACCATGGTCGGATAGGGGCCATCGGCATTTTCTGCAACGTTGGATAGATAGGCGTTGGAGTGTCCGGCAACAATAATATCAACGCCGGTGGTTCTGGCGGCTAAATCAAGATCGGTAAGATAGCCGGAGTGGGACATGACGATGATAATATTCACCCCTTCTGCCGTTAGACGATCAACCTCTGCCTGCACCGCCGGTACGGGATCAGAAAATGTGATATTTTTGCCCGGGCTGGCCAACTCGTCAGTATCTTGAGGAGTTAGACCGATCAAACCGATTTTTCTTCCACCCCGTTCAAGGACGGTGGATTTTTGAAGAACTCCAGCCAGCAACGGCTCGGCTGAAACATCAGCGTTGGACATAAGAATCGGGAAATTTATCGTGTCCATAAATCCGCGAAGAACTTCCGGCCCATCGTCAAATTCATGATTGCCCACGGTCATGGCATCATATCCAAGCCGGTTCATCATTTCTGCGGTGAACTGTCCTTTGTAATAGGTGTAAAAAAGCGTGCCCTGAAACTGGTCGCCGCCATCAAGCAGTAGTGAATTTTCTGCTCGCTCGCGTGCACCCTCAATGGCGGTGAGCAAACGGGCCGAGCCGCCAAAACACTTGCCTTCCAGATTATCATCCACCGAGCAGGGGCCGTTAAACCTGCTGATCGGCTCAAAACGAGCATGAAAATCATTGGTGTGTAAAACGGTTAATTGATATTGCGCCAGCGCGGGGCTGATAAAGCCAAATCCGGCAATGACCACTGAGCCCATAAGGGCGGATTTTAGTATATGGTTCATAAGTTCCTCCTGTTGCCAATTTTTTGTTAGCGAACTTCTTAGACCAAGTTCTCGGTCAGGATTTTTTCAATCGTGACGAGGACACCTTAGATTTAATTGTTATTACATGGAACATAGTTTTTAGGATTATTTTGGACAATTTGAAAAGCTTTTGAATTTGCTCTGAATTAGAGCGAAGCGAAAATTTTGTGGGAATTGTGGGTTAAAAAACACAATTTAAAAGAAAACTAATTGCCCAAAAAAAAGCTAAACCGGTTGCAAATTGAGCTTTCATCCTTAAGTTAGAAGATAGGTCAACTGGGAGAAAACGGCATGGACGGTCTTAGTGTAACACTTATTGCGTTGGGCATTTTGCTCATTCTGGTGCTGTTTGCGGGGGCCAAAATGGTTCCGCAGGGGTTCAATTTTACAATCGAGAGATTCGGTCGTTATACGCGCACCCTCAAGCCCGGCCTTAGCCTTATCGTGCCGTTTATTGATAGTATCGGGCGCAAAATGAACATGATGGAACAGGTGCTGGATGTGCCCCATCAGGAAGTCATCACCAAGGATAATGCAACGGTCACAGCAAACGGGGTGACGTTTTATCAGATTATTGATGCACCGGCTGCCGCCTATGAAGTGGCGCGGTTGGAGCATGCTATTCTTAATCTGACCATGACAAATATCAGAACGGTCATGGGCTCAATGGATCTGGATGAATTATTGTCCAACCGCGATGAAATTAATGTCCGGTTGCTGCGTGTTGTCGATGAAGCGGTTTCTCCGTGGGGCGTGAAAATTTCACGCATCGAGATCAAGGATATTGATCCACCAAAAGATTTGATTGAAGCCATGGGGCGTCAGATGAAGGCGGAACGTGAAAAACGTGCCACGATTCTTGAATCAGAAGGTGCAAGACAGGCAGCTATTCTAAAGGCTGAAGGTCTAAAACAATCGCAGGTATTAGAAGCGGAAGGGCGGCGCGAAGCGGCGTTTCGTGATGCGGAGGCCCGTGAAAGGGGCGCAGAAGCCGAGGCACAGGCCACAAAAGTGGTATCGGAGGCTATTGCGGCCGGCGATGTGCAGGCGATCAATTATTTTGTCGCCAACAATTACATCAAGGCTCTTGAAGGCATAGCAAAATCACCCAATCAAAAAGTCCTGATGATGCCCCTTGAAGCGGCCAGCGTTATCGGGGCAATTGGTGGTATTGGCGAGATTGCAAAAGAAGCATTTGGCTCTGGCTCTACTTCTAAAAAGGCTCGTGGCGGTCGTCCGCCAAGCGCTGGCTAATCACCTGGCAATTCGGATGAAACAGCACGAAGGATCAAATAAATGGATTTATTAAATCTCTTTGCCGAATATGGAGCCTGGTCGTGGATAGTTGGCGGGCTGGTTTTGCTGGCGATTGAACTTATTGCACCGGGTGGTGTTTTTGTCTGGCTTGGCGGGGCGGCAGTTCTTACCGGCCTGTTTACCTTGGTCAACTCGTCGCTGCCATTGCCGTTTCAATTTGCAATATTTGGGGCGCTTTCATTATTGGCGCTAATGGGCTGGATTGCAGTACGACGTCGGACGCTTGGTGAAACCGATTCGCCATTTTTGAATAAAAGAGCCGAACGTCATATGGGTAAAGAGGGTTTTTTGAGTGAGCCGATTGTCGGAGAAACCGGACGTATGGAGCTTGGAGACAGTGTTTGGCGGGTGACCGGACCTGAATTGCCCGTAGGGCACAGGGTTAAAATCGTCGGTAGCAATGGCTCGATGCTGGAGGTGATTTCAGCTGAAAAGGGTCGGGTTGAAACTGTCTAGAAGCCGGACCGATTGTAAAAACTGGGTCTTGATTTGTAACTTTATCAGGGCTGCAATTCCGGTGGAACCGGTGGTTCTTCGATCATAATCAATATTGAAACACGCTGATTAGCATTCAAATAGGGGTTGTTTGGAAAAAACGGCTCGGCATCTGCTTGGCCGACAACCGAGTGAATTCGCCCGGAATTAAGTCCAAACTCCTCGAGAATCGAGCGCACAACATTGGCTCTGTCGCTGGATAGTTCCCATTTTCCATAACGGGGATTGGCGTATATGGATCCGGCTGCTGTGTGGCCGGTAACTCTAATCTGATTGGGCAATTGGGCCAACACCGGGGCTATGGCGGCGATGGCTTTACGGGTCATTTCATAGGGGTATTTGGACCCTTCGGGGAACATGGAGCGCCCCTCTTGATCGGCAATTACAATGTTCAGGCCTTCTTCGGTTTCCTGCAGGATCAGGCTTTTGGAAATCGAGGTTATATCGGGCAAATCCTGCCAGGCTTGGCGCAAAGTTGCCGTGGCCAGAGAAAAGCGGGCAACTTCTTTTACCTCATTGGGTGAAATCTTAAAGGTGTTGGCATTGGGACCCTGGGATTGATTCTCGTCGTTTCTTTCAGTGGCAAATTCCGTATTTTCTTCGTTTTCAACCAATGATAACCGCTTGACGAAATCGCGCTGTGGATTGCCATCTCGTTCCACCACCCCGGCCCGTTGTTCTTCCATACGGATGCCAAATGCGTCTTTAACCGAACCGGCAACAATCTGGAGTTTTTCGGTGTCTTGAATGGAGAACGAAATTAAAAGAACAAAAAACACCACTAGAATCGACATCAGGTCAGCGAATGTCAAAAGCCATTCGGGAAGACCATCGGGTTTTAGAATTTTGCGAGCCATGATTTTTGTCCCGAGCTTTTAAGCTGCCTCTTCTTCTGCGAGCAGGACCAGTTGCTGGGCATCAGGCAGGTAAGAAATAAGCATTTCACGGATCAGGGCCGGGCTTTTACCGTCCCGAATGGCGACAATTCCATCAATGATCAGGGTTTGATTTATTTCTTCGACCCCAAATTTGGCGGTCAATTTGTCTGAAATTGGCAGGCAGACCAGATTGGCCAACACGGCACCATAAAGAGTTGTAAGCAAAGCGATGGCCATGGCGGGACCAATTTTTGAGGGGTCATCCATATTGGCAAGCATTTGCACGAGGCCGATCAGAGTGCCGATCATGCCAAAGGCCGGTGCAGCGTCGCCAAGGGTTTTGAATACTCTTTGACCCTCTGTCAGGCGGGTCAGATATTGATCTCTGGCCAACTCCATGGATTCTTTGATGAATTTAAGCTCATAGCCGTCGGCGATAAATTGGGCACCTTTTTTCAGGTTTGGCTCATCAAGTTCAATGCTCTCAAGACCCAAAGGGCCGGTTTTGCGAACGATGTCGCCCATTTCTGAAATTTTGTCGAGGATTTCGCGCGGTTCAACTTTTTTGTGGGAAAAAGCCACTTTGCCGCCGGTGGCAAAGGCCTGAATTATTCCTGACAGGGGAAAACGGACAAGGGTTGCGGCCATGCCCCCGCCAATAACAATCATCACAGATGGTCCATCCATGAACTGGCCAAACGATCCGCCAAGTAAAATCGCCACGGATATAAAAGCCGCGCCGCCAATAATTCCGATGATGGTCGCCAGATCCATATTTTTTCCCAAACCCTTAAATGATTTTATTGCAGTTCTGTTCAGACAAATATGGCCCAGAGTTGGGAAATTTTCCTTTAAGGGGAAGGGTTAACATTTGGTTTTTATTTTAAGGCTAGCCCGGTTTGATAAGGTTTGGTTAACCATAAAATGACAGGTTCAATCTGGAATAATCAGATTTGGAATCATGAATTTACCGGCAAAAATCAACAGCTTCACGAACCTTCGAACAGTGACGGTGTGAAATTATGATGCGTGGGCGCTTTTTATTTGCTTATACATTTCTGGTGGCGGCAGGATTTGGCGCCGTGGCCATCGCTCAGCAGGGTGACGGATCAGGTTCATCCAATCCTCAACTCTATGCAGTGCAGAACAATCAACAAAATATTGCTGTTCAAATTGAAGCAAACGCCCATAGTGATTATTCTTCCGGGTGCATTGGTGGATGTGAAACCTTAGATATATCCGGATTGTTGCCCCTCTCGACCCTTAGGGAGGTATCCACTCACCAAATTGCACAACAGATAAATCTTGATGGAATATCAACTCAGGGAAAAGAGCCATTTGATCCGTTTTTTGAGGTGGATTGGTCGATTGGGCTTTCCGCTGCAAGCCGGGTGGGCTCGGACCCCGTACGCAATGCCATTAGCGTAACCCCTGAGTTTTCTCTGACAAATATCGGACTTCGCGCTCAATTCTCGTTAGGGGCAGAAGCTGCTTTGTCGGTCAGTGATGCGCAACTGATAAGGGTCGAAGCGATTGCTCTTTCTTATGGGGGATCGTATGCGCTGGATGCGCTTACCCGTCTGAATTCATCTATCAATATTGATCTAAGTCAGGGGGATGCAAGCGCTCCGGGTGTGCCTGACAATGTGGTGCAATTGCCCTTGCAAGTTTCAGCGCGAGGCGAGGCGGGGATTGAGCGTCAATTTGGGCGCTTTGGCTTGTTGGGAGCATTGCAACTGGAAGGAAATGTGCAAACCCCAACCCTGTTAAGCGGGAATGTTGAGCAGGATAATTCAGACAGAAATTTTGTTGGCCTTGGGGGAAATCTCAGAGCTTCCTATGAAATTACCCCCAATCTGGTTGGCTTTGTTGCGGGTGACCTGACACGTAACTGGTATGACGCAGCGCCGATATTACCCGGTATAAAACTGGATGGCTGGAATTTGGGCTTGCGGGGTGGTGCGCAATTGAATTGGCGCGATGTGCTGGTCTCTGAATTTTCTATCGGCTATCGGCTACGCAGTTTTGATGATGCAACAATAGCACAATTGGGTGCAACAATATTTGGTTTGGATATAAATTATACGCCCAACAATGCCATAAATGCCGGGGTGCAATTATCCACCAGCCTGACCCCTCAAGATTTAAGCAATTCACGTCCCGCTTCCATAGATTATAGCGCGGCGATAAATCTTGGATATCAGCTTAACAGTGTTTTTGGATTGCGCGGCACCGTTTCTGGAGAATGGGTGCGACCGGTTAGCGGTAGTGAAAATCAAACCAGTGTTAGCGCCGGGGCGGGTGCTGATTTTACCATCAACAAAAATCTTTTACTGAGTGCGGATTATTCCTATAGCTGGGCGCAAAGACAACCAAGTGATGATGAATATGAGCATGCGCTGATTTTAGGAATGAGATTTTCCCGCTAGAGCGTTTTTAAGGCTTATGAGCCTGTGGCAACGGTTTGCAGCTCTTTCATGAAATCATGGGAAATGTCTTTGCGATCTAATGCAAAAACAATATTGGCGGTTAAAAACCCCACTTTTGATCCACAATCAAATGAGCGACCCTTATATTTCACGCCGGTAAAGCCCTGATGCTCCATCAATTTATGCATGGCATCGGTGATTTGAATTTCTCCACCGGCGCCCTTTGCCTGGTTTGAAATCAAATCAAATATTTCCGGCTGCAATATATAGCGACCTGAAATTATCAGGTTGGAGGGGGCGTCTTCAATTTTTGGTTTTTCCACCATGCCGGTAATTTCAAATCCGGTATCGTCTCCCGCGCCACGGGCGACTACCCCATAGGATGATATGTCCTCAGGGGCGGCTTCTTCTACGGCGATGATGTTATTTCCGGTTCTTTCATAGGCGGCAATCATCTGGGTCAATACGCCGGGATCGCTTTTTAGCAACATATCGGGAAGCAACAGCGCAAACGGCTCATTGCCTACCAGATCGCGGGCGCACCATACGGCATGGCCCAGACCTAAAGGCTCCTGCTGACGGGTAAAACTGGTTTGTCCAGCTATGGGCAGATCGCGTTGCAGTTCTTTTAAGGCTTCCAGTTTGCCGCGTTTTTTTAGGGTTTCTTCCAGTTCAAACTGGCGATCAAAATGATCTTCGATAACGCCCTTGTTGCGACCGGTAATAAATACAAAATGCTCGATGCCCGCTTCTTTTGCTTCATCCACCGCATATTGGATCAGGGGCCTGTCGACCACGGGAAGCATTTCTTTTGGCATGGCTTTGGTGGCCGGTAAAAACCTTGTGCCAAGTCCGGCAACGGGGAAAACGGCAATTCTGACTTTTTTTGGCAATTTCATTTCACCTATACTGGAATTTTATATTTTGCTGCTAGCAGATCAAACTGAAGTTTTTAATTTTTTTGCTGACGACAATTAGACTTGTAATAACTGGATTTGGAGTAATAAATATGGCGACTTTGGTAACTGGTGGAGCGGGCTATATTGGTTCACATATGGTTTTGCGCCTGTTGGATGCAGATATTGAAACTGTTGTTCTGGACAATTTAACTACCGGGTTTGACTGGGCTGTTGATCAACGGGCAAGTTTTGTTGAGGGGGATATCGCAGACATTCCTTTTGTTTCAAAATTGATTAAAACCCATAAGATTGAACAAATCGTTCATTTTGCCGGTTCGATTATTGTGCCTGAATCGGTTGAAAACCCTCTTAAATATTATTCCAACAATACCGCATCAACCCGAAACCTTTTGGAAGCGGCGGTAAAAGGGGGGGTGGAAAGGTTTGTGTTTTCTTCAACGGCTGCGGTTTATGGCATGCCCGGACTTGGTAAGGTCAGTGAAGAAACTATTCTCAATCCTATGTCCCCTTATGGGCGCTCAAAACTGATGAGTGAGTGGATGTTGGCGGATGTGGCGGCGGCCCATGACATTAATTATGGGGTGTTGCGTTATTTTAATGTGGCGGGTGCCGATCCAGAAGGGCGCACTGGCCAATCAACCCCTAAGGCTACCCATTTGATAAAGGTTGCTACACAGGCAGCGCTTGGAATGCGTGATCATATGAGTATTTTTGGCACCGATTTTGAAACGCCGGATGGCACAGGGGTGCGCGATTATATTCATGTGAGCGATCTGGTTGATGCCCACGCCCTGCTGCTCGATCATCTTAAAATCAACAAATCCAACTCTATTATGAATTGCGGATATGGGAGAGGATTTTCAGTTCGTCAGGTAATTGATGTGGTTAAAGAAGTCTCAGGAGTGGATTTTGAAGTCCGCGAAACAGCTCGCAGGGCCGGAGACCCGGCATCGGTTGTTGCAAGTTCTGAGATGATCCGGGCTGAGTTGAACTGGCAGCCAAAACTTGATGACCTGAGAGGAATAATCACCAGCGCTTTTGAGTGGGAAGACAGGTTGCAAAAGCGCAATCGCTAAAGATTTAAGTTCTATCAAAACGCCAATTGGGGGCAATGAGAGGAATAAAAAATTGCTTTTCAATTGTATTTTTAGGTTTTTTCGCAGGCTGATTTTTTTGGTTTTAGTGCTTGCACTTGGCGCTGGGGGTGCACTTTCTGATCCTTCGGGCAGTTTTGCTCAGTTTATCAAAAATTTTGAAACCAAAGCGCTGCAAAACGGCATTAGCGCCCAAATCTATCAGCGATATATGGGCAATATCGAGCTGGACCCAAAAGTTTTAGAGCGGATCAGCGCTCAGCCCGAATTCACAACTCCAATCTGGGAATATATCGAGAGGCGGGTTTCTGATGATAGAATTGGTCACGGGGTAGAGGCAATTGCCCAAAACAGGGAATTATTCACCTCTATTGCATCCAAATACGGGGTTGATCCGTTTTTACTGGCTGCAATCTGGGGAATTGAAACCAATTATGGGGCGGTGCTTGAAAACCGCTCACTGGTAAAGCCGATAATCCCCTCGCTTGCCTCGCTGGTATTTGCTGATCGGGGCCGGGTTTTGCAAGATGAAAAGCAGCTGATCGCAGCATTGAAACTGGTGCAGGGGGGTGCAGATGGGACATCGCTTGTTGGTTCTTGGGCCGGCGCCATGGGACATTTGCAGGTGCTTCCTTCGGTTATTCTGGCTAGTGGAGTTGATGGTGATGGTGATGGAATTGTGGACGTAAATCTATCGCTGGCCGATGCTTTGGCCACCAGTGCATCACTGTTGAAATCATTTGATTATGAGAGCGGGGTTGATTGGGGATATGAAGTAAAATTGCCGGACGGGTTTGATTATGCAATTGCTTCGCAAAGGCAAATGCGACCGGTTGGGTTTTTTGCAAATTTGGGCGTTGAGCGGGTGGCTGGTCGCAAATTTATCGATTTTGAGCAAGGGGTGTTTCTTTATGTACCAGCGGGAAGCTCGGGGCCAAAATTTTTGATGAGCGGCAATTATCTGGTGCTCAAATCTTATAATGCCAGCGATTCTTATGCTTTGGCTGTGGCTCACTTAAGTGACCGATTGAAGGGGAGCGGGAATTTTATTTCTGATTGGCCGCGTCAGGCTGAATTCCCCAATCGTGAGCAGCGAATACAAATTCAGCAACGATTGGCGGATTTGGGATATTATGAGGGAATAATCGATGGTTTTATCGGCCCGATAACTCAGGCCGCCTATCAAAAATTTCAATTGTCCCGTTCGCTCGTACCGGATGGATTTGTAACCCTTGAAGCTTTAAGGCTTTTGGGGCAATAAAACTATCGAGCGCAACGCGCTGGTATTTGGATTTGTAAAAAAGGAAGGCACAAAATTTTGAAAACTGAAATATTGCGCTTTCCTGAGCTGCTAATGGTTTTTATGCTGATGTTTGTTTTGGCACCAATCAGCGCCGTGGCTCAAAGTGAAATTGGGCCAAATGGAATTGAAGTGGCGCAACAGCGCACTTTGTTTGACCTGTTATTTGGTCCCAGAGAAACACCCGCACCCACCCGGGTCAGGCGAACTCCGGCTCCGGCCCCCCATGTGGATACGCCAAGAGTTGTTGTGCCTACGCCATCAATTGTTCAAATCCCGGACGCTGTGGAAAAAGTCGAGGGGGCGACCAGACTGGCGGTGTTTGGTGATTCTTTGGCTATCGATCTGGCAAAAGCCTTTCAGCGGGAATTTGCCGAGGATGAAAATCTGGTTGTTGTGGGGCGCGGGGTTGGATCATCGGGCTTTGTGCGGGATGATTTTTATGATTGGGGTGCCGCTTTAGCCGAGGAGATTGCCACAGATAATTTTGATCTGGCGGTGATGATTATCGGAATAAATGACCGTCAGCAAATCGGGCAGGCGCGCCCTCTTTCTGATGAATGGAAAATTTTATATCGCCAACGGGTCGATAGTTTTTTGCTGCAATTGCGCTCGGCGGGAAAGCCTGTGGTCTGGGTTGGTTTGCCGCCCATGCGCGCTGGCGCATTCTCCAGCCAGATCAGCGAAATAAGCTCCATACATCGCTTGGCCGCGATTGCCGCCGGTGTGGAATTTGTCGATATATATGAGCGTTTTGCCGGAGAAGACGGGAAATATTCGCTGCGCGGCCCCAACTTGAACGGCGAAGTTGAGGTGATGCGTAAAAATGATGGCATACATTTTTCTGCTGCCGGGTCGGATAAACTGGTATTTTATATCAATCAGGCAATGCGCAGCTTTTATCGCGGTGGTCTTGGCAGTGTTGCTATTGCAGTTGTTGACCCTTTGGCGGGCACTGATGGTTTGAGCATGGTTCGCCCCCCTTTTCAGGGCAATGGACAGTTCAGACTGTTGCAGGTTGCCGGGGCCGTGGTGCAGCTAACTGGCGAGCCGACAAGAGCAAATGAACTTGTGCTGGCCCCGACAACGGGTGCAAGGCCCGATATGGTGGATATTGAAATGCTGATGGCGGCCCCGGCAGGGCGTGCCGATGCGTTCGGGCAAGGAATTGTTCTAGGTGAAATTGCTCCAGGTGAAATTGTTTTGGGTGAAGTTGAGCCGGATGCAACTGTTTTTGGCGCTGACGAAAACGAAGCAGCGCTCACCTCGCAATAAGGGGTGAAGCGTGCAGTATGTCTAACCCTATTTAAGTGGGCCAAAATTATTTTGGCAGGTTGGAGCTTCCCATCAGTTCAATATCCACCGCGCGGGCGGCCTGACGTCCCTCGCGAATAGCCCAGACCACCAGCGATTGTCCGCGCCGCATATCTCCGGCACAATAGACTTTGGGGTGGGAGGTTTTATATTGATTAGTGTCAGCCAGAACATTGCCGCGCTCATCAAGGTCAACGCCCAGTTTTTCCAGAAGTCCCTTATAGATCGGGGCAACAAAGCCCATAGCCAACAAAACCAGATCGGCTTTCAGGGTGAATTCTGACCCCGCGATTGGCTTGAACTTATCGTCAACCCGCACACAATTGAGGCCGTTTACATGGCCTGATTTGCCGGTAAAGCTGCTGGTCATTACCGCAAATTCACGCGAAGCACCTTCATCATGGGAAGATGATGTGCGCAATTTTAGCGGCCAGTTGGGCCATGATGATTGCTTGTCTTCTTTTTGCGGCGGCATGGGCATGATTTCAAGCTGGGTTACGCTAAGCGCACCCTGACGAATTGATGTGCCAATGCAATCAGAGCCGGTATCACCGCCCCCGATTACCACCACATGGCGGCCCGAGGCAACAATTGGCTCAACTTCTCCCAAAGGTTCATTAGAAACCCTGCGATTTTGCTGGGGCAGAAAATCCATGGCGAAATGCACACCGGAAAGCTCGCGCCCTTCAATGGGCAGATCGCGGGGCTGCTCGGCTCCACCTGTTAAAATAACGGCGTCATATTTTTTCAGCAGTTTTTTAGCGCTGATATCAATTCCGGCATTAGAGTTATAAATGAACTTTACGCCCTCAAGTTCCATCTGGGCTACCCGCTGATCAATATGGTGTTTTTCCATTTTGAAATCGGGAATTCCGTAGCGCAGTAAACCACCGGCCTTGGCATTTTTTTCGATCAGATGAACTTTGTGGCCAACCCTTGCCAATTGCTGGGCGCAGGCCATTCCCGCAGGTCCGGCTCCGATCACCGCAATTTTTTTGCCGGTTTTGATCTTGGCAATTTCGGGGCGTATCCAGCCCTTGCGCCATGCCTTGTCGACAATGGCACATTCGATGGACTTGATAGTCACCGGCTCATCAATCAGGTTTAGGGTGCATGATGCCTCGCAGGGCGCGGGACAGATGCGGCCGGTAAATTCGGGAAAATTATTGGTGGAATGCAGATTTGCCGAGGCCTGTTTCCAGTTGCTGTTGTAGACCAGATCATTCCAGTCAGGGATCTGGTTGTTTACCGGACAACCACGCAGCCCTTGGGCATCGTGGCAAAAGGGAATGCCACAATCCATGCAGCGGGCGGCCTGATTGCGCAATTCCTGCTGACTTGGCGGAATGACAAATTCTTTATAATTGCGAATACGGTCAGCAGCGGAGCGCGAAGAGCGTTCCCGACGTTCGATTTCAAGAAATCCTGTTACTTTACCCATGATGATTTCCCTTTATCTGGCACGTTTTTGATTGCGGCTAAGGGCGGCTTGTTCGATTTCCAGCAAGGCCCGACGATATTCAACCGGCATTACCTTGACGAATTTTGGTCGAAACTTTTCCCAGTCATCAAGAATGGTTTTTGCCCTCTCGCTTCCAGTATATTTCAAATGATTTGAAATTAACTGGTGCAGCCGTTCTTCATCGTGGCGGGTCATGTCACCTGTGATATCAACCCGGCCATGATGTTCGATATCGCCTGCCTGATGATGATGAAGTTCCATCAATTCGTCTTCTTCCGGCACCGGCTCAAGTTCAACCATCGACAGGTTGCAGCGATTGGCAAAGGTGCCGCTTTCATCCATGACATAGGCAATGCCCCCGGACATTCCGGCAGCAAAATTGCGACCGGTGCCGCCCAATACCGCAACAACGCCCCCGGTCATATATTCGCAACCATGGTCGCCAACCCCTTCGACCACGGCAATGGCCCCTGAGTTTCTAACGGCAAAGCGCTCGCCTGCTACACCTCGGAAATAACATTCGCCCTCGATGGCCCCATAAAGAACCGTGTTGCCGACAATAATTGAATTTTGGGCAACAATGTTTTTGGCCCGACTTGAGGGATAGACAATTATGCGTCCGCCAGAGAGGCCCTTGCCCACATAATCATTGGCTTCCCCTTCCAGCTCCATGGTTATTCCACGGGCCAGCCATGCACCAAAAGATTGTCCGGCGGTGCCATTGAGTTTGATATGAATTTTATCTTCATCCAACCCCTCATGGCCAAATTTTGCAGCAACCACTCCCGAAAGCATGGTGCCTGCGGTGCGGTCGGTATTGTTGATTTCGGTTACTATTTGCACGGCATCTTTACCGTTCAAGGCAGGAGCTGCTTCTTTGATCAGTTTTTGGTCAAGAACCTCTTCCAAATGATGATCTTGCAGCTCGCTATGGATAATTCCCACATCGTCGCCCATGTCAGGATCAAAGAACAGTTTTGAGAAATCCAGCCCTTCGGTCTTATAATGATCATTGGCCTTTTTGCGATCGAGCACATTAATCTGCCCGATCATCTCGTCAAGATTGGCATAGCCAAGGGAGGCCATGATCTGACGAACCTCTTCGGCCACAAAAAAGAAGTAATTGACGATATGTTCGGGCTTTCCTGTGAAACGGCGACGCAATACCGGGTCTTGGGTGGCAATGCCCACGGGGCAGGTGTTGAGGTGGCATTTGCGCATCATTATGCAGCCCGAAGCAATCAGGGGAGCGGTGGCAAAGCCGAATTCATCGGCTCCCAGCAAAGCACCAATGATCACATCGCGGCCGGTTTTTAAGCCGCCATCAACTTGCAATGCCACCCGGGAGCGCAATTTATTGAGCACCAAAGTCTGATGGGTTTCAGCCAGACCTATTTCCCACGGGGAGCCGGCATTTTTAATCGAAGTCAATGGAGAAGCACCGGTGCCGCCATCAAATCCTGATATGGTGATATGATCGGCGCGGGCTTTGGCAACTCCGGCCGCCACGGTACCAACGCCAACTTCTGAAACCAGTTTAACCGAAATATCGGATTTTGGATTGACGTTTTTTAAGTCATAAATCAGTTGGGCCAGATCTTCGATGGAATAAATATCATGGTGGGGGGGCGGAGATATCAGCCCTACACCCTTGGTGGAATGGCGAACCTTGGCAATAACCGCATCCACCTTATGGCCGGGTAGCTGACCGCCTTCACCCGGTTTTGCTCCCTGAGCCATTTTAATCTGGATCATGTCGGAATTGGCCAGATATTGAGTTGTTACCCCAAAACGGCCCGAGGCGACCTGCTTGATGGCCGAGCGCATGGAGGTGCCGTCAGCTTTGGGGGTAAAGCGATCCGGCTCTTCCCCACCCTCGCCGGTGTTGGATTTTGCTCCCATGGAATTCATGGCGATGGCCAGATTTGTGTGGGCTTCGCGGCTGATGGAGCCATAGGACATGGCGCCGGTGGCAAAGCGTTTAACGATATCTTTTGCCGGTTCAACTTTAGAAATGTCTATGGGTTTGCGGCCAAGTTCATTAGCATCCTTGATGCGAAAAAGGGAGCGGATATTAAACAGGTCTTTGGAATTGGAGTTTATCGCGTCGGCGAACGCTTCATATTGTTCGGCGGAATTGGAGCGAACTGCATGTTGCAGGTGTGAGACTGTAGTTGCGTTCCACGCATGAACTTCGCCTCTTTTGCGCAATGAAAATTCCCCGCCAAATTCAAGGGAGCGGCGCAGGGATAATTTGTCGCCAAACGCCAGAGCGTGGCGGCGGCGGGTTTCGGTTGCGACTTCTTTAAGACCCACGCCTTCAATGGAGGTGGCGGTGCCGGAAAAAAACCTGTCGACAAATTTTTGCGATAAGCCAACAGCGTCAAAAACCTGAGCCCCGCAATAGGACTGATAGGTGGAAATGCCCATTTTTGACATTACTTTAAGCAGGCCTTTGCCCACGGATTTAATGTAGCGATGCACCACTTCTCTATCGTCAACTTCTGGTGGAAGTTTACCCTCTGCCTGCATGGCAGACAGGGTTTCAAAGGCCAGATAGGGGTTGATGGCTTCGGCCCCATAACCGGCCAGAACGGCAAAATGGTGAATTTCGCGCGCTTCGCCGGTTTCAATAACCAGTCCTGAAGAGGTGCGAAGCCCCTTGCGAATAAGGTGATGATGCACAGCGGCGGTGGCCAATAAAGCGGGAATGGCGATACGGTCGGCCCTGATTAAACGATCGGACAGGATAATGATATTGTCACCGTCGAGAACTCTTTTCTCGGCCATTTTACACAGGTTGGCCAAGGCTTCGTCCATATCAGTGCCGGAACTTTCTCCATCAATATCGTTGTTTGTTGCATAGGTAATATCAAGAGTTGTGGTGCGGAACTGATTATCGGCTATGTCGCCAATGGTGCGGATTTTTTCCAGATCCTCGTTGGTCAGGATTGGCTGGCGCACTTCGAGGCGTTTAACGCGAGACAGACCTTTTAAGTCAAACAGATTGGGGCGCGGACCAATAAATGACACCAGCGACATCACCGATTCTTCGCGAATCGGGTCAATTGGTGGATTGGTGACCTGAGCAAAATTCTGCTTGAAATAGGTATAAAGCAGTTTGGATTTTTGCGAGAGAGCCGAGATTGGGGTGTCGGTGCCCATGGAGCCAAGCGGTTCCTGCCCCGTGCAGGCCATGGGGGTGAGCAAAACCTTGATATCTTCTTGCGTATATCCAAATGCCTGCTGGCGATCCAAAAGACTTTCAAAAGTCTTTGGGGCCTGGGGTAAAACATCTGGCAGTTCTTCGAGCACGATCTGGGTGCGGGCCAGCCATTTTGGATAGGGATTAGAAGAGGCAAGGGATTGTTTGATTTCGTCGTCAGCAATTATGCGACCCTCTTTTAGATCAATCAGCAGCATTTTGCCGGGTTGCAGGCGCCACTTTTCAACAATATCCTCTTCGGGGACTTTTAGGGTGCCAGCTTCTGAAGCTAATACAACCAGACCGTCTTTGGTGACGAAATAGCGGGCGGGCCTTAAGCCGTTGCGATCCAGAGTTGCCACAATCTGATTGCCATCGGACAAGGCCATGGAGGCCGGGCCATCCCATGGCTCCATCAAGGCGGCATGATATTCATAAAAAGCGCGTCTGGTTTCATCCATTAGCGGATTGCCGGCCCATGCCTCGGGGATCAGCATCATTGCCGCGTGGGGCAGGGAATAGCCGCCGCGCACCAAAAATTCCAACGCATTATCAAAGCAGGCAGTATCTGACTGACCCTCATAGGATACAGGCCAGATTTTGGAGATATCATCGCCAAACCGATCGGAGGCAACCGAGGCCTGACGGGCCGCCATCCAGTTTACATTGGAGCGAATAGTGTTGATCTCACCATTATGGGCCGTCATGCGATAGGGGTGGGCCAGCTTCCAGCTTGGGAAAGTATTTGTGGAAAAGCGCTGATGGATCAATGCCAGAGCCGAGGTGAAATCCGGGTCCGATAAATCGGGGTAAAATGCGCCCAACTGATAGGCTAAAAACATGCCCTTATAAACAATGGTGCGGGCAGAAAACGAAACGATATAAAAGCCATTGTCATTATCAGCTTCTGGAATGGCGCCATAGATGGTGTTGGAGATGACTTTGCGGGTGATCAATAATTTGGTTTCAAAGGCTTCTTCGGAAAGGTCTTTTGGGCGGGCGATAAATATCTGCTCGATTATCGGCTTGGTGCTGATGACATTGTCTGAGAGTTCGCCGTTATCAAAAGGGACTTTTCTTGTGCCCAAAATCTCTAATCCCTCGCTGGCTAAAGCTGAGCAAAGAGAAATGTTACAGCGATCACGAAGGGCCGTGTCGTTGGGATAAAAAATCATTGCAACCGCATATTCACCGGCCGGGGGCAGATCAAAATCCGTTGCTTTTTCAAAGAACTGATGGGGCATTTGCACTAGCATTCCAGCACCATCTCCCATCAAAGGATCAGCGCCAACAGCGCCGCGATGGGTAAGGTTGACTAGAATTTCCAACCCTTTTTCGACAATATCATGGGATTTTTTATTGTGAATATTGGCGACTAGACCAAGGCCACAGGCATCATGTTCATTGGCAGGATTATAGAGGCCGCAAGCATCAGGGCGGGTATGAGAGGTTGTTTGCGCAGGAAGCTGTTTGCCTGTTTTATTCTCTATATTGATGTTATCACCGTTGAATTTTGCCATTTTTACCCGCCTTCCAATTCTAATTTTTGCTCACGTTGAGGCGAGGCAAATAGCTGATTGCACTCATCCATGTAACATTCGCCCACAAAGACGCTTTCCCGCTCGGGTCGCACAATTTGTGCGGCTCGAGACGAAAAACGTCTCAACTATCTGTTTCGTGGCTATGCTCCTCAACGGCCACTTCCAGCTCGAAAAATCCGTGCTGGCCGATTGGGTTAAAACTAAAAAAGTTTCAACTCGTTCGGGGATGCGCATTGCTATTGTTGTTATTTATGCGCTGGACAAATCTGCGAAATTAAACAGTGTTGCCTGCCGGAACAGCCAAATTACCCGCTAGATTAGACAATATCATCCGCAAGAATAGACAATATTGCTGTCCTATTGGTTTCACAATGCCAGATTTTATCCGGCCGGGCAAGCATGGAGCTGATATTATAGTGCCAAATAGCAACAAGGCCCCGAATTGCGGGGCCTTGCGTGTTTTATTGATTGGGGAAAAAGGGTGAGACTTAGGGGCCTGACCCTAATTATGGGCCTTTAGTTAGCAGCAGCCTTTTTTTCGATAGTCTGAGGCTTATCGGTGCTGCCGATTTTTATTTGGCGCGGTTTTTTGCTTTCGGGCAGTTCGCGTTTAAGCTCCAGATGCAGCAGGCCATTTTCAACAATGGCGGAACTCACTTCCACATAATCGGCAAGCTGGAACCTTAAATCAAAGGCCCGCTCGGCAATGCCCCGGTGCAAAAATTCGCGTTCGGCGTTTTCCTGTTCGGATTTTCCGCCCTTGATTACCAGATTGTTTTCCTTGGTCTGGATGGAAATTTCATCTTTGGAAAACCCGGCAATCGCGACACTTATGCGATAGGTATCATCGCCTGTACGCTCGATATTATAGGGGGGATAGGCGGATTTTGCTTCCTGAACATTCAGGCCGTCAAGGGTTGAAAACAGACGGTCGAAGCCGACTGTGGAACGATAAAATGGTGAAAAATCAAAGGTTTGCATAGCATGTTCTCCTTGCTTTGAAGTTGAGCAACATTGAAGCGACCAATCTGAAGCTCCCAATATTAGGCAAGCTGTTGAAAAAGTCGCGATCGCCGGATCAGTCCGGCCGACCCGATAAATGTGGGAAGGTTTTTTTGATTTGCAAGGGCGCAGGGATAAGGAATTTGGGGGCTGAAATTTCACCAAATATTTTTATGAACGATAAATGAACGATGCACTCGGAGCGGGTTCAGGAAGGATTGGCTAGTTTGAATTTGTGCACTCGATGAGGCGTTTGATCACGCATTTAACCTGGCACATTAAAAGGCGGTCCCTATCACCCGCCCCCCGCATGGGGTATCGCCTTCTCCAAGGTCGGCATTTTGTCAGCTCTGTCTGGCTTAATGTCGGCCTTATTTCATTGCAGCAACTTGGCAGCAACTTGGCAGCAAATTGGCAGCAATTTGTCAGCAACTTGGACAGAGTTTGGCAATTTTTGACGATATATTATATTTGAACTGTTGATGATTTGCAGGGCTTTGCTTAAACAGGCAATCTATGTGACCTGTTGTGTGTTTTGGCCGGATTTAAAAACCTGCAGGCAAATTTATTTGTGGAATGTTTGAATGGTAAATATTGTTGACCAGGGTGGTGCCAAATTGTGCGAAACCGCTTCCAATCCAATTCCTGAGGGGGCAAAGGCGGGGTTTTTCAAAACTCAGGATAATGTGAGGTTGCGATACGCTCTTTGGCCCAAAACATCCGGCGTAAGCAAAGGCACTATTTGTCTGGTGCACGGACGATCGGAGTTCATTGAAAAATATTATGAAACCATTACTGATTTTCAATCCCGTGGATTTAGTGTTGCGACATTTGACTGGCGCGGACAGGGCGGCTCAGACCGTTTGGTGAGCAAACGCCGGCTTGGTTATGTGGAAAGATTTGATGATTATATAATTGATCTGGAGAATTTTTATTCACAGATACTGCTTCCCGATTGCCCTCCACCGTTTAATCTTGTTGGCCACTCTATGGGTGCGTTTGTTTCTTTGTTGGCGGCTTCTCGCAACCGGTTGATGTTTGAGCGGTTGTTTTTGAGTGCGCCCATGTTGTCATTGGATAGTATGCCTTTGGGGCTTTCTGCCATGGCAAATGTTGCGGAGGCTTTGTGTTTTTTCGGCTTTGGACAAATGGCGGCGGGGCGAAAAGATGATCGCTCGCCAAGCAGCGAAAGTTTTCCCGGCAATGAATTAACTTCGGATTTCACCCGCTATATGCGGGTGGTGGATATTTATGAAAAGTGTCCGGATCTGGCAATTTCCGCACCGTCGTTTCGCTGGTTGAGCGCGGCGATGCGGGCAATGGCAAAAGCTAGATCGGATGATTTTCCAGGAAGGATAAAAATTCCGGTTTTGATGTTGGCGGCAGCGCGAGACAAGGTTGTTTCAACCGCAGCTATCGAAGATTTAGGTTTGCGTATGCGCTCGGGCCGCCATGCGGTGATTGCCCATGCCCGTCATGAATTGTTTATGGAAAATGATGAAATTCGCGAGCAGGTTTTTGCAGCCTTTGACGCTTTTATAACCGAGCAAACGCCGGCTTGACGATTGGTGCATAAAGCCCAGTTTTTAGTCGTTTAGTTTGTTATTGTTCAGCTTTTTGCCATTATATTCATGGCTGCCTGATGCAACTCAGGCGTGGCAGCGGCGATGACGTTGCCGCCCTTGTCGGCTGGCGAGGCATCAAAAGTTGTAATGACACCACCGGCATTTTCAATAATCGGTATTAAAGCCGCAATGTCATAAATATTAAGACCAGCCTCAACAACAAGATCAATCTCTCCGGCTGCCAATAAGCAATAGGCGTAACAATCACAGCCATAACGGGCCAGACGAACCTGATTTTCCAGATTAAGATAGGCCTGTAATTGTTCCCCTTCAAACAGGGCGGGTGTTGTGGTCATCAGGCGCGCTTCACTCAGCTTTTCAACTGTGCTGGTGGATAGTGGTTTCGGGTCTGAACCAAAGCGAGAATAGGTGCTTTTGCCGCCAAGCCCCAAAAAAATCTCACCGGTAAATGGTTGCGCCATGATGCCTGCAAAGGTTTTTTCTTCATGGGCGATACCGATCAGGGTTCCCCACACCGGTACGCCGGTAATGAAGGCTCTTGTGCCGTCAATCGGGTCAATAATCCATGAAAACGGGCTGTTGGTCTGCTTGGTTGCGTGCTCTTCCCCAATTATCATATGGTCAGGGAAAGCCTGCTCAATTGTCTGTCGGATGACCAGTTCTGCCTCTTTATCAGCCTGAGTTACCGGGTCAAACCCCTGATCAAGCTTGTTATCAACACTTAATCCTGAGCGGAAAGCGGGCAAAGTAACTTTGGCAGCAGCGTTTGTTGCATCAAGTAAGGTGCGCTCAAATGCAGTTTCTTCAATATTGTGAATGATATTGGTATTGGTACGTATATTCATGAATTTTCTTTTATATTCAGTTGGTTGATTGAGATAGGTGTAATTTAGCACAAATAAAGGTGATTCATTTTTGCAACAGTTTTGGGGCAATATTTAGTTTTGTGGCACTTTATCTTGCTTGTTAAGGCAAATCAGTTCACTGGCAATAGTGCATGACAATTGGCGGTATTCTTATACATGCAGCCGCTATTTTCCTCCCTTACTGGGTCGCTTCGGCGACCCGTTTTTTTAGCTGAAGTTTTGGTCGCTTCGGCGACACGTTTTTTAGTTGAAGTTTTGGTCGCTCCTGCAACCTCGTTTTATCCTTGATTGTGAATTTATTCGGCGGCTATGCTTTGAGTATCGTTGGGAAAAAGTTTTTCATTTTGTGAGACCAGATCAAAATCCATCTGGATAAAGCGCTCGATCAGTTTGGTTGCCACTTCCTTTATCAGGATAAAATTTTTGTTGGCGCGTCTGGTGCTTTCATTCATATAAAGATGGCGGGAAAATTCTATCTGCAGGGCATGGATACCATGTTTTGGGGCACCATAAGAGCGCGTGATGAAGCCACCGGCATAGGGTTTGTTGCGGGCAACTCTAAACCCTAAATCAACAAATAAATTTTCTGCCATATCAATCAGAGCAGGAGAACAAGTAGTGCCAAAGCGGTCACCAAGAATAATATCGGGGGCCTTGGAATTTTTGGTATCGATAAGGGGTGGCATGGAATGGCAATCAACAAGCACTGCAACGCCAAACCGGCTTAAGGTCTGGGAAAGCAGGTTTTGCAGCGTGGAATGATAGGGTTTGTAAATTCCCTGAATGCGCATCATGGCATCAGACAAGGTGAGTTTTTCGCGATAGATGGATTTATTTTCAGCAACGATTTTTGCCAGAGTGCCAAGCCCGGCCGCAACTCTTTTTGATGCGGTATTATGATGAGCAGGCAAAGGCTCACAAAACATTTGCGGGTCTAACTCATAGGGTTCGCGGTTTACATCAAGATAGGCGCGGGGAAATCTGGCGCGCAGCAATGGCACGCCAAGATATGGCGCCCGCTCGAATATTTCATCAACGAATGTATCTTCTGACTGGCGGATTGAAAATCTGTCCAGACGGGTCATTTTTAAGAAGCGCTCAGGGTAATCGGTGCCGGAATGGGCAGAATTAAAGACAAAAGGGGCCGTTTGCCGCCGGGGGCGGATAGTTTCAAAGGCTGGCCTGTCAGCAAAATCCGATTGCATAAATTTCTCTTTATATATTCATCTGCATAGGAGTTATCTGGAACGGAGTGTTTTCAATACTAAATCTGAAAAAAACAGATGTTATGAAAAAATCCTGCGGCTGGTTTTCTTAAAGATTGTTCTGGCAAAAACTCCCCGATCCAATAAATGCCATTATTTAGTCTATTTGGTCTGCAATGTGCCTTCATTATGGTGATTTGTCCAACCAAATTAACGAATTTTTTGGGACGAGTGATTAAGCATCGAATGGTAATAGCTTGCTTTGCAAGTCAGGTAGGTTAAAACGATTTGCGGCGTTTCAGTATTGGTTTGGGCCGGAGGAATTTATGAATAGAATATTGTTAGCAGAAGATGACGCGGACATGCGCCAGTTCCTCACCAGGGCCTTAAAAAATGCCGGGTTTGATGTGGTTTCGTTCGATAATGGCAAGTCGGCCTATGAACGGCTGCGCGAAGAGCCGTTCTCCTTGTTATTGTCAGATATTGTTATGCCTGAAATGGATGGCATTGAACTGGCGCGACGGGCAACCGAGCTGGACCCTGATCTAAAGGTTATGTTTATAACAGGGTTTGCTGCGGTGGCTCTTAATCCTGATAGTGATGCGCTAAAGGATGCTTCGGTTTTGTCCAAGCCTTTTCACCTCAATGATCTGGTGAACGAAGTTGAGCGCCTTCTGGCCGCATAAGCTTTGAGCTAATCCGAGTAAAAAAAGCTGTTCAAGCAAGATTTATGTTGCAAAAATCCGCTGGCAATATATTTGATGATTACCAAATAAAGATGGGCGTATAGCTCAGCGGGAGAGCACTACATTGACATTGTAGGGGTCACTGGTTCAATCCCAGTTACGCCCACCATCTTTTAACTGGCGGTAAATTTCAGATTTTTCAGGTTTCTTGCAGTGCATCGCTGGTTAGCGAGCGCATTTTTTTCAATTCAGCAATGGTTGTTTGCAGATCGTGAAGTTGCACTTCAAGTTTTGCCAGCCGATCATCTACTTTGGATTGCAGGAGCTTTATCTGGCTGGTGTGGGTTCTGTCCGCATCATAAAGGGCCAGATATTCCGAAATATCCTTGAGGGAAAAGCCAAGTCTTTTGCCGCGTAAAATCAATAATAGCCGCACCCGATCGCGATATTGAAAAATTCTTGTCCCCCCGACGCGTTGGGGGGACAAAAGACCTTTGCTTTCATAAAAGCGAATTGTTCGCGTTGAAATATCCAGCTCATTGGCCAGCTCGGTTATGGAAAACAGGTTTTGCTCATCACCAATGGTTTTTTTGCCGATGGTTTTTATTTCAATGGCTTTCTTTTCGCTGTTATTTGCCTTTGCTGGCTTCGCGTTCGGCATAT
Organism: uncultured Devosia sp.; assembly: GCA_964569865.1. GTDB lineage: Bacteria > Pseudomonadota > Alphaproteobacteria > Rhizobiales > Devosiaceae > DROE01. The sequence continues at coordinate 32,127 of CAZMVQ010000022.1, forward strand.
TCTTCACGTAGTTCCTTTTTAGAAAGCTTGCCGACCAGTGTTTTTGGCAACTCATCCTTAAATATGAACTCCCTTGGCATTTCAACCTTGGATATATGTTCACTTAGGAAGGTTTTTATATCAGCCCCGGTGACGCTCTTTCCCTCTTTTAGTTTGATAAAGGCTATGGGTGCTTCGCCTCGATATTTATCTTTGACACCAATAACATTGCATTCGTCAACATCTTCATGGCGATATAGAGCTTCTTCGATGGTGCGCGGATAAACATTAAATCCGGAGCAAATGATAAGATCCTTGATCCGGTCAACCAGAAATATGTAGCCATCTTCATCTACATATCCCACGTCTCCGGTGCGGAAATATCCGTTTACGAAGGCTTCTTTGGTTGCCTCTTCATTATTATAATAACCAAGCATGACCTGTTTGCCGGTGGCAACAAGCTCACCACGTTCACCGGGAGCGACAAATTTTGTCGGGTCTTCCAGATCAACAAATTGCACATCGGTGCCGGGAACCGGCATGCCGATTGAGCCGGGCTTGGAAGCAACTCGCAGAGCGGCGCAACAAAGAACCGGGGAACATTCGGTCAAACCATAGCCCTCGGCCAGAATTGCCTGGGATTTTTTTGCAAAAACATCACGAGTTTCTCCGGGCAGGCCGGCACCACCGGAAATTACCAGTTGCACGCTGCTTAAATGATCAGCGGTGGTTTTGCTGTTTGAACCAACTGCAAGCAACAGGGTGGGAACCGCAGGCATGATGGTTGGGCGGGTTCTAACCAACAAATCTAGCAATGCCTTTAGCTCGAAACGGGGCATCATTATCACCTGAGAGCCTTTGCCAAGGGGTACGTTCAGGCAAACGGTCATGGCAAAGATGTGGAAAAACGGCAATACCGCAACAACGGCGGCGGGAGGTTCAAAAACCCCGCAACCCCATTTGTCGATCTGGTCGACATTGGCGGCAATATTGGCGTGGGAAAGCATGGCTCCTTTGGGCAGACCGGTGGTGCCGCCGGTATATTGCTGTACTGCAACGTCTTTTGCCGCATCAATTTCTACCGGATCAGCTTTTTGTCCGGAGCTTAGCATTTTTGAGAAGCTGACAACTTTGTCGGCGACACTGCTGCTGCCGGTTTTGCTCATCTCGCCGGATTTAACGACTTTGAACAATATTTTTTTCACTGTCGGTAAGGCATCGGGGAAATGGCAAACAACAAGAGTTTTAACATTGCCCGCCGCAACCAGCGCCTCGGCCTTTTCAAAGATTATTTTTAGATCAAGGGTGACAAGAATATCTGCCCCGGCATCGGCTGTGATGTGGGTGAGTTCTGGAACCGTATAAAGGGGGTTGCAGTTTACAACGGTGCCGCCAGCCAAAAGAGTGCCGTAATAGGCGATTGGGAAAAATGGTGTGTTGGGCAAAAGCAGGGCAACTCTGGAGCCTTTTTTAACTCCTAATTGTTTTTGCAATGCACCGGCGAACGCTGTGATTTGTTTGCCGAGTTCTCTAAAAGAGGTCTTTTTGCCCAAAAAATCCAGCGCATCAGAATCCGGGTGCTCGTCACAGGCCTTTAGAATTTGGGTGTGAACCGGAGTGGTGTCAATTTCAGCGTCCCAGACTATTCCCTCCGGGTAGTTGGCAATCCAGGGGCGATATCTTTCTTGATTGTCACTAGCTTTGCTCATTACGTTATTTTCCCTCCAAAAAATTGTTTATTCAATATTCCATGCATTCGTTCTTGGGTCAAATGTCAAAGTGATCTTGGGTCAAATGTCAAAGTGATCTTGGGTCAAATGTCAAAGTGATCTTGGGTC
>CAZMVQ010000023.1:0-20049 GCA_964569865.1 uncultured Devosia sp.
CTAAACACTCTCTTTCAAACAGAATTGTATGAATTTAATAGGTCCTGACCCTAATTTATGTGATTGCTATTTTCTGCGCAAACTAAGACGGGAATGGGGCGGGATGCAGCGATAACATAAATGTGGTTACGACAAGTTTCACGTGAATCCTTTTCAGCTCCCTTTGCCGAGTGCAGGTATAGGGAGATGTCTCCTCTAGTGATCGATACCATCGCCAACCAAAACTTCGCGTTTTCCCGCATGGTTGGCTGGAGAGATAATGCCTTCGTTTTCCATGCGCTCAATCAAAGTGGCGGCACGATTATACCCGATTGAAAGACGGCGCTGGATGTAGCTGGTTGAGGCTTTGCGATCATTTAGCGCGATGTTGACGGCTTTGTCGTAAAGCTCATCTCCGGAATTACCCAGGCCGCCCTCGGTTGCTGTTTCCTCGATTTCTTCTGTAACTGTTTCCAGATAATCGGGAGCGCCCTGCTCTTTAAGGTGAGCGACTACATCTTCTACTTCGCCATCGGCAACAAACGGGCCGTGCAATCTGCGTACTCTGCCGCCCCCGGCCATATAAAGCATATCACCCATGCCAAGCAATTGTTCGGCTCCCTGCTCACCAAGAATAGTGCGACTATCAATTTTAGAGGTAACCTGAAAAGAAATACGGGTTGGGAAGTTGGCTTTGATGGTGCCGGTGATTACATCAACTGATGGGCGCTGGGTGGCCATTATCAAATGAATACCAGCGGCACGGGCCATTTGTGCGAGCCGTTGAATAGCGCCTTCAATGTCTTTGCCTGCGACCATCATCAGGTCGGCCATCTCATCAACCACAACAACAATATAGGGCAGAGGCTCCAGCTCAAAACTTTCGCTCTCATAAATTGCTTCGCCGGTTTCACGGTTAAATCCGGTTTGAACCGTGCGGGTTATGGTTTCGCCTTTTTTATTGGCGGCACCGACGCGGGTATTAAATCCTTCAATATTGCGCACGCCGATCTTGGACATTTTGCGATAGCGATCTTCCATTTCCCGAACAGCCCATTTCAGGGCAACCACTGCTTTGCTCGGGTCCGTGACCACTGGTGAAAGCAAATGGGGAATACCATCGTAAATTGATAGCTCCAGCATTTTCGGGTCAATCATGATCAGGCGGCACTGTTCTGGCGTCATACGATATAGAAGAGAAAGGATCATGGTGTTGACGGCAACAGATTTTCCCGAGCCGGTGGTCCCGGCGATCAACAGGTGAGGCATGCGTGCCAGATCAGCAATAATAGGCTCGCCGCCAATGGTTTTACCAAGGCAGATCGGCAATTTGCCTTTGACCTTTTCAAAATCAGAGGAGCCAAGCATTTCGCGCAGGTAAACGGTTTCACGCAATTTGTTGGGCAGCTCGATACCAATTACGTTGCGGCCGGGTACAACGGCTACACGGGCAGAAACTGCGCTCATGGAACGAGCAATATCATCAGCCAATGAAATTATTCGAGAAGATTTTATACCGGGAGCAGGCTCAAGTTCATAAAGGGTAACGACAGGACCTGGGCGAACATTGATAATATCTCCCTTGATGCCAAAATCGTCCAGCACGCCTTTTAGCTGACGGGCTTTGACCTCTAATTCATCGGGATGATGTTCATCACTGACGGGGTTGGCTTTTGGCGGAGAAAGCAGGGAAAGTTCGGGCAATTTAAATCCGGCTTCTTCCAACAAAGAACCTTGAGCTTCTTTCATCAAACGAGAGCCGGGACGAACCTGAGCAGCCTGCTCAACCGTAAGAGAAGCTGCCGGTTGTAACTGGGCCTGAGCGTTATTGGCTGGTGAAACAAATTGTGGGGCAGAGGGCTGTTCGACACTCAGTCTTGCTGTGTAATCATTATAGGCGCTGACATTTTCATCGCTTGCCTGATCAAAATTTTGGGCGTGGGGATCAGCCGGATAAAGATCCTGTTCGTGGTCGCTTCCATTGTCGTGGGAATTTTGAAAGGCTAACTCATCCATAATTGGTGGCTCATGACGTTCAAAGCCGTCGCCATTGGCGTCAGAGTTCACAGCAGATGAAACCTGATTTAATTGTGGCTCGGTTGCAGCCTGTTTCCATTCCCTGTCCTCATGATCGGTGCGATCACGTTCCATATTTTTGCGGGCCCGCCGCCATGCGGTTTTTGCGCTATAGGAAAAATGCACAAGGGCACCAAAGGCAATATCAAAAATCCCGGTCCGATCCTTTTGATCGTCCACTTCCATTTGATCGCTCTGACTGTCTAGTTGGCGATTACGCATGGAGCCAATTCCAGCGCTAATCCAGAACAGGGCGAAAGTTGGAGGGGTTAAAATAATCACATATATAATTGCTCCCGTTCCGGTTGGAATACTACCTGTCACCATGGAAGCAAGAGATGTGAAAGCGCCGCCCAAAAAACCGCCAAGTCCGGTGGGAAGAGGCCAGCTTTGAGTTATGGGTAAAAATGAAAAAATACCAGCCAACAAAATGCCGGCACCAAAAAGCGAAATTATGCGCAAGGGCCATGCATCGGGGGTTTGTCTAAACAAAAGACCCCACGCCCAAATAGAGGGGGGGACCAACATAACAATGCCGGCAAGCCCAAAAAACTGCATCCAGATATCAGAAAATACAGCGCCGGGAAAATTTAGCCAGTTCGATGGCTGTTTGTCAGTTGCATAAGAAAAACTGGGATCATCAACTGACCATGTGGCGTAAGAAATAAACGCCAGAGCAATTGCTCCCAATATCAAAAACCCAATGAGGCGCAGGGGAATTTTTATGGCAACAAAGGTTTGTGGCTCAACTTGTGGGCCGTCAGTTCTCTTATTCGCAACAATCGAATTTCTCGCCATGGTACTCAAGCGCTTTTTTTAAATAAACAAATAAACTCAAAAATCATCGATAATTCTGGTTCAGATGATCATAGGGGCTGGTGGTTAACCGGGTCCTAATTCGATCAGATATTTGCTATCTTCGTATGTAAAAATCCCGGCAAGTTTAAAACCTGCCGGGTTCTTTTTATAATTTAGAAATTTAAAACTCGCATAAATTCTAATGTTTTTAGAATTCCGGGTAGGCCTCAACACCAACCTCGGACTTATCAAGTCCTAGTGCTTCACTTTCTTTGCTAACCCTGATGCCGATGGTGGCTTTGAGAGCCAACCAGACAATTGAAGAGGCGACAAAGGTGAAGGCACCAATGGCGACAACGCCGATCGCCTGAGTAACAAAGGTGCCACTACCGGAAAGCGGAGTGATCATTGTTCCCCAGATACCGGCAAGCAGGTGAACCGGGATTGCGCCAACAACGTCATCTAGTTTTAGTTTATCTAAAAGAGGAATGGTGAACACTACAATCGCTCCACCGACACCGCCGATAAACAGGGTCTGCAATACGCTTGGGGCCAAAGGCTCAGCGGTAATTGAAACCAGACCGGCCAGCGCTCCATTGATTACCATTGTCACGTCGACCTTTTTATAGATCAACTGAACCAAGATCATTGCGGTAATTGCACCAGAAGCCGCTGCAAGGTTTGTATTGGCGAAGATGCGAGAAATGTCACCAACATCGGCGATGGTTCCCATGGCCAATTGTGAGGCGCCGTTAAAGCCGAACCAGCCCATCCAAAGGATAAACATGCCAAGGGTGGCAAGTGGAATTGAAGAACCGGGCATTGGTGTAACAGAACCATTAGCGCCATATTTGCCTTGGCGGGCACCAATAAAGATCACACCGGCAAGGGCCGCCCAGCCACCAACCGAGTGAACAAGAGTTGAGCCGGCAAAATCTGTAAAACCGATTTCAGCCAACCAGCCACCGCCCCACTGCCACATGCCTGTGATCGGGTAAAGAACGCCGGTCAGAACAACAGTAAAAGCTAAAAAGGCCCAAAGTTTCACACGCTCAGCAACGGCACCTGAAACAATTGAAGCAGTAGCGGCAACAAATGCCATCTGGAAGAACCAGTCAGAGGCGGTTGAATATCCGGCTTCGGCTGTATCTTGCCCCACTTCGGGGAAACTATAGGGGCCGAATGTGCCAATAAATCCACCAGCTTCCCCACCATACATTACATTATAGCCAACTAGCCAGAACATCAGACCGGCAATTGAATAAAGGGCAATGTTTTTTAGGGCCTGCATGGAAACGTTTTTCTTACGAACCAGGCCGGTTTCCAGCATGGTAAAACCAGCTGCCATCCACATGACCAAAAACCCGCCGATCAAAAACAGCAGGGTATTAAAAATTTTGGCATCACGGTCGCCAAAAGTATCAGCAACGGTTGAGCTAATGGCAGCGCTGGCGGCCAATGCTGCCTCTTCGGGCGTGGCACCATCGGCAATTGCAGCCTCGGATGCGGTAGCACCGATAGCCTCAAGAGTAGAGGTAATCGTTGAATTTATATCTACGGACTGGGCCGCAACAGGTGTAATGGCGATAATCAGTGCCAAAAAAGCCAGAACCAATGCGTTCGGCAATGAAAGAAAACGGGTCATAAAACTAAACTCCGAAAAGTGTTTGTTACAAAAATAAAATTAAAGGGCTTCAGGACCGGTTTCACCGGTGCGAATGCGTGTGACCGCTTCCAGATCAAGGATAAAGATTTTGCCATCCCCGATACGATCGGTATTGGCAGCTTCCTTGATGGCGGCAGAAACAGCGCTGGCCCGAGCTGCGTCGGCAACTGCGATTTCAACCTTGAGTTTGGGGACAAAATGCACTGCATATTCTGCACCGCGATATATTTCTGAGTGTCCCTTTTGACGGCCATAGCCTTTGACCTCAGAAACGGTCATGCCGTGGACGTCCAATGCGTTAAGGGCTTGTCTGATTTCCTCAATCTTTGAGGGTTTGATTATTGCTATCACCAGTTTCATGGTTGCTCCTGTTTGTGGTTTAGCTTGTGAATTCTCGCCAAATACCATTCAAGTGCCATGCCAGACTCAAGAATTAGAGTTTAACCATTTGATATTATTAGGATATTTGGTTCTTTGCTGAAAACAAGCGAATCTCGACAAGGGAATACTGCCCAAAATTTAAGCGTTGATTGGACTGCTGTGTAAAATATAGGCAAACATGTGACGTCTGAATTTAATTATTTCTATTTTGCTTTCAGGTGATGACCGGGTCGCGGCTTGGTGATATTGAAGAGGGGACTTAAAAAATGCCGGTTGGGTGGGAATTAAAAAACCGGCGCATAATTTCTGGCGGTTTAACAAAAAGTTTGCAGGATCAATGGAGCATTCAACAAAAAATAAAACACAAAAATTTGACGTTGCCATTGTGGGCGGCGGACCTGCCGGATTGACGTTGGCAGTTGGTCTGGTTTCCATCATGCCGGAGTTGAAAGTCTGTATTTGCGATAAACGTCAATTCAAAGTGCCCGATGATGCCCGCTCGTTAGCTTTGGCGGCGGGCGTTACCAGAATTTTTCAATCCCTTGGTATCTGGGATGAAATGAAAAAAAACTCCTGCCCCATTTCAAGGATGGAAATTACTGATTCGGCACCTTCTGATCGCTCGAGGCCATTGTTTTTAGCGTTCGATGGAGAAGTGGGTCACGATCAACCGTTTGCCCACATGGTGCCGTTTCGCGATATTGTGGCGGCATTGCTGACAAAAGCAAAAAGCGGTGTTGAAATGATTGCCGGAGTTGAGGCGGTTTCATTAGAAACAGGTGGATCTGCAGCTAAAATAGGTTTTGCAGATGGCAGCGCCATTGAAGCGGAACTGGTTGTGGCAGCTGACGGGTCGCGTTCAAAATTGCGATCTTTGGCTTCAATAAAAACTATCATTAATGACTATAAACAGGTTGGGCTTGTCTCCACTATTGCCCATGAATTTGAACATAATCAAACCGCCTATGAACATTTTCGTAGCGCTGGCCCTTTTGCCAGCCTACCCTTAAAAGGAAAAACTTCGTCTTTGGTATGGACGGAAACTGCTAAGAATGCCCAACATCTACAAGCCCTTTCGCCAAAAGAGCAGGCAATACATATTGAAGAAGCCATGGGCCATTGCCTGGGGCGGGTGGAGCTAAAACAACCCATACAGGGATTTCCCCTGCGTCTTTGCATTGCGCGGGAATTTGTTCGGCCACGATTAGCGCTGATGGGGGACGCGGCGCATGCCATTCATCCCATAACCGGGCAGGGATTAAACCTTGGTCTAAAAGATGTGGCGGCCCTGTTGGAAACAATTATAAATTGTGTGCGGCGGGGACAAGATATGGGATCGCTTCATATATTGCAGGAATATGAGCGCTGGCGCCGAATGGATGTGGCAATGATGGCTGTTGCAACCGACGGGCTTAATCGTCTGTTTTCTAATGATGTGGCCATATTGCGCATTGGCAGGGATCTTGGACTTGGGCTTGTGGATCGTGCGCCATTGTTAAAAAAAGCCCTTATAAGGCACGCAGCTGCCATCGGGCGGAATGAGCCAAGATTGCTTAGAGGGCTGGAAATTTAGTTCTTCAGGAATTTTTGGTCACCCGTTAGCGCTAAAGCGATGATTATTCGCACAGAAATTATTTGTACTATTTGAACTTATCAATTTCTTCTTGAGAAAGTGTGCGCGATTCGCTGAGGCAAAGCAGTGGAACTCCCTTGGTAATGGGATAGGCAACCCGGGTTGCCGGGGAAACAAGTTCGGTTTTATCTGCATTTATTGAAAGGCGGGTTTTGGTAAGGGGGCAAACCAGCATTTCAAGGGCCAGAGTATCAATCTGGTAGCGCAGCTTTCTCCCCACACTTTCCTTCATTGAATATTTGCCCCGGAGGCGGCCCCAATTTCCATTTCAGCAAGGGCCATTAGTGTTTGAGCGCGTTGATTGATTGAATTGGCCTCCAAAAGAGCTTGTTTTTCGTTGGCACCATAGGGAGAAAGAACACAGCACATATTTATAAGCATTGATGTATTGAGAGATTTTATTCCCTCCCAATCAAAATTAAACTGAGCGAATTCAGCGTATTGGCGCATGGAGCGCAAAAATTCTTCCCGATTGACCTGCTCAGCGCCAAAATTGGGATCAAAATCTCCGGCATAGGCCTGATAACTTACATTTGCCTGACGATAGGGCTTTTTAGTCTCAATCTCTTCAATCATGTCAAAACGGCATAATCCCTCGAGAACTACCAGATACTTATCATCCTCTTGCTCTTCAAAAGCGCGCAAATATCCAAGGCAGCCTACTTTTTGCAACTCAGCATGGCGGGATGCAGGAGATTCTTTGGAAGTATCAACCGGTTGAATCAAACCAACAATGCGATCTGTGCTTAAAATATCAGTCAGTAAAGACAAATAGCGTTTTTCAAAAATCACCAACGGGCGTTGTGTTTGCGGCAGCAACAAAGCCCCGGACAGGGGTAAAAGCGCAATTGCTTCATTAATATGTTTGATTGACGAGGGTTTGTTTTTCACTATCAACCTCCGAACCAGTTTGCCCTAAGGTTCAATTGGGGAAATTTCTTGAAGAAAATTATGCTTCAAACATATTTAAGAGAATAATGTGCGAGAAAGCAACTTTCTTCCTGCGATAGATTCTGCGGAACCTGGCCCCCACGCTTCAAAAAATTCCAACAATTTAGTGCGCGCTCCATCATCGTTCCAATCCCTGTCCCGACGAATTATTTCAATTAATGCCTGAGCGGCCTTTTGCTTGTTTCCCGAAGCGTTATACATAATGGCCATATCCATTCTGGCCTGATGATCGTTAGGATTGGCTTCAATTCGCGCCTGAATATCACCGGTTTCACCAAGGCCCATTTCCTGATGCTCGATAGCTTCTTGAGCGAGATTTAATGCAGTATTGGCAGCAATATAGGCTTGATTGTCCTTGTCTGCGTCTTGAATCAGATCCAGAGTTTGTTTTGCCTGATCAATAGCGCCTGATTTTATAAATGTTTGAGTTAACCCCGTTAAGGCTCTTACATCCTGAGGCAATTGTTCAAGTATCAAGCCATAAATCTGCAATGCCTGTTGAACATCATCTTCATCCAGCGCCTTTTGAGCAGTTAACAAAGCCTGCTCGATTTGAGCGTTCATATCGTCTTGCGGGATGTCCGGCCCATTATCCCCGGCACCTGCGGCTAATTGTAGTTGCTTGCCAATAAAGTTTTTAATTTCGCTTTCGGGCAATGCGCCCATAAATCCATCGACGGGTTGGCCGCCAAAAAATGAAAATACGGCGGGAATTGAGCGAACGCCCATTTTTGATGCCAGCTCCGGGTTTTCGTCAATATTGATCTTAACCAGACGAACTCTACCTGCGGCCTGAGTGACAATTTTTTCCAAAGCCGGGCCTAATTGTTGACAAGGGCCGCACCATGGCGCCCAAAAATCCACCAGAACCGGCAGTTTTGCTGAAGGTGAAATAACATCATCTTGAAAATCAGCAGTGGAGCTATCTGATATTAAATCAGCTCCGGCTTGAGTTTTTGTGGCAGTGGATGTGCCGGGTGAAATTGAAGTAGAAGATAAATCGTTCATTTTTTTGCCTGAAAGGTCCGGTTATCGCTTAGGATTGCTTGTTTGGGATATGTTAAAAAAAAAGACGGGCAGAATTGTGGAAATATTTTGCCGTGATATTTAGTGTTGCAATTAAGGAATTGATTGGGCATATAAGCGCCCGACGATCCATTGCCAAGCTTTTCTTGTTCAAACCAATGCTTGGTGATATTTCAATCCAAATTTTTAGGATAGAAAATCGAGATAGTCTGGAGTGCGGGCGTAGCTCAGGGGTAGAGCGAAACCTTGCCAAGGTTTAGGTCGTGAGTTCGAATCTCATCGCCCGCTCCAAATATACAATAAATGATCTAGGGATCATTACGGCCCTGGGGCAAGCCAGCGAAGCTAGAATGCTTAAAAACCCGTTACATTTTCACGGACGCAATTGACGTGAAAGTTCGCAGTTGACAACAATTGTTGAAGTGAGCTTAATATATTTAAGCTTGATGAGACCTGTGGTAAAAAATGCAATATGGACTTTCATCTATATTAGAAATGTTGAGCTATTTAGCTCAAATATTGGGAATTCCGGTTGCAATTCTAGTTTACCGAAGAGAAAGCCGACGCCAGCAGGAAGACAGGTTGTACGGCACATATGACGCGCTTGATGATAAATACATAGAATTGCAGCAGCAATGTTTGGAATACCCGACTCTTGATGTTGGAGATTCTGAGCTTGAAGCACCCAAACCATTGTCTGAGCTGGAAGAAAAACAAGCTGAAGCGCTTTTGTTAATTCGTATATCTATCTACGAGCGGGCATACTTGATGTACAGAAGACATAATTCCAACGTTAAAAACACTCAATGGCCGGGGTGGGAAAAAGGAACAATCGAGTGGGCCGGTAGAAAGAATTTTCGAAAAGTCTGGGATAAATATCACAGTTATTTTGACACAGATTTTTCCAAGCATTATCAGAAAAAATTTTTGAAAGCTGACGAAAAACGCGCTAAAATAAATTAGACATTTCAACGCCCTTTTTATTTAAAATCAGGCGAAGAACTTTACCGAGTGTTTTAATAAATAAATCTAAATTCACTGCAAATGCAGAACACTAATTCCAAATGTAGATATGATGGCATTTTATATTACCTTTGTTATTTTTAGACACAAACTGGTGTAATAAATGCGACAGGTCCAAATCTAATGGATAATGGAGCAAATAAATCGCAACATAACAATCCAGAACCAAGCCCTGTAATTGCAAAAAGGGTAGTGTAATGAACCGCTCAAAACAGAGTTCCAGCATTTCCGGCGGGGATGAAAGCCTTAATCAATCTCCATTTTTTACCGGACATAACGCATTTCGCAATGATCCTGTTTTGTTATGTCTTTGCAAAAACCTGCCAGATGAAGTTATAAATTCTCTGGAGGGACTGGGAAAATGGACCGGATCGGCTGAAGCCAATGAATTGGCGCGGCTGGCCAATACAGAAATTCCAAAACTTAAAACCCATAATGCCAAGGGAAATCGACTGGACGTGGTGGAATTTCACCCGGCCTGGCATGCCTTGATGGAAAAAAGTGTTTCTTTTGGGCTTCATTGTTCAGTCTGGGACGAAGATAAACCGGAAAAAGGGCACAGGAATTTCGTTCGCGCCGTGCGCTATATCCTGATGGCAGCGACCGATTGTGGCCATTTGTGCCCGATGACCATGACCAATGCATCTGTTGGTGCGCTAAAAGCTGCTCCTGATTTGCTTGCTCAATGGCTGCCAAAAATTGTTTCGCGGCAATATGATAGCTCTCAAAAACCCGCGATGGAAAAAACCGGCGTACAAATTGGCATGGGTATGACGGAAAAACAGGGTGGTACAGACCTCAGAGCTAATATTTCCAAAGCTAAAGAAGATGGAAATAGAGGATGGCGGATCAACGGACATAAATGGTTTATGTCAGCGCCCATGAATGATGCATTTTTAATTCTTGCCTATGACGTTGATAATTCACAAGAAATTGCTGGTGAAATGGCAACCGGCGGGGGGCAGCCATCGTGTTTTCTTGTGCCTCGTCTGATGCCAGACGGTAGCAAAAACGGGCTGAACTTTATGCGTCTCAAGGATAAGTTGGGTAATCGCTCGAATGCATCCTCGGAAGTGGAATTCAATAATTCTCTGGCAATGATGGTTGGCAAACCGGGCAAAGGTTTGCGGGTAATTTTAGAAATGGTTACCCTGACCCGCCTGGATTGCGCTACCGCATCGGCAGGCTTAATGCGAGCAGCGCTGGCAGAGGCGGTGTTTCATTGTCGCCATCGGGAGGTTTTTGGCAAAAAACTGATCGATCAGCCGATAATGAGCAGGGTTCTGGCTGATATGAGCCTGGATGTTGCAGGCGCTGTTGCACTTTCCTTGCGGCTGGCCAACTCATTTGATCAGGCTCCTTCAAATGAAGCTGAGGCGGCCTATGCCAGATTGATGACGCCGGTGATAAAATACTGGGTATGTAAGAGCGCTCCGATATTAATCGGGGAGGCAATGGAATGCCTTGGCGGTAATGGCTATGTGGAAGATGGCAATTTGGCCCGGCAATATCGCGAGGCTCCGGTTAATTCCATTTGGGAGGGGTCGGGAAATGTCATGTGTCTGGATGTTTTAAGAGTTTTGAAAAAAAATCCAGAAATATTGGAAACAGTGCTTGATATGCTGGCGGCTGATCTGGGAGACGCGGGCGGCCAATTAATTGCTCAATTGCGCTATGACGCGGCGGAAACTATCAAAAATGAAGGGCTGGCAAGAATTTTTGTTGAAAAGCTGGCCTTGAGTGCAGCTGCGGCAGAACTTTTTCGCTCGGTTGATCGCGGATTGGCCCAAGCATTTATTGCCACGCGGCTGGAAGGTAAGTGGCGGGCAACTTATGGCATGCTGCCATCAAATTTTGATGCAGGGGAAATTATTGAATTTACCTGCCGGCAAATAAATTTAAAAAAATAATTTTGATGCAGAGTTTTAGCAAAAATACTTTTCAAACGCTTGAAAACTCCAGTGTGGACAAGGCTGAATCTGAGATTTTTTGAATCCTGAATACATAGACATTGAGATTGAAACATCACAAAAATGTGAGTGGTTGTCTTGCCATTGTTAAAAAAAACCGTTTAGCTGCCGGTTGTTGTTTACAGGAGGAAAAATATGAAAATGAAAACAATGTTGCTGGCAACAGTAATTCTGGCTGCCATGAGCACTTTTGCCAGTGCGCAAACTTTGCGCTGGGCAAGAGCAGGAGACGCATTAACGCTTGATCCCCACGCGCAAAATGAGGGACCAACAACTGCGTTGGCCCATCAAATCATGGAGCCGTTGGTAATTCGGGATATGACCGGACAAACGGTTCCAGCGCTTGCTACTGAATGGGGACCAAGTGAAGAAGACCCCAACGTATGGTGGTTTAAGTTGCGTGAAGGTGTGAAATTTCACGATGGCGCAGAATTTGACAGTGAAGATGTGGTATTCTCGTTCAATCGTGCCATGTCACCGGACAGCGACTATAAAGAGCTTTTGGCTTCGGTTACTGAAGTTAGGGCCAATGGAAAATATGGATTTGAGATCGTCACAGATGGTCCAAACCCGATTATGCCTTCGAACCTGAACAATCTGTTTATTATGGATAAGGGCTGGGCCGAAGCAAATAATGCGACCAAAGTTCAGGATTATGAGGGTGGCGAAGATACTTTTGCTTCACGCAACGCCAATGGAACAGGTCCCTATATTCTGGTTTCACGCGAAGCTGATGCTCAGACAGTTCTGACAATCAATGAGAACTATTGGGGAACTGATGAATTCCCGATGCAGGTGAAAGAAATCATCTATACTCCGATTCAAAATCAGGCGACCCGCGTGGCCGCCCTGTTGTCCGGGGAAGTTGATTTTATTCAGGACGTTCCTGTGCAGGATCTGGCCCGTGTTGGTGATACTGATGGCCTCAAAGTCATCACTGCACCGCAAAACCGGGTGATTTTCTTTGGTATGAATCAGGGAGATGCTGATCTGAGCACTGATAATGTTGAAGGAGCAAATCCTCTGGCTGATCTTCGGGTACGTCAGGCCATTAACATGTCAATCAACCGCGATGCTATCAAGCAGGTGGTGATGCGTGATCAATCGATTCCCGCTGGTGTCATCATGCCTCCATTCGTAAATGGCTGGAATGCTGAACTTGATGCGGTTCCTGCCAACGATATTGATGCCGCAAAAGCCCTTATGGCTGACGCGGGTTATGGTGATGGATTTTCTATTCGCCTGAACTGTCCAAATGATCGCTACATAAATGACGAAGCAATTTGTCAGGCAGCGGTTGGTATGTTGGCTCAAATCGGAATTACCATTCAGCTTGAAGCTTTGCCAAAAGCACAGCATTTCCCGCTGATCAATAATCTTGAAACCGATTTTTATATGCTGGGCTGGGGTGTTCCAACCTATGACAGTGAATATATCTTCAACTTCCTGGTTCACACCAAAGGTGAAAGATATGGTTCATGGAACGGTACCCGTTTTTCTGATCCTGAATTGGACGTGAAAATTGAAGCACTGGCATCTGAGACCAATCTAGAAAAACGCAATCAGATGATTGCTGACATCTGGGCTGTGGTGCAGGCGGAGCAGGTATATATTCCAATTCACCATCAGGTGCTCAACTGGGGCATGTCTGATAGTGTTGGCACAATAGTTGATCCGGGCGATGTACCTAAATTCAAATATTTTGAATTTGCTTCTTAAGGCGATCGGCTAAATATACAAATTTTTCCCCGGCGAGACATGCTTTTGCCGGGGAAGACATAAATTAAAAGATTTTTACAGGGTAAAAAATTCATGCTCGCTTATACCATCAGACGGGCTTTTCAGTCTTTAATTGTTCTGCTTGTCGTTGGTCTTGTTGCATTTTCAATGTTCAACTTTGTTGGTGACCCGGTGGATAATATGCTGGGGCAAGAGCGTACTGGTGCTGATATTGAGCGCTTGCGCACCCAATTGGGTCTGGATCAGCCGTTTCCTGTACAATATTATCGGTTTCTCGAGGGCGCGGTTCAGGGCAATTTTGGCATTAGTTATCGGCAGGGACGCCCGGTATCTGATGTGATATCTGAACGCATTGCAGCCACGTTGGAACTGGCGATGGTATCGGCGGTATTGGCGATAGTTTTCGGGGTGGCGCTGGGGGTATTTACAGCTATCAGGCGCAATGGCTGGGCAGCGAATATAATAATGTCCCTGTCGCTTATTGGTGTCTCTTTGCCCACATTTCTGATTGGAATTTTACTCATATATTTGTTTGCGGTTGAACTTGGCTGGTTGCCAAGTTTTGGACGCGGTGAAGTTATTGATTTGGGATGGTGGCGCACTGGTCTTTTGACTGAAAGCGGACGAAAGGCCATTATTTTGCCGGCCATTACGCTGGGTCTATATCAAATGACGCTGATTATGCGCCTTGTGCGCTCTGAAATGTTAGAAGTTTTACGTCAGGATTACATTCGTTTTGCCCGCGCCCGCGGCTTAAAAGACCGTTCCGTTTATTTTCGTCATGCGCTTAAAAATACTCTGGTACCGGTGATTACCGTTACCGGAATGCAGCTTGGTTCCATTATTGCTTTTGCGATTATTACCGAAACAGTTTTTCAGTGGCCAGGGGTTGGATTGTTATTTATCAATGCGATCCGCTTTGTGGATATTCCTGTAATGGCGGCTTATCTGATGTTGATTTCGGTAATGTTTGTTTCAATAAATTTGATTGTTGATCTGTTATATTTTGCCATTGATCCCAGATTGCGGGCCGACCGATCGGGGAGTGGGAAATGAGAGGTTTTTCACTTACAGCTAGTCTTTCGCGGGCTTGGAAATCAGATTTTATGTGGTCGTTTCGGCGAACACCGGTGGCAATTGTTTCGTTTCTTGTGGCTTTAACGCTGATCTCTGGCGCGATCTTTGCTCCTCTTTTTGCCCCCTTTAATCCTTTTGATCCGGCAACGCTAAATCTGATGAATGGATTTTCGCAACCAATGGTGCCGAACCAGTTTACCGGTGAAACATTCTGGCTGGGAGCCGATGATCAGGGCCGCGATGTATTCTCGACCATTCTTTATGGTATGCGAATTTCATTGTTTGTTGGTTTTGCCGCCGTTGCCTTTGCCATGGTTTTAGGTGTTACTTTGGGTCTTATAGCCGGATATGTTGGCGGGTGGATCGGGGCGCTGATCATGCGCATAGCCGATGTTCAGCTTACATTTCCCGGAATTTTGGTGGCCATGCTGGTTTTTGGTATCGCCAAGGGATTTACGCCCATTGAACAAAGAGATGAAATGGCAATCTGGGTATTGGTGATTGCCATTGGTCTTTCTGAATGGGTGCAGTTTGCCCGGGTGGTGCGTGGGGCAACCATGGTGGAAAAAAACAAAGAATATGTGCAGGCAGCTCATCTAAATGGACGCCGTCCCATAAGCATAATGGTGCGCCATATATTGCCCAATGTTTTGGGGCCGGTGCTGGTTATTGCAACCATATCCTTAGCGCTGGCAATTATTGCTGAAGCCACCCTTTCGTTCCTCGGGGTTGGTGCACCACCAACTCAGCCTTCGCTCGGCACACTTATTAGAATTGGTCAGGGGTTTATGTTTTCTGGGGAATGGTGGATTTTGTTGTTTCCATCGCTGACTTTATTGTCTCTTGCCCTATCGGTAAACCTACTGGGTGACTGGCTGCGTGACGTACTAAATCCGAAATTGCGATAACAGGAGCATTTAAATATGGGAGAAAATGTTCTTAAAATTGTCGGGCTTGGAGTGAAAATTCCTACCCGTCATGGAATATTGCAACCGGTCGATAATTTGAGCCTCGAAATTGGCAAGGGAAAAATTCTTGGAATTGTTGGTGAAAGTGGTGCCGGTAAGTCAATGACCGGAAACGCAGTTATTGGTTTGCTTGATCCCCCGGCCCAAATCGAAAGGGGTGAAATATGGTTGAATGGGCAAAGAATTGATAATCTGAACCGGGAGCAGATGCGAAAAATTCGCGGCAAAGAAATCGGCATGGTTTTTCAGGACCCTTTGACTTCGCTAAATCCATTGCTGCCGATTGGCAATCAGCTTGTTGAAACAATTATGGAGCATTTGCCGGTTGATAAAAAACAGGCAATGGAGCGCGCTATTGCGGCGCTGGACGAGGTGGGAATTCCTGCCGCTGCGCAGCGGATTAATTCTTACCCCCACGAGTTTTCTGGTGGCATGCGCCAACGGGTGGTAATTGCGCTGGCCCTTTGTGCAGAACCGTCTCTGGTTATTGCCGATGAGCCAACAACGGCATTGGATGTTTCGGTGCAGGCTCAGATTATTTCGCTTCTAAAGCGCATGTGTAAAGAGCGGGGCACGGCAATTATGTTGATTACCCATGATATGGGTGTAATTGCAGAAACTGCTGATGAAGTCGCAGTTATGTATGCGGGGCGAATGGTGGAGCTTGGACCGGTTCGTGATGTTTTGACCTCACCAACCCATCCCTATACACAAGGGCTTATGGCTTCTACGCCGCTGGCTGCAAAGGGTAATAAACGCCTCAACCAGATTGAAGGGGCAATGCCCCGGCTTGATAATCTGCCCGATGGATGTGCGTTTCATCCTCGCTGTTCGATTACAAAAGATAAATGCAAAATAAATCCGGCACCGGGGATGGATTTGAATGAAGGTCGTGCGGCCTGCTGGTTTGCTGATGGGAATAAATAATGGCTGACATGGTAAAAATTGATAAGCTTTGTCGCGAGTTCGATGTTTCTCCCCCATGGTTGAACCGGGTGATTGAGCGCAAAAGCAAAGCGATTTTGCATGCGGTAAATGATGTGAGTTTTAATATCGAAAAAAACTCTGTTTATGCTTTGGTTGGGGAAAGTGGTTCGGGCAAATCCACTGTCGGAAAAGTCGTGGTTGGGCTTTTACCCCCCACATCCGGCAAAGTAGAAATTGACGGGGTTGATTTGTTTCATGAGCGGGACAAATCAAAACTAAATGCAACGCGCTCGGGCATTCAGATGATTTTTCAGGACCCCTATGCCAGCCTTAATCCACGCTGGAAAGTTGGGGGTATAATTGTTGAACCGGTTGAAGCGCGCGGGGGAAACACCAAAGGATTGGCGGAAAAACTGCTGGAGCAGGTGGGGCTTTCTGCATTGGATGTAAATAAATATCCTCACGAATTTTCTGGTGGTCAGCGCCAACGTATCTGTATTGCAAGAGCATTGGCGGCGGAGCCAAAACTAATCGTTTGCGATGAGCCAACGTCTGCCCTTGATGTTTCGGTTCAGGCTCAGGTTCTAAATCTTATGAGCGATTTGCGGGAAGAATTTGGACTTACCTATCTGTTTATTTCCCATGACCTGACCATAGTTCAGCACATGGCCGATATGGTTGGAGTATTATATCTTGGCCGTTTGATTGAAGAGGCGCCAAGGGACATTTTGTTTGGTGCACCCAAACATCCCTATACACAAATGCTGCTGGAAGCGGCGCCAAAACTTGATGGATTTGGCCGCGAAGTTGCGCCGCCAAAAGGGGAAATTCCCGATCCGATCAATCCGCCAAGCGGATGCGCTTATCATCCCAGATGTCCGATTGCCACTGACAAGTGTAAGGCTGAACGGCCGGAAATGACCATGAAGGACAAAACCCGGGTTGCCTGCTTTTTTGCCTGAATGTAAGAGCTGGGTAAATTGGCTGTTTTACTAGCGAATAGGCAGGGGCCTTTGTTCTTCAATGGCCTCCATGGCAAAATAAGATGTGACGGCGGACAGCTCAACTTTTGATATCAATTGCTGATAAACCCCGTCATAGCTATGCATGTCTTTGGTAACGATTTTTAGCAGATAATCATAATCTCCACCGATGCGAAAAAAATCTATTACCTCGGGAATATCTCGAACATGGGCACGAAATTTTTCTAGCCAGTTAGCCGAGTGGTGGCGGGTTTTGACCATGACAAACACAACCAATCCCAGATCGAGTTTTTTGCGATCCATTCGCACAGTTTGCCCCTTAATTATTCCCTGCTTTTTTAGGTTTTGCAGCCTATGCCAGCAGGCATTCGGGGACAGGTTTACATGTTCTGACAATTGTTTTTGCGACATGGAACCGTCCATTTGAATGGCGCGTAGAATTTTTGCGCTATTTTCATCGATTTTTGCTGCCATTTTTCGATCAATTCCTAGAAATTTCATTAAAAACCCAATTAGTTTTGGAAAATAATAGGGGAATGTCAATGTAATCTAATTCTATTCGATTGAATTAAAGTGCGAGAATTAAAAAAATTGTCTCTTGGGAAATTTAATAATTATCTTGATAATGATCATCTGATTGAAGATCTGCGCGCCGGACTGATCGGGGAAGGGGCAGAGATTGTCACACCTTTTGGCGTAAAAAAAATCACCTATGCGGATTATACGGCCTCCGGGCGGGCACTGGTGCAGGTTGAGAAATTTGTCAGCGAGCAGGTATTGCCATTTTATGCCAATTCTCACACTGATGCATCTTTTTGCGGGGCATATACCAGCGCCTTAAGGGAAGAGGCGCGGGCGCTGATTGGGGCACAAGTAAATGCTGATGATAATTATGCAATTATATTTTCCGGCTCCGGAGCTACTTCGGCAATAAATCGTCTCGTGGCTTTATGCTCAATAAAGGAGCGTTCCGCTGAGGCAGGTGATAAACGTCCGGTGGTCTTTATTGGGCCTTATGAACATCATTCAAACATTTTGCCGTGGAGGGAAAGCGGAGCCAAAATTATTGAAATTGAAGAGGGAAAAACCGGCGGCCCTGATAAAGAAGTACTGGAAAAACATCTGAAGGAAAATTTAAAAAGCTCTTTGCTTATTGGCGCTTTTTCTGCCGCCTCCAATGTCAGCGGTATCATAGCTGATATTGATGGGGTGACCTCTTTATTAAAGCGCTATGGGGCGCTGGCTTTTTGGGATTATGCGGGGGCGGCACCCTATCTACCCATTGATATGGATCCGGGGCCGGATAGACAAAAAGATGCAATTTTTATCTCCCCCCATAAATTTGTTGGTGGGCCGGGCGCTTCCGGCCTTTTGATTGTGCATAAGGCTTGCATTAAATCAAAAACCCCTACATGGCCGGGGGGCGGTTCGGTTTCTTATGTTTCTCCATGGGCTCATGATTATCTGGATTCGGTGGTGGAGCGGGAAGAGGCAGGGACCCCAAACCTGATCGGGGATATTCGGGCGGCACTGGTTTTTATGGTCAAGCGGGCCATCGGTGTGAATTTTATCAAAAAACGTGATGATGAATTATTGCAGCGGGCGAAAGATGTCTGGCAAAAAAACCCCTATATTGACTTGCTGGGCAATCCGCTTGCTGATCGATTACCGATTTTTTCGCTGACCATAAGTAATAAAGAAGGCAATTATATTCACCATCAATTATTCACCCGCCTGCTTTCAGAAAAATATGGAATTCAGGCCCGGGGAGGCTGTGTTTGTGCGGGGCCTTATGGGCACCGGTTGCTGGGGGTATGTCGGGATGTTTCAGAAAGTATAAGACGTCAGATAAATCTGGGCCATGAGGATAAAAAACCGGGCTGGATCAGGCTTAACTTCAATTGTCTGATGAGTGATGAAACTGCGGATTATATAATTGCCAGCGTAGATGGGCTGGCTAATGAAATGGCTGCAAAATCCACTAACGCTTACCAAATATAATTTTTAGAACAAGATAAGGCGGGAACAATTGTCAGGTGTTCCCGCCATCAACTAGTCTGCTGTACGTAAAAACTGCAAACGCTCTTCATATTCACCTGCGTCGATTTCACCGCGAGCATATCGTTGTTTGAGAATTTGCGCGGCATCGCGACGGGACACCTCGCTGGTGTTCCCGCTGGACCATCTAACAATGAACACAATAAGCGCGACCAGAGCTGCAAACCAGAAAATCATCATAAAACCGCCGAAGGCCATTCCCCAGCCTCCCCAGTTTTCAAATCCACCTGTCATTGCGTATCCCATGGGACATCTCCTTATTTAGAGCAGAATTATTGTTGTTCCACTCATGTGCTTTCATTAACCTGACTATTGTGTTGTGTTTTCCTGCAGCAATTTCAACAGCAGGCTGTGCTGTTCATCAGTCAAAGTTTCGACAAAGGTTTTAATCTGGTCCGGGTTGTTCATGCCCATCATATTCTGTGGGCCAGCGGCATCAGCTCCCATCATGTTTTGTGCGCTATCATTGCCAGCGCCCATATTACTCATGCCACCTTGGCTGCCCATGTTCTGCTGCATCATTTTGTGCATTTGCATCATCATTTGCATCATGTTGTTCTGGTTACCCATTTCACCCTGGCCACCCATGTTGCCCATGCCACCCTGGCCGCCCATGTTGCCCATGCCACCTTGGCCGCCCATTTGCTCGTTTGCTGGCGCGCTCATTGTCATATCATTTGGCACCACTATATTTGTCTGGGCAAATGCAGGTGCGGTAATCGCACCGATTGCTAAAGCTGCTGCCATCGCGGTTTTTGTAATGATCCGGTTCATTTTTTTGATCCTTTGTAAT
>CAZMVQ010000023.1:20149-33720 GCA_964569865.1 uncultured Devosia sp.
GTTGTAACAATTGGTAACCAAAAATTCGGTACTCAGCAGATTTTTTGGCTGTATAGTCAGTTTATGAATGAACATGCACACATTCTTGTCGTTGATGACGATCGTGAAATCAGGGAGCTGGTTGCTCGATATCTGAGCAAACATGGCTTAAGGGTGCGAACTGCTGCCGAAGGGCGCCAGATGGCTAAAGAAATGTCCAGCTGGTCATTTGACCTTATTGTTCTTGATTTGATGTTGCCGGGAGAAGACGGTCTGTCCATTTGCCGTCGATTACGGGTGGAAACAAATATTCCGGTTATTATGCTGACTGCAATGGGGGAAGAAACCGACAGGATTATCGGGCTGGAAATGGGGGCAGATGATTATATTGCCAAACCGTTTAATCCGCGCGAATTACTGGCGCGTATCAAGGCTGTCTTGCGACGAAGCAAAGAGAATGAACCGGGTGCGCCCTCCGGGGTGAATAGAGAAAGCAAATGTTTGTTTGCCGGATGGGAGCTTGATCTAAAAACCCGTGAATTGTTCTCACGCGAGGGGATGTTGATACCACTCTCAAGCGGAGAATATAATCTTTTGGTTGCTTTTGTTACTCATCCAAACAGGGTCTTAAGCCGTGATCAGTTGCTTGATCTGGCTCGAGGACGTGAAGCGCTCCCGTTTGACAGGGCAATGGATGTTCAGGTTTCTCGCTTGCGCCGAAAAATTGAAGAAGATGCCAGCGCGCCGGTATTGATAAAGACCATTCGAAGCGGGGGCTATATGTTTACACCAAATGTGGAAGCCGGATCGTGAGATTGCTGCCACAAACGCTTGTTTCGCGTACAACACTTATACTTTTGGTCGGTTTGCTCGTGTCAAACCTTGTGGGTTTGCTGATTTATAATCAGGAGCGCAATCTGGTGCTTAATGATGTGGCTGGGCAAGATATTGCTGAGCGAATCGCTGCTGTTGCACGTACGGTTTCCGGGCGGCCTGAAAGTGACCGGGAAGCGGTGGCGTGTAGTCAGTCGGGTACGGGATTTGCCGCGATGTTGACCAGCCAGCCTCTGGTGCAGGCAAATGATGATTCAGGGCCAAGTAAACAGGTTTTTGAAATTCTGGCTGATCTGTTGAATAATCCCGGATCAGAAAAATTGCGATTGGCAAGCACCGGCTCGAATGAAGAATTGGCAATTATGCGCCCCTTTAGAGATGTTTTGCAACGTTGCACAATCCCTTTGGAAGAAATGGGGGGCATGGGCAATATGGTCGGCATGGCGATGAATATGGATATGGTTCGCCTTATGCAGGGGTGGAGCAATAATGGTTTGTTGCGGGTTTCCCTAAAGCTTGATGATGGGGAATGGTTGAATTTTTTAACCAGCACACCTGAAAGCCGCCAAATATGGAACCCGCGCTTTGTTTTGGCCTTTGTTGTTATGGCAATTATTGTAACTTTGCTCTCGGTGTGGGCCGTGCGCCGCTCCATTGCACCTTTGGATATTTTTGTTAGAGCTTCTGAGCAGCTTGGACGTGATATGCGGGCACCAAGCCTGTCTGTGGACGGTCCGCCCGAGGTCTCTCGTGCCGCCCGAGCTTTTAATGATATGCAAAAACGCCTGCAAAAACTGATAGGGGACCGCACCCAGATGCTGGCAGCAATTTCACATGATTTGCGTACTCCGGTGACCCGTTTGTACTTGCGGGCAGAATTTGTGACGGATGAAGAACAGCGGCAAAAAATGCTGGCTGATCTGGCCCAGATGGAGGATATGATATCTGCCACCCTGTCCTTTGCACGTCTTGATAGCTCGGATGAGCAGAGAAAATCTCTTGATTTGGCAGGTCTGGTGCAATCTGTTTGTGATGATGGGGCAGAGCTTGGACATCAGATTACATATAAAGGTCCAGTGCGGGTTTCTTTTCTTGGCCGACCTCTGGCCCTGAGAAGGGTTTTTGATAATCTGGTTGATAACGCTGTTAAATATGGCAAACGGGCCAGTGTTTTGCTTGTTGAAACAGAGGAAAATATTGTCATTACAGTTATGGATGAGGGACCGGGTATTCCGGAGGCAGAGTTTGAGCGGGTTTTTGATCCGTTTTATCGGGTGGAAAGCTCGCGAAATCGTGAAACCGGTGGGGTTGGTCTTGGTCTGGCGGTAGTTCGCTCCATTATTCGGGGGCATGGGGGTGAGGTTACGTTGAGCAATCGCAAAAAGGGTGGCTTGTGTGCTACGGTTACTTTGCCGAAGCCGGAAAAATAATTACCGGCCGGGCAAAAATTAAATATTTCGCCCCAAAACCACATCGGCAAGATTGCCATTAAGTTTGGCAGCATTGTAGGCGGCACGCATTACCTCAAATCTGGAAGTGATCTGCTCGCCTTTGGCGGCAAATAATTCGCGTTGAGCATCAAGGAGTTCAAAAATTGTTCTGGTTCCAGCTTCAAATTGTTGCTGATAGAGGCTAACCACACTTTTACTGGCGGCAATTCGCTCGGCAATTGAAGCGCGCTTTTCGTTGGCAGTTCTTAAAATTCGTGCGGAATCCTCAATATCTTGCTCAAGCTGATCAAGAGCGCGGCGATAGCGATATTTAACCTCATCAATGCGAGCAAGCAATTGATTGGTTTTTGCCATACGCTCTCCACCGTCATAAATTTGACCGGTAAGGGAAATCATTACCCGGCCATTGGCATTTACGGGGTTTTCTCCCAATACGTTTTGCTGAATGCGAGCGGAAGCGTTGAGGGAAATTTCAGGTAAATAATCAAGTTTAAGAGATAATTGTTGAGCCTCAAGGCCAACAATATCCCATTCCAGTGAAAGCATATTGGGGTCTTTTGTTGCATAACCCTCAATATCAGCAATGGAAAGTCTTGCGGCAGCAGGATTTATTCTTGCCGGGACCTGTAGTGAGAAGGGATCAAGCCCGGTCAGACGCTTGAAATTGCTAGCGGCGTTCTGCCGTGATGAACGCAGATTTATGGAAAGAGTTCGTGCGCCCTCCAATCCCACAACAATTCTTTGCACATCAGCCTCAGTTGCATTACCCGCATCGGCATTGAGTTTAATTATGCGATACATTTCTGCATGGGCACGTTCATTTATACGGCTGTTTTCAATTTGCATGCTTAATTCAAGCACGGACAAATATGCTTCTACCATTTCCAGTAAAATTGCATCGGTTTGCGCCTGTTGTCGCCAGACCGTGCTCTCATAAACAGCGGTAGCCCAATCCAGATCTGCCTCGGTTTTTCCAAAATCGAATAATAATTGTGAAGCGCGAATTGAAGCTTCCGTTCTGGTTTGTGATGTTTGAATTTCACTTTCGAAATTATAAGTTCGCTCTGTTCCTCTGGCGACGGAAAAATCGACCTTTGGAGCATAGGCGACATTAATGATGTCAATTCCGGCCTCAGCTGTTTGAGCCTGAGCGCGAATAATTCCAATGCTTGGATTGTTGGCTATGGTTGATCTGGCAACCTGAGCCAGGGTCATTTTTGATCCGGTATTTGTGCTGGCGCTGGCTGAAAATGAACCAAGATCGCTATCAAAATCATTATTTTGATCCTGCACCGGTAAGTAGGGGCTGGCGGAGCTAAGTTCGCCGGCCTGAATATCAGAACAATTTGGTGAAGTTATATCAATACATGGGCGTGCTACACGGTTGGAGGCGCAACCGCTGATAAAAAGTAGCGCAGCAATGCCATAGGCAAGACGTATAAAACGCTTGCGGGAATTATCGTGACTTGACGGCATTTAACTACTCTCAGCACTCGTATGGTTAATTCATTCTTGCCGCTTGTGGTTAAGATTGGCTTAAACTCATAAAGTAAAACATTAACAAAAAATTCACCAACAAAGATGTGTCCGCACTTAGCTGCGTTAATCGGACTTTGTCATGGGGATTGTTGCGGGGATCGTCGTGAGGATTGTCGTGGGGATTGTCCATTTGGTAACCTTTATAAAAGAAAAACATTACAAACCATCCGTCTAAATTTGTTGACGGAGTTGCGTTTTGCATTTTCCGGGGAAATTTTTTGTCTGGATAATAGAGGTGTTTGGCACGCATGATTTGCGGGCTGGATTTGTAAGATTTAGAAAATTTAAAGGTCCAATTGATTATGGCTGACAGTCCCTCACATCCTCAGGAACAAGAACAAAATCAGGATATTGCCCTAAATCAAGATCAGGGTCTCAATGGGTCTAAAACCGAAGAACAGATTGCTGTTCTTGAGGGCGGAATCAATGAAGTTACGGATGCCATAAATAACCAGAGTAATCTCATTAAAAAACCGGATGCGGGTGAGACAGTATTCATTAACGCTGATGATTTGGACAGGCTGGAATTTGCTTTTAGTCTGGATGGGGCAGCGGTTAATTTAAACGATGTTGACCTTATAATCACCTTTGCGGACGGCGCAAAAATTGTTTTGGTGGAATTTGGATTGTTGATTGCCGCTGATCTGGCACCTCAATTGATTTTTGACGGCGAAATTACCCCAGGTCAGGACCTGTTGAGCTCCGTTGGAAAATATGAGGCGCTGGAGTCAGATAGGAAGACCTTTACATCCCTAAAAGAAAATGCCGAAGTAAAGGCGGAGGAAGAATCCGAAGAAGAAGATCAAAATACCCAGTCTGAGGCTGCAGCTGAACCGCAGCAAGAGCCAGCGGAACAAACCCTTGTAGACGATAAAAAAGGCGATAGCTTCAAGGAATTTGATCGTTCCAGCATTCAGGAAAAAGTTGGAGTAGATGATCCTGGAAAATTTATGGAAGAATCTTCGGCTTCTGCACCAGCTAGCGGAATCAGTAATGCTCTGCCTGATTCCGAGATTGCATTAAGGGTACTTGGATTTGTTGAGCAATCCGTTTCCATACTGCCAAGCGGAAAAACTTTAATTGTCGGCGCAACCGCTGTTTCTCCGGCAGATACCAATGAAAGCTATGCGGTTCAATCGGCAATTGAAACAATTGCCGGAACTGGTGGCGACGATGTAATTTATGCGGATAATCAAGATTATGCGCCAAGTGGAACCAGCTCCAGGTTGGTGGAAATTACCCTTGATTTACCGTTTGAAAGCTGGACGCCAGTCAGTTTGATAGTGACAAACCTTCCGCCGGGAATGAGTGTTTTAAATGCCATTGAAACCTCAAAAGGTTATTTGATTGAACTAACCCCAGACACTGCATTTTTGCATACAATTGAGTTGAATTTTACGTTGCCCGTTGATGGCGCTGTGCAGGATGCCAACGGATTTTATGATATTGATTCAATTTCAATTGAATACACACTTGTCGATCCGCGTGGAGATACGGGGCAATCACAAGCCAGTGCTGCCATTGGATTGCGTGAAATCCTTGGCGACGCAGATTTGCAGTTTATAGATCCGGCGACTGGAAATATCGTAACGGCAATTGATGCCAATCCACCGGGCAATATAATAAATGCCGGTGCCGGGAACGATGAAATTTATGCAGCAACGGGTGCCGATCAGATTGATGGTGGCGGCGGTGAAGATCTGGTTTCCTATTCGGTTTCCAGTGCGGCGGTTAATGTGGATCTTGGGGCTAATACTGCATCTGGCGGTTATGCTGAAGGGGATGTTCTATCCAATATTGAAAACCTGGAGGGATCAAGATTTGATGATAATCTGGTGGGCAATGCAGGTGATAATATTCTTACCGGTCTGGCAGGTGCTGATCAGATTGACGGTGGCGCGGGAACGGATAGCGCAAATTATTTTGCTTCTGACGAGGGCGTAACAGTTAATCTGGTGACAGGACTTGGAACCGGTGGAGATGCAGAAGGGGATCAACTTTCAAATATAGAAAATCTTGTAGGATCTGAGTTTGATGATCAGTTAATTGGTGATGCCGGAGCAAACAGAATTGATGGTGGAGATGGCGATGATATAATTGCCGGATTAGCTGGAGCCGATGAGCTTATTGGCGGGGATGGCGTTGATATTCTTGATTATTCCGCTTCTGCTGCGGCAGTTAATGTAAATCTGGCTACCCAATTTGGCACTGGCGGAGATGCGACGGGGGATAATTTTACCGGATTTGAAGGAATAACAGGAACAGCCCTAAATGATGTTCTGGTGGGTGATGGAAATGATAACCGGTTGCAGGGCGGCGATGGAAACGACAATTTAACTGGCGGAGCCGGAGCCGATGCACTGATCGGTGGTGATGGAAATGATAACCTAACCGGAGGTTCGGGTGCTGATGAAATTGACGGGGGAGATGGGGTTGATACTGCCATTTATTCTGCTTCATCAACCGGTGTTTCAGTCAATCTTGCCACTGGAGCGGGAAGCGGGGGAGACGCTCAGGACGATGTACTGCTAAACGTGGAAAACCTGACAGGTTCAGCTTTTGCCGATACGCTGGCAGGTGATGCAAATGCCAACATTCTTGATGGTGCCGCTGGCGATGACACGCTGACTGGCGGGGCTGGTGCGGATACTCTTTTGGGTGGATCTGGATCGGATACGGCTAGTTATTTGGGGTCATCAGTTGGAGTAAGCGCAAATCTGGCCAGCGGAACCGGTGTGGGTGGCGATGCTGATGGGGACAGCTATACCTCAATTGAAAATCTTGAGGGCAGTGAGCAAAACGATGTGTTGATTGGCGACGGTGCCGCTAACATTCTTAGCGGTGGGACGGGCGATGATATGCTTGCCGGTGCCGGGGGTGCTGATGTTTTGCAGGGAGGCTCTGGCACTGATACCGCAGATTATTCTGCGTCCGCCAGCAGCGTAAATGTTGATCTTTTGTCTGGAACTGCAACGGGTGGAGACGCCAATGGAGATAGCTTTAATTCGGTAGAAAACGTTGTCGGGTCAACGCTTGATGACCAACTGGCTGGGGACAATTCCAACAATCGCCTTGAAGGGGGAGTGGGGGATGATCTGCTCATAGGCAATGGTGGAGCAGATCAGCTTGTTGGTGGCAGTGGAATTGATACGGCAAGTTATGAAACTGCAATTATCGGGGTTGTGGCGGATTTAAGCCTGTCCGGAACCGTGGGGGACGCAACCGGTGATACTTATAGCGGCATTGAAAATTTAACAGGGTCTGGTGCGGATGATGTGCTGATTGGAGACGCTGGGGTAAATTCACTTTTGGGGGGTGCGGGAGATGATATTCTTCGGGGCCAAAGTGGAGATGATGTACTGCTGGGCGGTGATGGAAATGACACGCTTGAGGGGGGAGCTGGCGCTGATAATATGGATGGTGGCGCTGGCATTGATGCGGTTGATTACTCTGGTTCGGGAGCTGCGGTAAATGTTGATTTGCAGACTTCAATTGCTACAGGAGGCGATGCTGATGGTGATACGTTTACAGGAATTGAAAATGTAATCGGTACTGCACTTTCCGATCAAATTTTTGGGGATGGAAGCGATAATCAATTGTCCGGTGGTGCTGGAAATGATTTTTTGCAGGGGCGTGGTGGCGCAGATTTCCTGGACGGTGGTCAGGGAACTGACACGGCAGATTATTCACTTTCTGCGGCAGGTGTTCAGGTTGACCTTGATGATGGTTCCGCCGCCGGAGGTGATGCTGCCGGGGACAGTTTTAATTCAGTAGAAAATATTATTGGATCAGCGCTTGATGACACCATAACCGGCAATGCATCGGCAAACCGTCTTGAGGGCGGTGTCGGGGACGATATTCTTGACGGTGGTGCAAATAATGATGAGTTGTTGGGTGAAGCTGGCAATGATATTTTGCAGGGTGGCGCCGGGGCGGATATTTTAAGCGGAGGCAGTGGAACTGATACTGCAAGTTATGCATTGTCTACCGATTCTGTAAGTGTTGACCTTTCCACAGGTCTTGGAACTCTGGGTGATGCGCTGGGGGATACGTTAAGTAGTATTGAAAACATAGATGGTTCAGTTGCCAATGATATTATTATTGGGGATGGAGCGATAAACCGCCTCAGGGGCGGCGCGGGGAACGATGAAATTTTTGGTGGAGCCGGGGATGATGATTTATTTGGTCAATCTGGCAACGATACCATTGAAGGGGGGGGTGGGGCCGATAATATTGACGGTGGAACTGGCTTAGATACCTTAAGCTATGCCGGTTCAGGTTCAGCTGTATCTATAAACCTTGCAACAAACAGTGCTGCCGGAGGCGATGCTGCTGGCGATGTATTTACATCCATGGAGAACGTAACCGGATCTCAATTTGATGATAATATCACCGGCAGCGCTACAGCCAATGTATTGAGCGGCGGTCTTGGAGATGATGTTTTGGAAGGGGGCGCCGGAGCAGACAATTTGGATGGCGGAGCTGGCATAGATGTTGCCAACTACACGGCCTCCAGTTCAGCGGTTGATGTTAATTTATCTGCAGGGACAGCTTCGGGCGGCGATGCACAAGGGGATGTGTTAACTGGAATTGAAGATCTGATCGGCTCGGCAGCTGACGATATTTTAACCGGAAATGCATTGGTGAATGAACTGACCGGTGGAGCGGGTAATGATACGCTTTCCGGTGGGGCGGGCGATGACCGCCTTATTGGTGGAATTGACAATGACACTCTTGCCGGTGGCAGCGGAGCCGATAATCTGGATGGCGGCGCGGGACTGGATACGGCAGATTATTCTAGTTCTTCAGCAGCTGTTTCAGTAAATATTGATACCGCGACATATTCAGGCGGTGATGCAAATGGTGATATATTTACATCCATTGAAAATATCACCGGTTCGGGGTTTGACGATTTTTTGGTTGGGGATGCAAATTCAAATGTTCTAACCGGTGGGTCCGGGGTTGATACAATTTCAGGTGGTCTTGGAACCGATACGATTTATGGCGGTTTTGGCAATGATATTCTTGTCGGCGGCGGTGGCGGGGATATTCTTGATGGTGGTAGTGGCATTGATTTAGCTGATTATACCGCTTCCAGCGCTGGCGTTACGGTCAACCTTGCTGCGGGTATTGGCTTTGGTGGCGATGCCCAGGGTGACAGTTTAACTTTGATCGAAAATCTAACCGGGACAGCGTTTGACGACATTTTGACCGGTGACGGCTTGCTAAATACCCTAACCGGTGGCTCTGGCGCTGATATACTGGAGGGTGGTTCTGGAGCTGATACTCTTATTGGTGGTGCTGATATTGATACGGCATCTTACGGGAGTTCTTTGGGTGCGGTTAATGTAAACCTTAGCACCGGAGTTGGAACCGGTGGTGATGCTCAGGGGGATACTCTTAGCGGAATCGAGAACCTTTCCGGCTCTAGCGGGGATGATGTTTTAGTTGGTGATGGCAATGCCAACACCCTTAGCGGCAACGGCGGGGCTGATGTTTTATCGGGCCTTGGCGGGGCGGATATTCTTGATGGCGGTGCTGGAACCGACAGTGTGGATTATAGTGCTTCAACCAGTGCCATTAATGTAAACCTTGGAGCCAACACCGCCAGTGGTGGTGATGCACAAGGGGACAGTTTCACCTCGATCGAGAATGTTATCGGCTCGGACGAGGATGATGTTATTGTTGGCGATACGGGGGTTAACGCTCTTGATGGCGGTGATGGTGATGATGTTCTGGTTGGTGGTATCGGGGCGGATGTTCTGGTTGGTGGTGACGGGGTTGATCTTGCGGATTATTCGGCCTCGCTTGGTGGGGTAACGGTAAATCTTGCTACCGGTATTGGTGCCGGGTCCGATGCGCAGGGGGATAGCCTATCCCAGATTGAGAATGTTACCGGCTCGGCACAGAATGATGTTTTGACCGGAGACGGGGGCGCCAATGTTCTAACCGGGGCTGCGGGCAATGATACTCTTGCTGGCAACGGGGGTGATGACACTCTTTTTGGTGGCGATGGCAACGACATATTGAGCGGTGGTGTTGGTAATGATGCGCTTGATGGTGGAACAGGCATTGATAGTGCGGATTATTCCAGTTCGGCATCAGGGGTTAATGTAAATCTTGGCACCGGAGTTGGCACAGGTGGCGATGCTGCCGGAGATAGTTTTACCTCGATCGAGAATGTTACAGGTTCGGCCAATGATGATACTCTGGTTGGGGATGGCAATGCCAATATTCTTACCGGGGGAGATGGAGCAGATACTCTCACCGGGGGACTTGGAGCCGACACTCTTGAGGGCGGCGCTGGAACCGATACCGCAATATATACCGATTCAATAACCGGGGTGAATGTTGATCTGCTTGCGGGGACCGGAAGTGGGGGCAGTGCTGCCGGAGATACTCTTAGTTCTGTAGAAAATGTTGTCGGTTCAGCGTTTGATGATGTTCTGGACGGTGACGGGGTAGCCAATGTTTTAAGCGGAGCGGCGGGGGATGATACTCTTGTCGGCAATGCTGGCGATGATAATCTGGATGGCGGGGCCGGGGCCGATAATCTTTTTGGTGGTCTGGATGATGATACCCTAACCGGTGGCTCTGGCGCTGATATACTGGAGGGTGGTTCTGGAGCTGATACTCTTATTGGTGGTGCTGATATTGATACGGCATCTTACGGGAGTTCTTTGGGTGCGGTTAATGTAAACCTTAGCACCGGAGTTGGAACCGGTGGTGATGCTCAGGGGGATACTCTTAGCGGAATCGAGAACCTTTCCGGCTCTAGCGGGGATGATGTTTTAGTTGGTGATGGCAATGCCAACACCCTTAGCGGCAACGGCGGGGCTGATGTTTTATCGGGCCTTGGCGGGGCGGATATTCTTGATGGCGGTGCTGGAACCGACAGTGTGGATTATAGTGCTTCAACCAGTGCCATTAATGTAAACCTTGGAGCCAACACCGCCAGTGGTGGTGATGCACAAGGGGACAGTTTCACCTCGATCGAGAATGTTATCGGCTCGGACGAGGATGATGTTATTGTTGGCGATACGGGGGTTAACGCTCTTGATGGCGGTGATGGTGATGATGTTCTGGTTGGTGGTATCGGGGCGGATGTTCTGGTTGGTGGTGACGGGGTTGATCTTGCGGATTATTCGGCCTCGCTTGGTGGGGTAACGGTAAATCTTGCTACCGGTATTGGTGCCGGGTCCGATGCGCAGGGGGATAGCCTATCCCAGATTGAGAATGTTACCGGCTCGGCACAGAATGATGTTTTGACCGGAGACGGGGGCGCCAATGTTCTAACCGGGGCTGCGGGCAATGATACTCTTGCTGGCAACGGGGGTGATGACACTCTTTTTGGTGGCGATGGCAACGACATATTGAGCGGTGGTGTTGGTAATGATGCGCTTGATGGTGGAACAGGCATTGATAGTGCGGATTATTCCAGTTCGGCATCAGGGGTTAATGTAAATCTTGGCACCGGAGTTGGCACAGGTGGCGATGCTGCCGGAGATAGTTTTACCTCGATCGAGAATGTTACAGGTTCGGCCAATGATGATACTCTGGTTGGGGATGGCAATGCCAATATTCTTACCGGGGGAGATGGAGCAGATACTCTCACCGGGGGACTTGGAGCCGACACTCTTGAGGGCGGCGCTGGAACCGATACCGCAATATATACCGATTCAATAACCGGGGTGACAATATCTCTTGATGGAACAGCGGGCAGTGGTGGAACTGCGGCTGGTGATACCATCAGTGGTGTGGAAATTCTCCAGGGTTCGGCATTTGCAGATGATCTTTCTGGGACCGGTGCTGTGGAGAGCTTTTTCGGCAATGATGGTGACGACCTTATTCAGGGTTTTGGCGGCGCTGACGTAATTGATGGGGGCGATGGCGAGGATACGGCCTCTTATGCTGGCTCACTTAGTGGAGTTAACGTGGATCTGGCGGCGGGAACCGGAATTGGCGGCGATGCCCAGGGAGACACGCTGGCAAATATTGAAATCGTGGTTGGTTCTTCGCAAGATGATATATTATCCGCAGCGGTTGGCGGAAGCACTCTAAGCGGAGCGGCGGGCGATGACACTCTTATGGGCAATGCCGGGGCTGATACCCTTCTGGGTGGAGCAAATAATGATATTTTGACCGGCGCGGCCGGTGCCGACACAATTGATGGCGGTGCCGGCATTGATACGGCTAGTTATGCCACTTCAGGATCTGCTGTGTCCATTGATCTGGCAACGGGAACCGGAATTGGCGGCGATGCTCAGGGCGATACAATCAGCAATGTTGAAAATATCGTTGGTTCAGCGTTTGGCGATACTCTGGTTGGGGATTCGGGCAATAATAATATTGATGGCGGCAATAATGATGATTTATTGCAAGGTGGTGCTGGAGCAGACATGCTTGATGGCGGGGATGGTACCGATACGGTGTCTTATTCTACATCGGCCGCTGCGGTAAATATTACTCTGGCGGGCGGATTTGGCACCGGGGGAGATGCTCAGGGCGATACGATCATCAATATTGAAGATGTTATCGGATCAGCATTTGCAGATACCATCATTGGCAATTCCGGAAATAATAATATTGATGGCGGTGATGGTGATGATATTTTGTCCGGCCTTGGCGGGGCTGACAGTTTTGATGGCGGCCTTGGTGAGGATATCGTTACTTATGAGGCATCAGCTAGCGCCGTTACCGTAAATCTTTCAACTTCCACAGGTTCGGGCGGGGATGCGCAGGGGGATAGTTTTACTTCTATCGAGAGGGTCGATGGTTCTGCTTTTGATGACAATTTAACCAGTGCTGCAGCTGGAAGTGAGCTGCGTGGCGAAGATGGAAATGATATTCTTACCGGTGCTGCCGGTATAGATGTGCTTCGTGGTGGCGAAGGTGGTGACACACTTTTTGGCATGGCAGGTGATGATTCTCTGTTTGGGGAAGCCGGGGACGATACGCTAGTTGGTGGTCTGGGAGCAGATGCCCTTAACGGGGGAACGGGCATTGATATTGCCGATTATTCTGCATCGGTGGCGGCGGTTTCTATAGATTTAACTACTGGTACGGGAATTGGTGGCGACGCTCAGGGTGATATGCTTACTGAAATAGAAAATCTGCTCGGAAGTGTGAATAATGACACGCTTGGTGGGGATTCATTGGTCAATGATATTTCCGGCGGTGATGGTGATGATATTATTGAAGGGCGTGCCGGGGGTGATACGCTGGCAGGCGGTGATGGTAATGATACGCTTTCTTATGCAAATGCTGCGGGTAGTGTGAGCGTTAGCCTGTTGAGCGGAACGGGAAGCGCCGGGGATGCTTTTGGGGATGTGGTTAACGGGTTTGAAAACGTACTCGGCACAGGATTCGATGATAATTTAATTGGCGATGCAGGTGTGAATACACTGGATGGCGGCGCAGGCGATGACGTTTTGGTTGGGGGAGCCGGGGCAGATGTTTTGATTGGCGGCGACGGTTCTGATACTGCATCTTATGCAACTGCGGTGGCTGGAACAGTTGCCAGTCTTGAAACCCCGGTTTCCAACACTTCTGATGCACTTGGAGATACTTATTCCAGTATCGAAAATTTATTGGGTTCTGCATTTAATGACACTTTAACAGGTAATTCCGTTGACAATATCATCACTGGTGGCGCAGGCGATGATACTTTGTCCGGCGGTGCTGGCGATGATGATCTGTTTGGAGATGATGGCAACGATACTCTGATTGGTGGAGCGGGTGCTGACGATATTGATGGTGGTGACGGTG
>CAZMVQ010000024.1:0-6920 GCA_964569865.1 uncultured Devosia sp.
CCGCCTCGATATTATAGCCATCCGGGTCAAGTAAAAAAGCTGCATAATAATTGAGATGGTAGCGCGGGCGCAAACCCGGCGCTCCATTGTCAGTTCCGCCTGCAATTATTCCCTGGTCGAAGAAAGCATCGACCGCGCTTTGCGATTCCGCGCTAAAGGCAAAATGAACTCGAGGGCTCATTGGTGTACCTTCAGACAACCATAAATCGCCACCCGGATCGGAGCTCTTTCCATGACCGTCTCGAACTCCAAAGCTAACAGATTTAGGCTTGTTGATGATGAGAACGTAACCAAGTGCACCCAAAGTTTTGAGATAAAAATCTTTGCTTTTTTTAATATTGCTGACGGTGATTGCAAAATGGTCGATCATCGCTAACCTCTCGGTGTTGGTGCCGGATATTGCCATTTTGGTAATCTTTCCAGGCTTTTTATCCACCCGCGCAAACTATTTGGCCCCCGGATTATTGGGGTGTGTCGTCCAGTTGGCATATTCATCGCTAACCTGCTTGCCGGTGCGCTCGTCCAAAGTTCCGGCATCCAGCGCGATCATCTCGATGCAATTTTCCACCGGGCAGACATTTACACAAAGATTACAGCCCACGCATTCATCCTCCATCACTTCAAAGTAGCGCTCGGCACCCTCCACATTGTCTTTTGTGGCCATAATCGCCTGATGGGAAGTATCTTCGCAGGCAATAAAGCAGCGCCCGCATTCAATGCAAAGATCCTGATTGATTTTGGCCTTGGTGATGTGATTAAGGTTTAGATATTGCCAATCGGAAACATTGGGAACTGCTTTGCCAACAAAATCATCAATTGAATCAAAGCCTTTTTCGTCCATCCAGTTGGAAAGGCCAGAAATCATTTCTTCAACAATTTTAAAACCATAGACCATGGCAGCGGTGCAGACCTGCACATTACCTGCGCCAAGGGTCATAAATTCTGCTGCATCGCGCCAATCACTAATGCCGCCAATACCAGAAATCGGCAGGCCCTTGGTCTGGGCATCGCGGGCAATTTCGGCCACCATATTCAAGGCGATAGGTTTTACCGCCGGGCCACAATAGCCCCCATGGGTTCCTCTGCCGTCAATGGTTGGTTCGGGGGCAAAATTATCCAGATTCACGTTGGTTATGGAGTTGATGGTATTGATCAGCGATACCGCATCGGCGCCGCCCTTATGGGCTGCACGGGCCGGATAGCGAATATCGGTAATGTTGGGGGTGAGTTTAACAATCACCGGCATATTGGTGTTGGCTTTGCACCAGCGGGTGACCATTTCAATATATTGTGGCACCTGCCCAACGGCGGCGCCCATGCCGCGCTCACTCATGCCGTGGGGACAGCCAAAGTTCAGTTCAATGCCATCAGCCCCGGTTTCTTCAACCACTGGCAAAATGGTTTTCCAAGCTTCTTCTTCACAAGGCACCATCAAGGAAACCACCACCGCCCGGTCGGGCCAGTTTTTCTTGACCTGTTTGATTTCACGCAGGTTCACCTGCAATTCGCGATCGGTAATCAATTCGATATTATTCATGCCGATCAAACGCCGGTCACCGCCAAAAATTGCGCCATAGCGCGGCCCGTTTACATTGACCACCGGAGGGCCATCTTCGCCAAGGGTTTTCCACATAACTCCGCCCCAGCCGGCTTTAAAGGCGCGCTCTACATTATAGGCCTTATCGGTCGGGGGGGCTGAGGCCAGCCAAAACGGGTTGGGTGACTTTATGCCAACAAAGCTATTTGTGAGGTCAGCCATAACATAATTCCCTTTTAAATTTATTCATAACTACGCTTGTACAAAACAGGATCATTTGCGGGTCCGATGGTTACTATTAGCTCGTCAGGAGAAATATAGCGGGCCTCAAACAATATTGTCTTTTCGAAGGCTCGAACAAACTCACCCTCATAAAGATAAAAATTAGCGCACTCTATTTGCATACTGAGCAGATTTCCCTCAGGCATCTCGTTTGGTAATTCGCACACAGTATGTTCATTAAACCCAATGGAATTTGGCTCCAGAAGAAGCGATTCACTTCCATCAACTGCGATCCACCTACCCAGCATTGTATCATTTTTTGCCAATGCGGCTGTGTTGCCAAAAATTACCGTCGCTAAAAAAACAGCAGGCAATATTGTGCTAGCTGAGGGCTGCATTTATACTCTCCGCCGCATCACGCCCGTTGGCCACCGCTGTGACCGTCAGGTCCTCGCCACCTTCAATGCAATCGCCCCCGGCCCACACCTTTGAAAGAGAGGTTTTTCCCATTTCGTCAGTTTTAATACGTCCGTTTGAAATTTGTAATTTTTGCAACAAACCTGCATCAAGCTTTTGTCCAATGGCGACAAAAATCTGATCTGCATTTAGAGAAGTTTTTTCGCCGGTTTTTTCCAGCTTTCCATTGTTAAGGCGGGTGAATTCAAGTTTTAATCCTTTAACCGCACCCTTTTTGCTCCGAACTTTTTTCGGGGCTAGCCAATGGCGGATCATCACCCCTTTGCTGGTGGCCAGATCCTGCTCGAATTTACTGGCACCCATTTGCTCTGGCCCACGCCGATAACAAATGGTGACATTTTGTGCCCCAAGCAATTTGGCCTGTATCGCTGCATCAATGGCGGTCATTCCGCCGCCAATTACAATTACATCGCGCCCGATTTTGACTTTAGAGAGATCTTTGCTCTGGCGCACCTGCTCAATAAAATCCACTGCATCAACCACTCCTTTGGCATCAGAATTTTTGATACCCAGAGCATTTACCGCACCAAGGCCAACCCCAATGAATATGGCAGCATATTTTTCAGCCAAATCATCGAGGGAAATGTCGGAGCCAAGTTTAACTCCGTATTCAAAGGAAATCCCCCCGATCTGTAAAATATAATCCAGCTCCTTTTGGGCAAAATCATCCACGGTTTTATAGGCGGCAATTCCATATTCATTCAGTCCGCCCGGTTTTTCTCTGGCTTCAAAAATCTTCACCTTATGGCCAAACATTGCCAAACGATGGGCGCAGGCAATAGAGGCCGGGCCGGCACCAATAATCGCAATGGTTTTACCCGTTGCGGCGGCGCGCTTAAAAAACTGTTG
The DNA here is from genome assembly GCA_964569865.1 of uncultured Devosia sp. Lineage (GTDB taxonomy): Bacteria > Pseudomonadota > Alphaproteobacteria > Rhizobiales > Devosiaceae > DROE01. Next base: position 3,086 of record CAZMVQ010000024.1, read on the forward strand.
ATTTTGCTCCATAGCATTGTCTGTTGCATAGCGCTGCAAAAAGCCGATTTTAACCGGCTTGCCTTCTGCCTCTTCACGCACACAGACTTCTTCGCAAAGGGTTTCTGTCGGACAAACTCTGGCGCACATGCCACCAAGAATATTCTGATTGAAAATGGTTTTTGCCGCCCCAAGGGGATTTTGGGTAGAAATCTGACGAATAAACAGCGCAATATCAATATCGGTGGGGCAGGCAGTCTGACAAGGTGCATCATAACAAAAATAGCAGCGCCCGGCTTCCACCAATGCCTCATGGGGTGAAAGGGGAGCATGCAATTCTGTAAAGACATCTGGATATTGCTTAGAATTCAGGCGATCTGAGGCAATCCCGGATTTGGATATGGTGTTGCTCATAAATTTAACTCCCACTAACTGCACGTGATGTTTTGACAGGCTAGCGCAAACTAAATTTTTTATCAAATGGTCAAATTTTTACTGATTTTTGATACTCAGGCAAAGAAAGCCCATTAAGTAACATTACCTTAATACAGTTTTATTACTGCAGATTTATTCAGAGCATAAATTCTTTTCAAAATATTGGATAGTATTATTCACCTTCATGCCACTACATATATCGTTGGGTCGGAAGATAATCAGGCTTGTGGCTTGACCGATCTCTGTCAGGATATCGGGTTTCGCACAGTTTTGAGCTATAAAAATCTGGCAATGGCTGAGTATCAAACCAAAAAAACTCCAATTTGTTTTTTTCTGCTTGCTCTTGAGTGTGCGGAAAAAAATGTGCCTGCAATAGCCAGGACGTTGCGCAAAAGTCGCAACCGGCAGATTAAGTTTGCTCCTTTGATCGGTTTTGCCGAGGTCGCCAATCCAAAGATGATCGATTTATGCCTGCACTTGGGTTTTGATGATATTTTATTGCCACCATTTTCACGCAGGATCATTAATTCCCGACTAGCGAAGCATTTAAACAGGCGTATTACTTTTTTTGAAACAGATGAGTATTTTGGTCCGGATCGCAGAACAGAATCCAGCGAAAAAGCGCTAGCCAAGCCTCACCCGAAACGGGGAGAAGGCGGCGATCACCGCAAAATTGTGATTCGTCGAAATCTGGAGACCGGTGTAAATATCTTACGGGATCGGTTTCATCGTCAATCCAGCGACAAAGTGCCGAATATGGGCCGCAATATTGCCATTTGATTTTTTCGAATTGATATTGATTATGTAGCAAGACCACACTTTGAGGCATACGAGAAAGAAAATATGGCCGAACTGCCAACAATTTCAGATGCCAGACAATCTGCTACCGCATTAAGAGTGCAGCGTGGCCTAATGCGGTTTTTGCGCCAGCAGCATGATTTTAACTGTTTTGCCGAGGTGACGCTGGCCAATTCTCGCCGTTGTGATGTTCTTGGGGTCGGTCCCAAGGGACAATTATGGATTATTGAAATCAAATCCTCGCTAGAGGACTTTCGTGTTGATGACAAATGGCACGAATATAAGGATTTTTGCGACAGGTTTTATTTTGCCAAACCCCCGGAACTTGAGCCAGAAATCTTTCCCATTCAAGAAGGGCTAATAGTTGCCGATGGACATGGGGGAGAAATATTGCGCCCGGCAATTGAGGGTTTGCTTCCCGCTGCGCGCCGAAAAGCAATGATGACAAAACTTGCCCGGTTAGGAGCAAACAGGGTGCACAATCTTATGGATCCAAATTTTGGTTAGAGTATTTCCGGATTAGGGGCAGGTATTAATTTGGCGCTCGTTTAGAGAGAATGCGTTGCAGGGTTCGCCGATGCATATTCAAACGTCTGGCGGTTTCTGAAACATTTCGGTCGCACAATTCAAACACCCGCTGAATATGTTCCCAGCGCACCCGATCGGCAGACATGGGATTTTCCGGTGGCTCGGGTTGCTGATCTTCGCTGGCCAGCAAGGCTTTGGTTAAATCGTCGGCGTCAGCTGGTTTGGCAAGATAATCAACAGCACCAAGTTTTACCGCATTAACCGCCGAGGCAATATTGCCATAGCCGGTCAACACCACAATTTTTGCATCAGGGCGTTTGGCCTGCAAAACCGAAACCACATCCAGACCGTTTCCATCCTCCAACCGCATATCAATTATGGCAAAGGCGGGCGGAACAGCTTTTACTTTCGCTAATCCAGAAACCACACTATCAGCAATTGAAACATCAAAGCCACGCCTGGTCATAGCGCGTTCAAGACGGGTTAGAAACGGACGGTCATCATCCACCAACAACAATGAACGATCCTGCTCACTCATTTGAGAGAGAATAGACATGGTATTAGTATTTTTCGGGTCAGCATTTTTGTTCATGGTTTTTTTGTTCTTGGTGCATTGTTTGTTGACTTTAGCGGTCTGGTGCAAACTACACCCAAGCAATAGTTGGGGTCAACTTTGCCCGGTTTTGCCGCTTCTATTTCTTAAATAATGGTTTATGGCAGTTCATATCGGTGACCAAGGTTGCATCCTAAGTTTGCAGCGCTGTGCGGGGCCAGCGCAAATGCACCTGAGCGTTGGTATGGTTTACAGCAGATGGGTGCTTATTGGAAAATCCAATGGTGGCGCCACTTCTGACCAAAAGGGTTTTGGCAATAAAAACCCCAAGGCCCAATCCGGCAATTTCAGAGCTTCTGGCGTCGGTCCGTCCGGGAGCTGTGGTCTTTAGATACGGCTCGCCAAGACGGGGCAACAGATCGGCAGGATAACCGGGGCCGTCATCAGTTATGGTTACGGTTAGATTTTGCTCATCCCAACTGGCAGTAATAACAACATCGCGGTGGGCAAACTGCATCGCATTTTCAATTAGATTGCCAAGCCCATGCAGCAGGCCGGCATGACGCACAATCATTGGTTGATTTTTTTGGTCGCCCTCAAGTTCAATTTTTACCTCTTTGTCTAAATGGGCAAACGGGCGCACCAATTCGCTGAACAATTCGGATACGGGAACCGCCATGAAGGGGCTGTTTTCTTCGCTATCCAGATTGCGAAGACGAGTAAGAATTGAGCGACAACGGGCGGCCTGTTCAACAATCAGGCGCAAGTCTTCGGCCAATGATCCCTCGTCAATATCGGACTGCATTTCTTTGGCCGCAACGGTAATCGTTGCCAAAGGGGTGCCAAGTTCATGGGCGGCGGCGGCGGCAAGGCCATCAAGGGCCGAAAGGTGCTGCTGGTGGGACAGGGCCAGTTCTGTAGCGCTTAGAGCATCTGAAAGCTGGCGCGATTCATGGGCAACACGGCTGGCGTAAATGGTCACAAAAATAATGCCACAAACCAGCGCAACCCAAACACCGATCACATAGAATGTCGGCAGATCAAAACTCATCTGCGGGTCCCAGGGCAAATCCCGATGAGAAACGGCAAGCAGCGACACAATAGTCAGAGCAAGAGCGCCAACCATTGCAGTTTCGCGACGGGGCAGAATTGTTGCCGAAACCGAAACCGGAGCCAAAAGCAATAAAGAAAACGGATTTTGCAACCCTCCGGTAAGCCAAAGCAAACCGGCAATCTGTAAATTATCAAATGCCAACTGAATGGCGGCAAGGGCTGTAGTTGGCCGATGGGACAACCCGAACTTTAGGGAAAGCGCGAAATTGAGAAATGCTGAAATACCGATAAGAACCAAGCATTCCAACAAGGGAAGCGAATAATCAAGCCCATAGGCAACAAACAAAACCGCAATTGTTTGACCGGCAAGGGCAAACCAGCGCAAGCGAACCAGCGTGCCCAGCAATAAAGGACGACCCTGAGGCGGACTGGAGTGGTTTTTTATTTCATTCAACATTGTGTTTTTTTATTTGTGCCAGGTATCAACAT
>CAZMVQ010000024.1:7020-15242 GCA_964569865.1 uncultured Devosia sp.
AAAAAAGCAGTTTCAATATGGGTTTTCTTGTATTTTTTGCCGGGTATGGGTGTTCTGGTCAGAAATTTCAAGATGAAAATTTAAGGTTTTTCATCTTGCGGGATAATCTGGCACACACCATATGAGGCAAGCAAAAGATTGGGAGAAACACATGAGCACTGCACTAATAAAACCAACTTGGTCCTTCATTACTATCACACTGATGGTTTTGGGCTTCATTCTTTTTTGGCCTCTGGGGATGGCGATGCTGGCCTATATTCTTTGGGGTGAGCATTTTGGCGGCTCTTCAGAGCAAGCTGATCGCTGGATCAACAAGCAAAAGGGCAACTGGAAACGAAACCGCAAAAAACGCGATTTCACCCGTTCATACAATAAGCGTGAAGGTTTTAATACCGGCAACGCGGCCTTTGACAAATATCGCGAAGATCAACTTCGCCGCCTCGAAGAGGAAAGAAATCGCCTGGACGAGGAAATAAGCCAGTTCCAAGATTATATGCAAAACCTGCATATGGCCAGAGATCGGGAAGAGTTTGATCGCTTCATGAATGAGCGCTCCAAAAATCAGGATGACAATTTCACAACAATTGACGATGAAGATGTGGATTATCGCTCTGACCGCAGGGGTTCAAAGGGGAAAAAAGGTCGTAAAACCTAAATTTCCTGATCCCCATCAAAGCAATTGCAAATTAGCAACTGCAAATGAATATTTTACGCCCCGCATTTACGGGGCGTTTTTTTATTGTAGAATTGTCAAATCAAATCACTTTGTAAACGAGCTGTAATATTTTTAAAAAACCAGAATGGCCGCAATTTTTACACTTGCCAAGCGATCACGCTGCTGAACCGGTTTTGGCGATGCAGACAATTGCAGTTCGGGTGCGGGTATATGCCAAAGCGCGCAATTTCAGGCTTAGAGTTACCTCAAACGGTGAGCCGGTTTTAAGCGTTCCGGCCAGAGGAAACATCAAGGATGCCAAAGAATTTTTGAACAGGCAAAAAGGCTGGCTGGCCAAAAAATTAGATGAGCGCCCAAAACTGGTGGCGTTTGTTGAGGGGGCAAAATTTCCAATCAGGGCGCAAATTTATCAGATTTCTGGCACCGGCAAATCGCGAGGGCAGGTTGAAATTTTGACCCACGAGCGTGAAATTTTATTAAAAAACCCAAAATTGCGGGTGCCGGGAGGAGAAAAGCATATGGCCCGAAGGTTAAGGGACTGGCTGAAAAAAGAGGCATATGGTGACCTTGAAAAAGCAAGTCAGCACCATGCAAAAACGCTCGGCGTAAGTTTTTTATCCATAAGTATCAAGGGGCAATCGTCGCGCTGGGGATCATGCTCCAGCTCTGGCCGGATCAACTATAATTGGCGTTTGATTATGGCTCCAGAATTTGTGCTCGACTATGTGGCGGCCCATGAAGTGGCCCACCTTTGCGAGATGAACCATTCAAAAGCATTTTGGGACAAAGTTCTCCAGACGCTTCCTGATATGGTGCGCGGACGGGACTGGCTGAAAGAAAACGGCAATCAGCTCATGGCTTACGGGGCGGAAATAAAATAAGCGGTCGCAGGTTATTAATTCCTGCGACCGCTTGATCCATGTCAAAAATTATTGGAATTTTAAAATATTAGTCGCCAAAACCATAGGTATCGACAACGAAATCAAGATCCTTGTCACCACGCCCGGAAAGATTGATCAACATTGAACAACCGGGATGGTTTTTTGCCTCGCGAGTAGCAAATGCCACCACATGGGCGCTTTCAAGAGCGGGAATTATGCCCTCTTTTGAAGAAAGCTGGTAAAACGCATCCAGCGCTTCCTTATCAGTTGCCGTGGTATAATTCACCCGCCCGATTTTATGCAAATGGGCATGCTCCGGGCCAACACCGGGATAATCAAGGCCCGAGGCGATGGTGTTTACCGGGGCCGGATTTCCATCTGCATCCTTAAGCACAAGCGTGCGGAACGCGTGAATGTCCCCATCCTCACCAAAAGTGATGGTGGCCGCGTGATCCCCAAGATTTTCAGATGTGCCAAGAGGCTCAACCCCGTGCAACGAAACATCTTCGTCATCAATAAATCCTGAAAACAGGCCCATGGCGTTGGAGCCGCCTCCGACACAGGCGGCTACCATATCAGGCAGTTCACCGGTCATATCAATGAATTGTTCACGGGATTCAATGCCAACAACTTTTTGAAAATCACGAACCATTTTTGGGAAAGGGTGCGGGCCAACAACCGACCCAATGCCAAACAATGCCTTGTCCGCTTGCCCCATATAGGAGCCAAAAGCGCTATCCACGGCTTCTTTAAGGGTTTTTGCGCCCTCCCCAACCGGCACAACTGTTGCGCCCAAAAGCTTCATACGCACCACATTGGGGTGTTCTTTTTTCATATCCACTTCGCCCATGTGGATTTCGCATTCCATGCCAAAATATGCGGCAGCGGTAGCCAGAGCCACCCCGTGCTGACCGGCGCCGGTCTCAGCAATCAATTTGGTTTTGCCCATATGTTTGGCCAGCAATGCTTCAGCCATGCAGTGATTTAGCTTATGGGCGCCGGTGTGATTTAGATCTTCGCGCTTGGCATAAATCTGTGCCCCGCCGCTAATTTTAGAGAGATTGCGCAGATAAGAAATGGGGGTTGGACGTCCCTGAAAATGCTTTCGTATATATTTCAGGTCGTTGAGAAATTCACCGGATTTTGAGAGCCTGTCATAGGCGTCTTCGATCTCCTTGAAATGAGGGATCAGCGGCGGTGGAAGCATCGCGCCCCCATAATCTCCAAAAAAGCCTTTGCGATCCGGGGTGTTTTTAAAATATGAACTCATAATTTCCTCCTTTTTCTTCATGGAACAAAAAATGAGCGGGTTTTGCAACCGCAATTTATATAAATGTACCTATTGAAGGCCCGCAAGGATTTTAATCCTGTTTTTTATTGGGCTTTCGAGTTGGTCCATACCCTATTGCTAGATTAAAGGCCCATTAAGGCGATATTGATAGTTTGATGAAAATATTGTCATATTAAAGTTGCATTTTGGGGCAGAAGAAATTGAAAAACCACCGTAAATCCTTGCGCTATGCTTCGGCAGGTTCAAACACAAATATCTCTTCTATAGAAAAATCTGTACTCAATACTGCGTATATATGGGAAAATGATTTTCTATTCGATCTATACCCGGATGCAATTCTTATCGTTGATAATTTGGGTAAAATTGCAGGGGTCAACAAAAACCTGATCGAAATGCTGGGTTATAAAAAAGAAGAAATGCTGGGCAATACCATCGAAATGCTGTTGCCGGAATGCCACCGCAAATCCCACGTAAAAAAACGCAACAACTATATGAATACCGCCGCATCAGATACAGGCAGGCCCATGGAGACAGGGGCAAAATTTCAGGCCCGGCGCAAGAATGGAAGCTGTTTTCCGATTGATATCATGCTTTCCCCATCCGAAGATAAAAGCGTTACAATTACGGTAATTCGCGACATCAGTAAAAAAATTGAAGCACAAGAGAATGAGCGCAAAGCAAAAGAAGCATTAAAAGCAGTTTTTGACGCTGCTCCAGTGGCCATTTTTTCTGTCTCCCGAGACAAACAGATAACATCCTGGAGTCGTTCAGCTGCGAGGCTTTTTGGTTATTCAGCGGATGAAGTAATCAATAAAGCATATAAAGACTTTCCCTATATCGTTGGGAAATCCGAAACCTGCCAAAAATTGTTTAACGATGCTTTGAGTGGTCGAACTATAAAAAATGTTCATAGAAAACGCCGGCACAAAAACGGCAATCTTTTTGATGTCTCTATCGACACAGCTCCTATGTATGACGACGAAGGTAATATCTATGCAATCACCTATTCAGCTCAGGATATTTCCAAGCGAATTAAAGCTGAGGCGAGCGAGCGCAAGGCTAATGATACTTTAAAGGCGGTTGTTGACTCGGCACCAGTGGCAATATTTGTTCTGGATCGGGAAATGAAAGTGCTTTCGTGGAGCGGGGAAGCGGAACAATTATTTGGCTTCAAAGCTGAGGAGGTGCTGGGCAAGCCATATCAGCTGGCGCCGCCAGACGAGGGGGCGCTTAACTATGAATGCTCGCAAACCCTAAACAGTGTTTTTGAGGGTAAAACTATCCACGATGTACAACGCCGCCGATTAACAAAAGATGGCACGCTGGTTGGAGTTTCCATATCTGCAGCCCCAATCTTTCAACCAAATGGAGAAATAGTATCAGCAGCCTATTGCGCTCAAGATATTACCGAACGGCTGCGTAGCGAAGAAGAATTGCACCGTTTGGCTTTTCGCGATCAATTAACCGGTCTGCCAAATCGGGAATGCCTGAAAAGAACTCTTAACGAACTGCTTGCAGATTCCAGGGCAGAAACAGATGAAATTCTGTTTGTTGCCAAGTTCCGTATCAAGGGGTTTTTGGAAATAAGCAATACTCTTGGCCAAGTCAGTGTGGAAGAATTAATAGACAAGCTGGCTAAACGAATTGTTAAACACGCGCCTGACAATGCGCGGATTTATCGCACGGCCAGATATGATTTTGCTCTGGCAATGTGCGGCGTTGGATGTCCGATGGAAATTTTGGATATCGTGAAGCCAATCCTTGCCCAGATGACCAATAAATTTGAAATAGATGCCCAGCCGGTGCATCTGGAAGTGGATGCCGGACTGGCAATCAGTCCGGGCCACGGGGAAAAGAGCGAAGAAATTCTGGCAAACGCCAATCTGGCATTAAGTGCGGCAAGAACCGATCATGGACGAAATGTGCGCATGTTCGATATGTCCATGAAATCAAAAATTCAAGCCAAGCGTCAATTGGACATAGATCTGCGCCATGCTTTCAAAGAAAATGAGTTTGAACTGTTTTATCAGCCACAAATTAGACTTGCTGACAACAAGCTGGTTGGCGCAGAAGCATTGTTGCGTTGGCGGCGCCCCGGATACGGACTTGTGCAACCAGACGCTTTTATTGACGCTCTGGCCAACAGCCCGATTGCCTATGATGTGGGCAACTGGATTATGCGCACCGCAATAGGGCAAACTGTTAAGTGGCAAAATCAAGGATTGGGGGATTTGCGCATAGGGGTAAATCTTTTTGCCGCCCAGTTTGAACATGGCACATTGGTTGAGGATGTGGACAAGGCTCTTAAGCTGCACAAATTTGATGCAAATCTTTTGGAGTTGGAAATCACTGAGAATATCGCCATTGGTTTAAAAAGGTCGATAATCGAGCCCCTGCAAATCATCAGAAACAAGGGTGTTGGCATTGCCTTTGATGATTTTGGAACCGGTTATGCCTCATTGAGCTATCTGGTTAATTACCCGTTGAGCAGAATAAAAATCGATAAAAGCTTTCTCGAACATATTCCCAATAGTGAAGAGGAAGCGGCGATTGTAAATGCGATTATATTAATGGCCCACGGCCTTGGTCTGGATGTGATTGCCGAGGGAGTGGAAACAAAGGCCCATGAAGAATTCTTAAAACACGAAAAATGTGAAGAGGTTCAGGGCTTTTATTATGCCAAGCCTTTGCCCGCCGATGAGCTTTATAAATTTGGCATGGATGCAAACTCAAAATATTCCAATTTAATCTGCCATGACATTGCAGGCGCTGCTTGAAGGCTTTTTGCTGGCAACGTATTGGCTATGCCATCCCTTTAAAGTAAGAGATTAATTTCCGAACAATTCATTGATCAGATCAACCAGAGTGCGCGGTCTTTCTTGGTTCAATGGCGGGCCGCCTTGCTGTGGAATATCTTGCGGGGGCAGGCCATCCGTCGGGAAACCCTCTAAAAGTTGAGGCATACTGTTGCCATTGGGCAAATTGGCTGGCACCAGCCCCTCATGGGCGCGGGTCATATAGGCCGACCAAATTTCCGCCGGAAATGTTCCACCGCCAACCCCCTTCATGGAGGAGTTATCATCATTGCCAACCCAGACCCCGGTGGTAAGATTGGCGGAATAACCGATAAAAAGAGCATCCCGGTTTGACTGGGTGGTTCCGGTTTTTCCAGCAATCTGCCAATTAGCCAGATGGGCGCGCTTGCCAGTGCCCACATCTATGGCGTTGGTAAGCATATCATTCATCATTTCAACATTTTGAGGCGCGATTACCTGACCTGGGCCTGCGGGAATGTTCTGGTATAGAATTTCGCCCTCGGTGGTCTGAATAGAAGTTATCACATAGGGAATTACGCCAACCCCGCCATTGGAAAACGGCACATAGGCTCCCGTTAATTCAAGCAGGGATATTCCTGCGGTGCCCAGCGAAATCGAGGGAACCGGTTCAATCTGAGAGGATATGCCGAGGCGATAGGCAGTGTTTATCACCGCTTGGGGCGAAACTGTAATCGCCAAACGGGCGGCCACCGTATTCAAAGAAAATGTCAATGCATCACGAAGGGTTACATCACCCGCATATTCACCATTGTAATTTTTGGGCTGCCATCCCTCATAATCCAGAGGGGCATCTTCAACTATGGTATCGGGGGTAAACCCGGCCTCAAGGGCTGTCAGGTAGACCAAAGGCTTGAAGGCAGATCCGGACTGACGACGAGCGGAAACGGCGCGATTAAACTGGGAATCTGAGTAATCAACTCCACCAACAATTGCCTTAACGGCCCCGTCAGTGGTCATGGAAACCAGCGCCCCTTGAGAAAAATTCCTCTCTTCACCATTTATGGAAACAACTTCGCGAACCGTAAATTCGGCAAATTTTTGCAGATCCCAATCAATGGTGGTGGTTACAATCACATCCTGAGTTACGTCCCCGATATATGATGTCATTAGGCTTTCCACCCAGTCAGCCACATAATATTCAGCCCCTGCAACGCGGGTTCTAATACGCTGATTGGGATCAATTGCTGCCGCCTCGGCTTCTTGAGTGGAAATGTATCCCACTTCTGCCATGGCTTTGAGCACAACACGGGCCCGTTGAGCTGCACCTTCAGGATTTTTATCGGGAGAAAGGCGAGAGGGTGCTTTTAACAGTCCGGCCAGAATCGCCGCCTCACCAAGAGAAAGATTACGAGCTGATTTGGCAAAATATCGCTGGGATGCAGCTTCGATTCCAAATGCACCGGCGCCAAAATATACCCGGTTTAAATATAATTCCATGATCTGGATTTTCGAGAAATTCTGCTCCAACCATATGGCAAGTAATGCCTCTTGAACTTTGCGGCCAAGGGTCTGGTCAGGACTTAAAAACAGGTTTTTAGCCACCTGCTGTGTGATGGTGGAGCCACCGGCGGTAACTCTTCCGGCCTGAATATTGCCAAGTGCCGCCCTTAAAATCCCTATTGGATCAATGCCGATATGATCAAAAAAGCGCCTGTCTTCAATGGCCAGAATCGCCGCTGGAACATATTCAGGCAGTTCTCGAAATAATACGGCCTCACCGCCCATTTTCCCCTGATTGGAAATTAATTGTCCATTGGTGGCGACAATGCGGATATTTGCTGGTCTGTCAGGCACCGCCCAACTATCAGACGCGGGCAGCTGCAACGCGTAATAGGCAACAATGGCCCCAACTGCAATGCCAGCCCAAATTCCAAGAACCAAAAGCCAGTATGTCAATTTAACGATAACGCCAAACAGCGTGATGGGCTTTTTTTTGCGCTTGGAATTACGAGTTTTAGTATTGGTGCCACCACTGAAAAATGATTTTTTAGCCCCGGCCTTGCCCCGGCTAGACTTGCTCGCAGGGCGTTTTTTGCCGCCGCGTTTTGACGCGCCAGATTTTGGGGCGCCCCGTCTGGAGCCGCCGATGCGGTCATCGCTGGTGAGTTTAATGTCCATATTGCCCTGGTGCAGCCATTGCGGCATATCTTGCACAAAATTTTTCCAGGACCTGTGCCAAGCCCGATTTCTAAATTGCCCGGTTATGATATTGATAGTAATTGTGGCCGGTTTAAGGGTGGTTAAGGCCTTTGGAAGCTTAAATCAACATTTGAAAGAACAAATCAATTTCAGCGGCAACAATTCAATCTTATCTGGAACTCGATAAATGGGGTCAATTTTTTTCAATTCAAGCTTCCAAAGACGAGCCGCGAGCTTTTTTTATAGCCGTGATGGAGCAAAAAACGCTGCACGTAATTGGGGCTGTCACATCGGGCTTGACCTAAGGGTGACATCCCTAGGGGCCAATTCAAAATAGCACGATAAAAAATGGATGCTCGGATCAGGTCCGAGCATGACGGTCTGATGATTTTTCAGAA
>CAZMVQ010000024.1:15342-24366 GCA_964569865.1 uncultured Devosia sp.
TCCAGATTGGCGACATTTAGTGCATTGGTGAGGATAAAATCACGGCGCGGCTCCACCAGATCACCCATAAGTTCAGAAAACATAGTGTTGGCCTCATCACTCTGGTGAATTTCAACCCGAAGCAAAGTGCGCACATTCGGGTCCAGCGTAGTTTCCCAAAGCTGATTGGGATTCATTTCCCCAAGCCCTTTATAGCGCTGCAGGGAAATACCCTTGCGCCCGGCTGCAACAACCGTTTCAAACAGCGAAAACGGACCGGAAATAGCGGTTGAAACATCCTTGCGGGTAAGTTTTGCAGGTTTTTCATAGGTCGAGATCGAGGCGGCAACCAATTGACGCAATTTTCTGGCTTCAGCTGAGCGCAACAGGTTGACATCCAAGATATGCTCTTCTTCAACCCCGCGCACCACACGCCAAAAACGCAATCCGTCCTGCCCGTCAGATTCACCTTTCCAGCCCCGCTCAACTTCGTCTGACATCATATCAAGCCTATTGGCGACATCATCAGCCAGCTTTTGAGCAGTCGCGGCATCTGCCACCGTTTCCCCATCCAGCGCTCCTGCAATCAGCGCCTGCTCAACAACAGAGCGATTATATCTGGAATTGAGCCCATTAATGGCATGCACTATATTTCGGGCCTGTTCGGCCAGCGAAGTCAGGTCGGCCCCGGTATGAGCAACCCCGTTCGCAAGCGTTAAAATCGCGTCTTCGGTTCCGCTATCCAGCAGATAGGTTTCCAGTGCATCTTCGTCTTTCAAATATTGCTCAGACTGGCCACGCTTGACTTTATAAAGAGGCGGCTGTGCAATATATAAATGACCCCTCTCAATCAATTCCGGCATCTGGCGATAAAAGAACGTCAAAAGCAAAGTTCTGATATGAGCACCGTCAATATCCGCATCGGTCATGATGATGATCTTGTGATAACGCAATTTATCAGCGTCAAATTCTTCGCGCCCAATGCCCGTACCAAGCGCGGTGATCAGGGTTCCCACCTGTTCCGAGCCTAACATGCGATCAAACCTTGCCCGCTCGACGTTGAGAATTTTACCCCGCAATGGCAGCACGGCCTGAGTTGCGCGGTCGCGGCCCTGTTTGGCCGACCCTCCCGCGCTGTCCCCTTCCACAATAAATAATTCAGACTTGGCCGGATCGCGCTCCTGACAATCGGCAAGTTTTCCCGGCAGGGAAGAAATATCCAGTGCCGATTTGCGCCGGGTTAATTCACGAGCCTTGCGAGCCGCCATTCTAGCCGCTGCCGCTTCTGCAACTTTGGAAACGATGATTTTGGCTTCAACGGGATGTTCTTCAAACCATTGGCCCATTTTATCGTTGACGATATTTTCAACCACCGGGCGCACTTCGGAAGAAACCAGCTTGTCTTTGGTCTGAGAGGAAAATTTAGGGTCCGGCACTTTTACCGAAAGCACACAGGTTAAACCCTCGCGACAATCATCGCCGGTCAATTGCACTTTTTCGCGCTTTAGAATGCCCGAACTATCCGCATATCCGGTTACTTTTCTAGTTAAAGCACCGCGCAAACCGGCCAGATGGGTGCCGCCATCACGCTGGGGAATGTTGTTGGTGAAGCACAATACATTTTCATGATAGCTGTCATTCCACCACAGGGCGACCTCAACAGTCGTGCCATCTTTTTCAACCGCAAAGGTAATCGGCTCATTAATCAGCGAAGACTTGGCCTTATCCAGATAACGCACAAATTCGCGCAATCCGCCCTCATAAAATAAATCCACCTCTACCAGTTCCGGGTGGCGCTTATCGGTCAAAATAATATGCACCCCGGAGTTCAAAAATGCCAGTTCGCGCAGGCGATGCTCCAAAGTCTTGAAGTCAAAATCCACCATGGTAAAGGTGTCGGTAGAGGGCATGAATGAAAGCTCGGTGCCGGTAAAATCCCCGGCATCTTCAGTGGCTTTTAAGGGCGCATCGGCAACCCCGTGGGTAAAGCTCATTTCATGAAACGAGCCGGAGCGCCCGATTTTAAGCTTCAACCAGACAGAAAGCGCATTGACAACAGAAACGCCAACCCCGTGCAAGCCGCCCGAAACCTTATAGGAATTCTGATCAAACTTACCGCCCGCATGCAATTGGGTCATGATGACTTCGGCAGCTGAAACCCCCTCTTCTTTATGGATATTGGTGGGAATTCCGCGCCCGTTATCGGTGACAGTAACCGAGCCATCAGCATTCAAAGTAACCGTTACCAGATCCGCATGGCCTGCCAGAGCCTCATCAATGGCATTGTCGACCACTTCATAGACCATGTGGTGCAGGCCGGAGCCATCATCCGTGTCGCCGATATACATACCGGGACGTTTTCTTACGGCGTCCAACCCTTTGAGAACCTTGATAGAATCAGCATCATAAAGTTCAGGATTGTCAGGTGTTTGGTCTTGCTTGCCGTTTTCGCTCATTTGTCGCCGAATCAGGTTGATAAAAGATATATTCTTGTAGCGTATTTATGGGGATAAACCCAAGCAAAATGGGTGTTTTTGATCAGTTGAGGATTGTCTGAAATAAAGAGGCTTTAAGCCTTGATTGCCTTATGCAGCAAAAGGTCCATATTCTGCAAAAAACGCGAGCGATCGGCAGGCTCAAAGGCTTTGTTAAAACTTGCTCCCATGCCGGTTTCGCGCAAATGCTGATTGAGTTCGCGCATGCCAAGGATCATGCCGATATTTGCATGGGTAAACTGTTTGCCATCCGGCGCGATGGCAATGGCAAGTTTTTTCAAACAGCGATCAGCCAATAAAATATCCTGAGTAACGACAATATCATTGGGCGCAATATGCTCTTCAATCCAGTCGTCAGCTGCGTCAGGTTTTTTATCAACTATTACAATTTCAACCATTTCATCTCTTGAGGGACGAATACCGCCATTGGACACCATGACCAGTTTCACATTAAATCTGGTAGCGATTTTTTGAGCTTCTTTGCGCACCGGGCAGGCATCAGCATCGAGAAAAATCTTCAAATCTGTCATCGAATAAGAGTTCCATCCCTGACCTGAATAAACAGGGCCTGATCTTTTAATCCTTCAAACAAAACAGGATCGGTTCCCGTCATCCAGACCTGGGTATTTAATTGCTGCAAGGCCTCAAACAGGGCCAGACGGCGATCAGGATCAAGATGGGCGCCAATTTCATCCAATAGCAGGATCGGGGTGATCGAGGTCATTTGCGCCACCAATCGGGAATGAGCAAGGATCAGACCAATAAGCAGCGCTTTTTGCTCACCGGTTGAGCAAAGTTTGGCCGGCATGGATTTTTGCCGATGAAAAACCTGAAGATCCACCCGGTGTGGGCCAATCAGGGTGCGCTTTGCTGCCCGATCAAGGGCGCGGTTTTGTCGCCAGCTTTCAATAAGGGCAGTTTCCAGAGCCACAGAAGATGTAAAATTATCCCGCTCGTCGCCAAACATGGGATCAAGAGATAACACCGAACCGGGAAAGGCTTCGGTTAGAGAGATATTGGCCAATTGCTGCAAATGCTCGATACTGTCGGCGCGGGCAAAATGAATGGCGGCGGCAAAATCGGCCATTTGCGCTTCAACGGCTTTTATCCAGTTAGCATCTGAGTTTTCTTCCAGCAGGCGGTTACGCTGGCGCATGGTTTTTTCAAAGCCTGAAATTGAGCGGGAATGATCGGGAATTAACGTCATCACCAGCCGATCAAGAAAGCGGCGCCGGTCGGCGGCTGGCCCGGTAAACAAACCATCCATGGCCGGGGTAAGCCATAACAGGCGAATATAGGCGGCCATTTCTTCTACCGAGCGGGCATTGGCTCCGTTGATTTTTACCCTTCGTCCGGAACTTTGGGGTGAAAGGCCACAGCCCACATCCACCGGACCGTCTTTTGTTTCGATGGTTGCGGCCACCGCCCATCCCGCTTCGCCGTTTATTTTGCTTAAGGCCTCAAACGGGCTGCCCCTTAAGCCGCGTCCGGGACATAAAAGCGATATTGCTTCAATTAAATTGGTTTTTCCGGCCCCGTTTGAGCCGGTAAGAACCACAAAAGAAGCGCCCAAATCATTAGAAGTATCTGGATCGTTTTGTGGCTCTATATCAAGGGCAGCATTGGCATAGGAGCGGAATGAAGAAAGCCTGAGGCGAGAAATATAATGATCCGGGTTTTTTGGCATATCAGGCTTTCAATCGAGATCAAAACCTATGCTCTAGGTCTTTGTTTTGTCGCGTTTTCGAACCGGATAACCGCAAGAACACTTATCCTGAAAACGCTCTATACCCGCATCGGCATCAATACATAAACCGCATTGCTCTGATTTTTATCCGTAACAAGCGTTGGTGAACCTGCATCCCCGAACAAAAATGTGGCGTTCTCCGAGCTTATCTGAGAAATGATATCCAGCAGATACTTGGCGTTAAAACCAATTTCAAAGCGATCATGCTCAAAGGAAACCGGCACTTCTTCTGTTGCATTGCCATGATCGGGATTGGTTACGCTTAATTCGAGCATTTCATCTTGAACAATTAATTTTACCACTTTGCCTCCACGATCTGAAGCGATGGTTGAAACCCTATCAACTGCTGCGGCAAAACTGGCCCGATCAACAATCATTTCCTTATCATTATCCTTGGGCATTACCCGTTCATAATCGGGGAAAGTGCCCTCGATCAATTTGGAGAGCAGCACAACCGGACCGGCAGAAAGGCGAATTTTTGTTTCGGAAATTTCCAAGCGGACGTCACCCTCTTCCCCATCCAGAAGTTTTTGAATTTCACCCACGGTTTTGCGTGGCACAATAATTCCGGGAATATCTGTTGCTCCATCGGGAGCGTCAATATCTGTGCGCGCCAGCCGATGGCCATCCGTTGCAACGGCGCGCAATGTCGTTTTGCCATCCACTTCCGCGCTATGGAAATAAATTCCATTGAGATAATAGCGGGTTTCTTCCGTTGAAATTGCAAATTGGGTCCTTGAAATCAGCCCCGAAAATTCTGACGCGGATATGGAGAAATCATTGGGGAAATCACCGGCTTCAAGGCCAGGAAATCCTTCGGGGGAAAGACAAGAAAGGAAAAATCGTGAGCGGCCGGAATTTATCAGCATCTGCTCATCATCGCCAACCTCTAAAAGCACTTCGGCCCCATCGGAAAGTTTGCGCACAATTTCATAAAATGTATGGGCAGGAACCGTGGTAGATCCCTCTTTTGCAACCATGGCGGGAACGGTTTCACTGACCTGAATATCAAGATCGGTGGTGCGCAGGTGCAGCCCCTCATCATTGGCAATAAGCAAAACATTGGCCAGCACAGGATAGGTATTGCGCCGCTCAACAACCCGGTGCACATGGCCCAGAGATTTGAGCAAATGATTACGTTCCAGCGTTACTTTCATCTAATTTATTCCCAATAGTTATTTTGCCGATAATTTTATCAGGCCCCTATCAAGTGCGCCGAAAATATTACGCCATATACAGTGGAAAATATTATCAGCGGACCGGGGAAAGAAAGTGGCTTGTTACGCCAATAAAAGCAAGGGGTAACCGGCAAAACCCGACCCGAAACAACAGGTTTTTGACCGAAAGGCCCAGCGATTGCCACTGGCGCTGGCCACATGCCCTAATCCGAGGCTAATTGTTCTTGCAAAATCTCCAGCTCCAACCATTGATTTTCCATTTCCTCAAACAGGTTTTGTTTCAGGGTCAGGGATTTGGAGATGGCAGCAAAATTTTCAGGATCGCGGGAATAAAAACTCGGGTCAGCGAGCTGTCTTTGCAAACCATCAATTTCTAATTGCAGATTTTTGAGCTTTTGCGGCAGGGTTTTTAGGGCATGGAGCTGATTGAAGGACAGTTTTTTAGTTTTTTGGTTTTTTTGGGTTTTATTGTCAATTTCAAAATTCCCGGCCTTGGTTTTTGTCCTGCCCCCCTTTTTTGCAATAACCCCCTCTTTTGCAGAAACCCCCTGACCGCGCAAAGCAACCATATCCGAATATCCCCCAGCATAAGAGGTCCACAAGCCAGCGCCCTCTGAAATCAGGGTAATGGTCGCAATCCGGTCGATAAAGTCACGATCATGGCTAACCAGAATAATGGTGCCGGGATAATTGGAGATGGTTTCCTGCAACAGATCAAGGGTTTCAAGATCAAGATCATTGGTTGGCTCATCAAGAACCAAAAGATTTGATGGCAATGCAAGGGCACGAGCCAGCATAACCCGGGCACGCTCGCCCCCGGAAAGTGACCTTAAGGGAGTATTTAATTGCTCAGGAGCAAACAAAAAGTCTTTCATATAGCCGATAACATGCTTTTCCACCCCGTTAATCAGCACGGTATCCCTGCCACCACCGGTCAGGGCGTCTTTTAGGGAGGTATTTGGGTCAAGGCTATCTCTGGTTTGATCAAGCAGGGCCATTTGCACGCCGCTACCCTGTTTGATCTCCCCCTCATCCGGAGCAAGTTCGCCAGTGAGCAATTTTACCAGGGTGGTTTTACCTGTGCCGTTGGCACCAACAATTGCCACCCGGTCACCACGAATAACTTTTAATGAAAAATCACTAACCAGTGGATTTTTATTCGGTGAATTTTCATCCGGTCGCATTTCACCAAAGGATTTTGATATATTCTTAGCCTCGATTACAAGCGTGCCGGTTTGGCGCCCCTTATTGATAGATATATTGATATCGGGTTTTACGTGCACATGCTCAGCGCGGGTTTTGCGGAGCTGATGGAGCTGATCGAGACGGCGCACATTTCGCTTGCGCCTTGCAGTCACCCCATAGCGCAGCCAATGTTCTTCGGCGACGATTTTGCGTCCCAGTTTATGGTCGGCGACAAGTTCTTCTTCCAAAACCTTATCGCGCCAGGTTTCAAATTCAGCAAAACCCTGTTCAAGCTGGCGGGTCTGCCCCCTGTCGAGCCACAGGGTTTTGCGGGTCAAAGCTCCAAGAAAAGCCCTGTCATGGGAAATAATAACCAAAGCGCTTTTTAGGGATTTAAGCTCGGTTTCAAGCCATTCAATGGCAGGTAAGTCCAAATGATTGGTCGGCTCGTCAAGCAGCAGCACATCCGGGTTGGGTGCCAATACCCGCGCCAATGCTGCACGGCGGGTTTCTCCCCCGGAAAGCGAAACCGGGTTTTCATCGCCTTTAAGGCCCAATTGCTCCAACAGGTATGGGGCGCGATAGGGATCATCACCGGGTCCGATACCGGCCTGAACAAAGTCTAAAACCGAAGAAAATCCGCTTAAATCCGGCTCCTGCGAAAGATATTTTATGGTCGCGCCGGGTTGGGCAAAATATTCGCCCCCGTCAAATTCAACCATTAAGGCGGCGATTTTGAGCAGGGTGGATTTGCCCGAGCCATTGCGCCCCACCAGCGCAATACGATCCCTTGGAGCAACGCTGAAATTAACGTCATGCAACAATGGTGTGCCGCCAAAGCTCAAACTGAGCTTTTTCAAACTCAATAATGGAGGGGCCATATTTTGAAAGCTTTTTTTCGTTCAAACGTCAGCTATCAAAAAACTACGCCTTGTTCAATCCGAAAGCATGCGTTTAAGCAATTCAATTTCCTGACAAAGATCACCATCATCACGCATTAACTGCTCAACCTTGCGAACCGAATGCAAAACAGTTGTGTGATCACGACCACCAAACTGGCGCCCGATTTCAGGCAGGGAGCGCGAGGTTAAGGATTTGGCCAGATACATGGCGATCTGGCGCGGGCGCACCACATCACGAGAGCGACGCGATGAAAGAATGTCGGTGCGCGGGATCTTAAAATGCCGGGAGACGATTTTCAAAATATCATCAATCCTGACCCTTGGGCTTTCGTTTTTGCGAATAAGGTCAACCAGAGTTTTTTCGGCCAAGGGAACCGTTATCGGCTCATTGGTCAATTGATTGGCCGCGACGAGACGGTTAACCGCTCCGTCAAGATCGCGACCATGGGAGGTAACCGAATAGGCAATGTAATCAATCACAGCTGAGGGGAAGCAAATTCCGGGAAAGCGGGTGGCGGCAATTTCGGTGCGCCGATTAACAATGGCCCGACGCAATTGCAGATCAAATTTGGTGATGGGAACAACAAGTCCGCCCGAAAGGCGCGAGCGCACCCTCTCGTCAAGCATTTCCAGATCTCGTGGCGGTGCATCACCGGCAACCACCACCTGTTTGGCCCCGGCAATAAGAACGCTAAGAGTATGGCCGAATTCAGTTGCGGATTTGCCCTGCAAAAACTGCAGATCATCAATCAAAAGCAGATCAATTGAGCGCAGCCACTCCTTAAAGGCCAAAGCGGACTGGCGCTGGATGGCAGTTATAAAATGGTACATGAAATGATCGGCGGTAAGATAGATGATTTTGCGCGAAGCATCGGCAGAACCCACCGCCCAGGCAATGGCATTGAGAAGGTGAGACTTGCCAAGGCCAACGCTGGAATGAATGTAAACCGGATTAAACGCCACTGAATTATTGGCGGCGGCGCTGGCAACCTGGCGGGCAACTCCAAGGGCTATTTCATTGGCAACCCCGGGCACAAAATTATCAAAGGTCATTTTTGGATCAATGGCCGAACCACAAAGCATATCTTTTGGTGCCGGGCGGGAGGAATTAGCGGGATTTAAGCCGTTTTGGGATGCTTTTTGCTGCACTGGCTGACTAAGTGGTTTTTCAGCCGGAGATACGAGAGATTGAGAGTGACCATTGACCCTGACGGTAAAATGCAGACGGGCAATTTTTAAATCTTCGGCGCCGAATGCCTCCAGAATAACCTGAGAATAATTTGACTGTACCCACGAGCACAAAAATGGTGTCGGAGCTGAAATATGGGCAAGATCATCAACCATTTCAGCTAGTTCAAGACGCGAAAACCAGCTGGTAAACACACGCTCGCCAACCGCTGCGCGCAACCGAGCCTTTATTCGTGCCCATTGTTTATCCATGTTCGCTCTCTCCGTGCGCTTGTTCGCTGTATTTTTAATCAAGGAATAATCCAAAGCCGGTTGTTTGGATTTCGTATGGGCTAATTCTTGTTCTGGTG
>CAZMVQ010000024.1:24466-29078 GCA_964569865.1 uncultured Devosia sp.
TTAAGTTTGAATTCCGGTCAAGCTCACTAATATCAGACCCGGTGAAACCGGCCTTAGATGCAAATCCATTCATTTTATAGCCCCCTTATTGCCCCAAAATTATTGGAAAATCGCACAAACGACCCCCCGCCGCGAAAAGACATTCCGCAGATACCAACTGTAAAAATTTGAACTAGGCCGGCAAAAATCTGGACAGGCCAGTACCGACAAAAACGCCCCGCAACACAATAATAATCGCAAAAAAACCAACATTTGCGACCCAACAGTCAGAAATGCGATGGGAACAGACAGGTAGATACCAAAATTACCCCTTTGGATCTGCCAATGCAGCGTTCTTATAATTCAAAAACGCCTCTATTCTCATATCGTCAATCAAAAGAACTGGCCTCTGATTCAACAATAAACCGCATCAAAACAAACGAGTTTTTCCCCTAACCGGGCAAAAACAAATCTTAGGTACCATTGCTTCAAGCGATATCAAAAAAGACCTGATCAACTATCAAACCTCAGCCCAAACCAGCTATGCTGGCTCAACCTGTAACACCACTTGTCACGCCGATAACTCGCAATACCGCTTGGCTGACAAGGTTATAATAGGGGGGAGAAATTTTTTGATCAACCAGCTAAATCTGACAAATGGGGCTTGACTCTGACTATGCTCTTTGCGGTCGAGGAAGGGTCAATCCAAGCAAAACATTTAAGTGGCTGAGACTCCAAGAAAAAAACCAAACGTCACAAAATTTTGCCCAATTACAAGAGCAGAAAAAAAATTAAAAGATAGAATTGGGGCAGCTGAATTAAGCCAATTAAACAAAAAGGCCCGCCGAAATTCCGGCAGGCCTAAATAATTTCGTAATTTACAGGAGCAATTTAACTCCATGCAGCTTTTTTAAGAAGAAATAGCGTTTACGCGTTTGCTCAATTTGGAAACTTTGCGCGAAGCGGTCTTGCGGTGCAAGATGCCACGGGTTGCAGCCCGCTGAATTTCAGGTTCAGCAACGCGCAGGGCGGCGGTAGCTTCTTCTTGATTACCAGAAGTTATTGCCTCTTCGACCTTGCGCAAAAAGGTGCGCATGCGCGAACGGCGAGATTTGTTAACTTCGGTGCGTGCAGCGATTTTTCTAACGGCTTTTTTTGCCGAAGATGTATTAGCCATTAATTTATAGCCTTTTGAATTTATAGCCTTTTGGCTTATTTTGAACACCGAAGACAAAACCCACATATTGGATTTTGTGACGGGCCAAGGTGAAAATAGAAAGAAGCGGACAATATCCGCCCGAATTTTTCGGTTTATAGTCAGCTATAGAGCAAGCGTCAACAAAATTCGTCAGGCCGGAAAAAAGATGACTAATGAGGTTGGCAATGGGGGCAAAAAAAGCTCGAGCGTCCAGCCTGCACCATGCGCTCAATAGTTCCAGCACAATCGGGAGTTCTGCAATTTTCATCTTCGCGCCCATAAACGTCAAAACTATGCTGGAAATATCCGGTTTCACCCTCCACACTCTTATAGTCTTTCAGGGTTGATCCGCCAGCGTCCAGCGCTTCCTCAAGCACCTGTCGAATATGGATGGCCAGAGGCTCAAGCCGGGTATCGTTTTTTTGTTGTTTTGCATTAACCAGAGACGTTGCCGACGAAGCGGGATGAATTTTGGCACGAAATAATGCTTCACACACATATATATTGCCCAGACCGGCCAGCACTTTTTGATCTAAGAGAACAGTTTTAACCGGGCCACGTCGCCCGGCAAATCCATCAGCAAGCACTGAAGCGTTTAATTGATTGCCCAAAGGCTCGGGGCCGAGATGTTTTAGAAACTTACAATCATCGCCATTTTCAAACAGGTCCATAAAACCAAACCGGCGTGGATCAGAATAAACCAAAAACGGAGCCGGGGCATTGGTTGAGGTCAGCTCAAACACCACATGATCGTGTTTTTCAAACTCATCTGGTTGCTCAGGATTAAAAAACCGGTAATTGCCGGTCATACCAAGGTGAGAAAGCAGGGTTTTGCCGCTGGAAAGCTCAAGCAGCAAATATTTGGCGCGCCTTGTCACATTAACAATTTTTGTGCCTGATACTTGTTCTGCAAAATCTTCAGGAAAATCAAAGCGCAGGTTTTTACGCCTCAAAATCAGTTTTTTAATGCGGGCATTGATCAAAAAAGGGGACAGACCTCTTTTAATAGTTTCAACTTCGGGCAATTCAGGCATTTTACTTATCCGACATATGAAAAAAAGCAGCTCCTAAAGCCCTATCACTTGATATTGGTTCGCGCTAATATAATTGAGGCGAGAACCTATTAATTCGGGACCTAATAAAAAAGACATTGATATTGATGATGAGCGAAAAACAACAAACAACCCATTTTGGCGCCAAACAGGTGCCGCTGGAAGAAAAGCAAGGTCTGGTCAATGAGGTTTTTGACGGGGTAGCCTCGCGCTATGATCTGATGAACGATTTGATGAGTGGCGGGGTGCATCGCTTATGGAAAGATGCGCTGGTGGCAAAACTCAATCCACCGCGAGGAGGAACCCGCCCCTATCGGGTGCTGGATATGGCCGGAGGAAGCGGGGATATTGGCGAGCGCATCGTCAACGCCTCCCATGGATATGCCGAGGTGGTAATTTCAGATATCAATCAGGAAATGCTCAATGAAGGGGTGATCCGCGAGAAAAACTGGCGCTTTAGCTCAAGGGCTGAATTTATTCGCGCCGACGCTCAGGATTTACCGTTTGAGGATAATAGCTTTAACGCCTACACTATCGCAGTCGGGATCAGAAATGTGCCCCAGATTGATTTGGCATTAAAAGAGGCCTATCGGGTTTTAAAACGGGGGGGCAAGTTCTTGTGTCTGGAATTTTCCCAGCCCGATGTGCCGGGCCTTGCCGAAGTTTATGACAGTTTTTCAACGAATGTCATTCCAAAAATCGGCAAAATAGTCACCGGCAATGGCGACCCTTATACATATCTTGTTGAAAGCATTCGTCAGTTTCCAAATCCGGAAAAGTTCTCGTCCATGATAAAAGAAGCCGGATTTAAGCGGGTCACACATACTCCGCTTAGCGGCAATATAGCCGCTATTCATTGCGGCATAAAAATCTGAGGCGGGGAGAAATGGGAATTTCAGCTTATTGGCGTTTGCTGCGCGCCGGATTTGTGCTTTCCCGCGAGGGTGCATTCTCGCTTATTAACAGCGATGAACTTAAACCAAGCGCCCGCTTTGGCCTGTCATTAATGCGGCTTTTTGAACGCCGCTCGGTCAGAAAAACCGGCCGGGTTGATCGCCTGAGCAAAGCTCTGCACAGATTGGGGCCGACCTATGTTAAATTTGGCCAGACGTTGGCCACCCGCCCCGATATCGTGGGGGCAAATATTGCCCTTGATCTTGGCTCGCTTCATGATGCTATGGAGCCGTTTGATGAGGCAAAAGTGCCCGATATGCTGGAAAAAGCGCTGGGCGAGCGGGCAAAAGATTTAAAAGATATATCCCCGCCAATTGCTGCCGCTTCCATCGCTCAGGTGCATAAATGTTATCTGATCGGGGAAAATGGCGACAGGCAAACCATCGCCATAAAACTGCTACGGCCGGGAATTGAGATGCGCTTTAGAAAAGACATTGAGAGTTTTTTTGTGGCGGCAAGGTTTGGCGAAAGATTTTTGCCGGACTTGAGGCGTTTACAGCCAGTGGCCATTGTTGGAGTTTTGGAGAGATCGGCAAAACTTGAACTTGATTTAAGGTTTGAGGCTGCTTCAATCTCTGAATTTGGCGAAAACATCAAAGGTGACGTTGGATTTGAAATTCCCGACGTCAATTGGGAACATACGGCACAAAGGGTTTTGGCCACATCTTGGATTGATGGCATTGCGCTGAACAAAACTGATGAGCTGGACAAGGCCGGTGTCGACAGGAAAAAACTGGCATCCAACCTGATGCAGAATTTTTTACGCCATGCCATTCGTGATGGCCTGTTTCATGCCGACATGCATCCGGGTAATTTGTTTGCCGAACCCAAAACCGGGGGAATTCTGGCGGTTGATTTTGGAATCATGGGGCGAATTGGAGCCAAGGAGCAGCGATTTCTGGCCGAAATTCTTTATGGCTTCATCACCCGCAATTATAAACGCATTGCCCAGTTGCATTTTGATATCGGCTATGTGCCAAAATCCCAATCGGTGGAAGAATTTGCTCTGGCCCTTAGAATGGTGGGCGAGCCGATGCACGGGCGCAAAGCCAACGATATTTCCATGGCGCAGGTTTTTGGGCAACTATTGAAAGTCACCGAATTGTTTGACATGGCGGCGCGACCGGAATTGATCCTGCTGCAAAAAAACATGGCGCTGGTCGAGGGGGTTGGCCGCATGCTCGACCCGAACATGGATATCTGGAGCATTGCCGAGCCGATTGTGGGAGCTTGGATAAAAGAAAAAGCAGGGCCAAAAGGTAAAATCGAAGATGCGGCTGAGCAAATAAAAGAATTTTGGGGTGCTGCGCAAAAAATCCCTGAAATCGTAGAGCGCGCCAATTCAATCCTTGAAATCCACGAAACTGAAATTAAGCGCCAGCAGGAAAAAAACGGCCGCTGGAGCAAAATCATTGTTTTGATAGTGCTG
>CAZMVQ010000024.1:29178-33256 GCA_964569865.1 uncultured Devosia sp.
AAAGCAAAAATCCGCTGGCTGGAGCATGGTCGGGACCTAAAAATTCAATATCAGAGTGAAATGGCAGCCGGAATTGATCTTGTTGCCGCCATTTCCCCTGATGAAAATCTTGTCATTACCCCCGGCGAGCGCACGTTAATTCCCGCTGGGTTTGCCATGGAACTGGCCAAAGGATTTGAAGCGCAAATCCGCCCACGCTCCGGTCTGGCCCTAAAACATGGTATAAGCGTATTAAATTCTCCCGGAACAATTGATGGAGATTATCGGGGGGAAATTAAAGTGCTTTTGATCAATATGGGGCAAGAGAATTTTCATGTTAAAAGGGGAATGAGAATTGCCCAGATGGTAATTGCGCCAGTTTGTCGGGTGGAATTGGTAATTGTGGAAAACCTGGATAATACCACACGCGCATCTTCAGGCTTTGGTTCAACCGGTTAGGTAAATAAATGCGGATCATTTCGTTGATATTGGCTCTCTTAGTCAGCCTATTTTCTTTTTCTGCAATGGCAAGCCAAAACAGCCAGTTCAACCCAATTGGCTATTCTGGTGCGGGGCGGTTTTTTTCCTATGAGGAATACCGGATAAACGAGGCAAACGGGGATGCCTATTCCAAGATATATGTGATCGATCTTGCCGAAATGTCTCAGGTGGTTGGAACGCCAATTATTTATCGAGCAAATATTGAGCAGCAATCCATATCTCAAATTCGCGAACAGGCGCTGAAATCTGCGCAGACGATTTTGCAGAGCTTAAAGATAGATCAGCCCGCCTATATTGCCGCCATGAACGGAGACGGGCAGCCCGGAGCGGCAAAAGAGCGATTAACGTTTGCAATTGCCAGCGCACAAAATATTAAAAATCAGCCGCCCCTCTCTATGGGATATGAATTAAGTCTTGTGGAATTTGGAACCGAAACACCAGCTCTATGCGATAAATTTATCGCAACAACGCCATTTTCATCCCCGTTGGGCTTTTCTCTCTCGCTCAAGAGCCTGCCCCCAAAAACTATAAATCAAGAAGCTGTAATTGATAAGGAAATTTATCGGGACGAAGTGTTACCCCGTTCGCGCGATTGTCCGTTTGGCTATGCTATTGCTGCAATTGTCTTGCCATTTGGGGCCAATGATATTTCAAACTCTGTTGCAGTGATTTCTGTAAATGTTGCCAGCGAAAACGGTGTTTTGCGCCACTATCTGGCAATTCCGCTCAACAAATAATTTGGGAACTAGTTGAAAAACCTTCCATGACCTTAAGTATTTCAGAAACCAAAAGATATTCCCGGCATCTGATTCTAAAAGGATTTGGGGCCGCAGGGCAGCAAAGGTTAAAACAATCAAAAGTGCTTGTCGTGGGTGCTGGCGGTCTTGGCAGCCCGGTAATTGCTTATCTGGCGGCGGCAGGAGTTGGCCATATCAGCATCATTGATCATGATCTGGTGGAGATTTCGAATTTGCAGCGCCAGATCGTACATGCCACGAGCGACCTTGGTCAAAGCAAAGCTAAAAGCGCGGCCCAATTCGCAAAAAACCTGAACTCCGAAATAAAAATTGGGGTTTTCGATCAAAAACTAAATGATGAGAACGCCAAAAAAATCATCGGTGAGCACGACATAATTGTCGATGGAACCGACAGGTTTTCAACCCGATTGATGATCGCCAATGCCTGCGAACAAACGCAAAGAATTCTGGTCTCTGGAGCAGTTTCAATGTTTGACGGGCAAGTCAGCGTATTTGCGCCATTTCTTTTGGATGCAAATGGCAAACCGGCTCCCAAGTTTTCCTGCCTTTACCCGCAAATTCCTGAGGATGATGATTTGCCGGGCTGCGAAGTCAACGGGATAATTGGCGCCACCACCGGGATAATTGGCACATTAATGGCCATGGAGGTGATAAAAATCATCTCCGGCGAAGGGGAGCCGTTGATTGGTCGCCTGCTGTTATATGATGGTCGGGCAGCCAGATTTAGCGAGTTAAAATATCAACGGGAATAATGTAAATGCCACCCTGTTGGGTGTTCCAATCGAAGATGCACCCTGTGGATGTCAGGCATCAGGATGTTTGAAAACCAGAGTGGCGTTGGTGCCGCCAAAGCCAAACGAGTTGGAAAGCACAACACCAAGATCCACATTATCCATACGTTCGCGAACAATGGGCATATCGGCAAATAACGGATCAATTTCAAAAATGTTGGCGCTTTTACATATAAAACGCTCACGCATCATCAAAAGAGAAAAAATACATTCCCAAACCCCGGTTGCACCAAGGGAGTGTCCGGTTAGGGATTTGGTTGCTGAAAAGGGCGGGCATTTATCCTCATTGCCAAAAACCGCACGAATGGCTTCGATTTCCTTCTCGTCACCAACCGGAGTGGAGGTAGCGTGGGGATTAATGTAATCCACAGGAAGATCAACAGTTTCCAGAGCCATTCTCATACACCTGATAGCGCCTTCGCCAGAGGGGGCAACCATATCAAGACCATCAGAAGTTGCGCCATAGCCAACAATTTCGGCAATAATATTGGCACCACGGGCCTTGGCAAATTCCATTTCTTCCAAAACCAGAACCCCGGCCCCGCCAGCAATTACAAATCCATCGCGATTTTTGTCATAGGCACGAGAGGCCAGATGTGGTGTGTCATTAAATTTAGAACTCATAGCTCCCATGGCATCAAAAATGTTGGACATGGTCCAGTGCAAATCCTCGTGCCCGCCAGCAAAAACAATATCCTGTTTGCCCATTTGAATTTGCTCATAGGCATTACCAATGCAATGTTTGGAGGTAGCGCAGGCTGACGAAATTGAATAATTCACCCCGTGAATTCCAAGGGGGGTGGCCAGAGTTGCCGAAGCGGTGGAACTCATGGCCTTGGGCACAACGGTTGGGCCAATTCTTTTGGGCCCACGTTCAATGGTGGTTTGGGCCGCTTTGACAACTTCGGCAGTTGAGGGACCACCCGAGCCCATAACAATGCCGCAACGCGGATTGGCGCGATATTCTTTTTCGCTCAGGCCAGAATTCCCGATAGCCTCTTGAATGGCAATATAATTCCAGGCCGCGCCCTTGCCCATAAATCTGGTGGTGCGACGATCGAGCACTTCAAACGGATCCAGATCCGGCTCACCATGAACCTGGCATCTGAAATTATATTTTGCATAATCCTCAGCTCTGGAAATACCCGGAGTTGCATTGAGCAAACTTTTTAACACCGAGGGAATATCGTTTCCGATCGAGGAAACAATTCCCATTCCTGTGATTACAACCCGTTTCATTGCAGCCTCTTAAATTACTGTCAGCAAATGCTTATATTTTACGATTGGCTCAGGGTCCATAACCCTAATCGTTTG
This sequence comes from uncultured Devosia sp., assembly GCA_964569865.1. Classification (GTDB taxonomy): domain Bacteria; phylum Pseudomonadota; class Alphaproteobacteria; order Rhizobiales; family Devosiaceae; genus DROE01. Next base: position 32,522 of record CAZMVQ010000024.1, read on the forward strand.
GAAACAGGCCAACCCGCAAATTCTTAGCCTCATATATGGTCTCGCCGTCGGCTTTTACAGTGCCGAGCGCTGTTCCATAAGGAACAGGCACACGGCGATGGCCTTTTACGTCGATTTTGAACTCCAACAATTTCTTATCGTCAGTTGCCTGTCCTCTAAAGCGGATTTCACCACCAAGGGCACGGCCCTTTCCCGAATCACCGGACCAGCAAAGAAAAAAACCAACCATTTGCCACAATGCATCCAGCCCCAGACAGCCAGGCATCACCGGATCATCCTTAAAGTGGCATTTATAGAACCAAAGGTCAGGATTGAGATCCAACTCGGCGCGCACCTGACCTTTGCCAAATTCGCCCCCATCGCCTGAAATATGCGTAATGCGATCAAACATCAACATTGGAGGCATTGGCAGCTTGGCAAAATCTTTTCCAAAAAGTTCACCACGGCCACTGGCCAGCAAATCCTCATAATCGTAGGTGTTTTTGCGATCGATCATATTCTCTCCGGCCATTTGGGGTCATACCCCTAGTTGATAGTTGCGATTCACCTCTATGATTAAAGGCTTGCTTGAATTGGGTCAACAAGATTGGCAATGGATTCAAAAGAAGCCCAATGCAAATCTTGATATGGGGAATTGCGAGGCAATTTTCCTGGCAGCGCTGTGGCTACGCTAATTTTTATTGGTCGCGCTGCCGAAACGAAAAAGCGCAAGAGCGCATTTTCTGGCAGCGCTCC
>CAZMVQ010000025.1:0-21500 GCA_964569865.1 uncultured Devosia sp.
AAAAGCGCAAGAGCGCATTTTCTGGCAGCGCTCAGAATTAATTAAAATTTTCGTTGGGATAGACGCCCCAAAGGGTGGTTTGTTCCACAAAGCCAGAATAGGAAGCCCGCCCTTCGCTTGAGGGATTTTGGGCACTCACCTCACAATATCGGCCATCGCAATTATCAACGCTAACCAGATATTTTGAAGTCAGCCAAGCTCGCACTCTGGCCTCGGCCCCGTTTCTGGCCCGCAGCGGAATTTCAGCAGCTGCATCCCATGGGGCAACATAGGCGGTTCTTCTGCCGGTAAGCAGTGATTTATGAACCCATCCTTCCGTCCCATCCATATCCCGAATTTTTCTCCAGGTATCAAATTCCTGAATAATCTCTACCGGCAGGCCTGATTTTACGAAAATCCACGCCACTTCATACTGAGTGCCCGGACCAACCCGAACATTAGTTTTGTCAGCGCGAACCGAAACAAATCTTGGCAGGGCAAAACCCGAAGGATTATTGTTTCCCTGAGCAAAGACCGGAAGCAAAGAGCCAAATGAAACAGTAAAAACCAGAGCCAAAGCCCTAAGAAAATGATGGGCAGAGGGGCATTTCAGCACGACTGATTTATTAAATATTGCGACAAAAGGAAAATTCATGGGGTTCCATCTGGGAAAAATTTGATTTTATTTGTGTCATTTTACTCATTATCTATGTCATTTTACTCAATGGATGCTAAAAACTAGGTTAATGAAGCAACAACCTGCAAAAATTTTTGTAACTCGCCGCCTGCCAGCTCCTGTAGAGAAGCGAATGTCGATGCTGTTTGACGTCAAGTTCAATTATAATGATGCCCCTTTGAGCAAAAAAGAAATAATTCGCGGCTGTCAGGGCAGGAACGCAATAGTTTCAACCATCTCAGATCAGCTTGACGCTAAAATCATCGCGGAATTACCCAGCGAGGTGAAGCTAATTGCACAATTTGGCAATGGTGTGGACAATGTTGATATAAAAGCCGCGCAGGATAAGGGTATTACAGTAACCAATACTCCAAGCGTTCTGACCCAGGATACAGCAGACCTTGCCATGGCGCTGATTATGTCGGTGCCACGACGAATTGTGGAGGGGGCAACCCTTGTCGCCCGTGATGGAAACTGGCCGGGCTGGTCGCCCAACTGGATGTTGGGACGTCGCCTTGGCGGCAAGGCTTTAGGGATTATCGGATTGGGCAGAATTGGATTGGCTGTGGCGCAACGGGCCAAGGCCATGGGGCTTAAAATTCACTATTATTCGCGCTCAAGACGCCCTGAACAAATCGAGAAAAAGCTGGATGCCACTTATTGGTCATCTCTAAATCAGATGTTGGCAGAGATGGATATTATCTCCCTGCACACACCCCATACCAGCGAGACTTTTGGCCTGTTGAACAAAAAACGCCTGCAACTAATGAAACAAGGTGCCTTTTTGGTCAATGTTTCGCGCAAGGAACTGGTGGATGAAAATGCGCTGGTGAAACTCATAGAAAGCGGGCATCTGCTGGGGGCAGGGCTGGACGTTTTTGAGGATAAAGACGGTGTAAACCCCGGTTTGCTGGCTTTGGCGCGAGAAAATAAAGTCATCCTGACCCCGCACATGGCTTCTTCAACTTTGGAGGGGCGCATTGAAATGGGGGAAATTGTTATCTTAAATATTCAGGTGTTTATGGATAGTCATAAACCACCGCACAGGGTTTTGGTTTAAGTTTTGATTTTGGCTTAAGTTTTGGTTCAAAAACCAAAATCCCGATCAATTGCCCAACAGGGCAATAGCAATTTTATAAAGCTGATCAATAAACAGCCGAGATTTTAATTGCTTGGGGTCACTGGCAAGAGTGGCCAAAACCACCCCCTCAATAGCCATCACAGCAATTCTTACATGATCCTTAGGCAGTGCCAGTGCCAGCGCAATTTCATTAGCCTGCTCATCACGGGCATTCGCCAGATATTCTTGAAGGCCAAACGCCGGGGCCAACGCATGCAAACGGGCGCTCAGGCGTGGTGCATTGGCGTGTGCGTTAACAAAAGCCTCCAAAAGATCGCGCATCACATCGGTATTGCGGGTACTTATGGTTGCAAGCACATGGCGGGCCGCTGCCCTTTCGTCGGCCACATGTTTTTCTATCATTGCTGCCATAATCGCATCGGCACCCGGAAAATATTGATAGAGCGAGCCAATGCTCACACCGGCTTTTTGGGCAATGTGGTTGGTTGTAAACGGCTCTACTCCATCTTCAAGAATGTGAGCCGCCGCCTCAAGAATTGTATCAACAAGCAATATGGCCCGTTGTTGCTTTGGCTGTTTACGCACTGAAGTAATTGGTGAATCTGGTGGTTTCTTTGCGCTCAAACAGAAATATCCCTTATTACGAACAAGCAAAAACAATGCGAGTAGACAGAAATCGGGTTATACGTCATGTTTTGAATATGAGCAATAACTCGCAAAACAAAATTATCAGAACCCCGGTGCATATCAATGGCCATACGCTTATTGTCGATCACCCGGAAAATATTTTAGAGCGTCAAGGCCCGGTCTGGATGTTTATCCATGGCATAGCTGTAACTTCTGCCTATTGGGCCCCTTTAATGCCGCCCGATTTCAGGGATAAACAGCCCTGGATTTCGGTATCATTGCCGGTGCATGCGCCCTCAAGAGGCCCGGCAGGATTTTCTCGCAAGGATGTTACGCCAGCCCTTTTCAATAGCCTGAACTCTGCGGTTCTGGAGCAAATTATACCGGAGCGCGATGTGGTTGTTGTTGGCCATTCCACGGGTGGATTTGCCGGGTTAAGTCTTGCTATTGCCCAACCCCAAAGGGTGCTTGGAATAATCAGCATGGGCGGCTTTGCCGATGGGCAATGGGTGGGCCTCGAGGGGGATATGCAATTGATGGCCCGTAGGGAAAAACTGGGTCTGCTTGGTCCGTTTGTTCTAAGAGCCACCGCATGGCTGACCACTCGCTGGCCCTGGCTGCATGCCCGCGCCGCATCAATGTTTGCCTATGATAAAAAGGCATTCTTGAACGATGGACCAAGCAAGCTGGCGCTTAAAGCCATGCGTGATGATGCAAGATTACAGAATCAGGATCAGTTAATCGAATTTTTTGCCGGTATTCGCGATGTGGATATCTGGGATCAGATTGGAAAAATAAAACAGCCGGTTTTTGTATTTACCGGGGAATTTGATCCGGTGATCCCAAAAGAAAAAACCCCGCTGCTGGCCCAGACCCTGCCCAATTCTACTTTGCTGCTTTATCCGGGGGTCGGCCACATGGTCATGAACGAAAGACGGGGAAATTTCTGGCGCGATATCATGGCCTGGAAGCAAGAAAACATTAAAGAGCGAAAATCATGACACAAACTGAGTTACTTTTTCTTTTGCCTGCGCCTTTACATGTGGCGCTGTTTTTTGCCGCTCTTTATGTGATCGGGGCGCTTTTGACCGGGGTGTGGAAATGGCGCTCCATGCTTCTCGCATCAGATGGCATTGCCCATAAATATGTTGATATTGCCCATCATGCGGCCCTTCATTATGGCCCGTTTATTCTTTTGGCGGGAGTTCTGGCTTCATTCTGGCCCTATGAAAACGTGCTGAGAGCATGGATTTTGGTGGAGATCATGGGTTGGACCATGGTTTTATCCCTCAGCCGCTATGTGATGCTTGGTATTAGAGGAACCATTTCAAACCAACTGCACAAGCCAACCGGATCAGCAAAACTGGGATTGATGTTCTTTTTCTTTGGTTCGGTTCTGCCCGGCCTTGCAATTGCCATCGGGGCGATTATTGGCATCTGGAATGGCCTGCCTGGCGTACCTTTTTAAGATCAAAAACCATTCAAATCACCAACCAGTTTTACTTCTGTAATTTCTACCTCCATCAAAGGACTTCCCCATGCCCTCATTTGCCAACAATACCGAAACGGTGATCATCGCTCTGGTGCTTTGGGCCATGGCCCTGCTTATTTCTTTGGCAGCTTTTCGCTCGGTTCTTAATCTTGTTACAGGAAAACCCGCCAATAGTTTTGACCCTACCGGGCTTGATCTTTCACCCTTTGGCAGACGCCTGACCCGCGCCCACGCCAATACTTATGAGTTTATTCCTTTTGCACTGGCAGTGCTGATTTTTGCCGTGATTACCGACCAGACAGAGGTTACCGACGGGCTGGCTGTCTGGCTGCTGGCGTTTCGTATCGGCCAATCCAGCGTACACCTGATTTCTACCTCGGTGATTGCCGTTCTGATCAGATATATAATTATGTTCATTCCCCAGATTGCCATTGTTGTCTGGTGGAGCATCGGTCTGATAGCAGCTTAGGTTGTAGGATCTTTAAGCACTTTCCAAAGCAAGAAAACCCATCACCATCTCAACAATATGAGTTCGTCTTTTGGCAATTTCATCATCAGAGGCCAGATCGCGCTGAAAAATTGCCGACATAGTATGGGCATTTGAGTGATAAAAAAAACATAGCGAGGCGATGGAAATATAAAGGTCTGCCGGGTCAACCTGACGTTTGAACACTCCGGTCGCCAATCCACGTTCCAGCGCACCACCTATTGTAGATCGAAGTCGATCATGGAGCAAAGGAAGCCGCGTGGATTTTTTGATATGTTTGGCCTCGTGCAGATTTTCATCATTGAGCAGGGAGACAAAATATTTGTGCTCAACCAGAAAATCAAAACTGAATTTGATGAATTTTTCTATGGCCTCTTTAGGGGGCAAATCATCAAGATTTAGAGCCTGTTCAGCGGTTCTTAATTCTTCATATGCCTGTTCAAGAACATTTGCATACAGCTTTTCCTTGTCGCCAAAATAGTAATAGAGCAATTGTTTGTTGACCCCGGCGCTTTTGGCAATTGCGCCCACACGGGCACCGCTTAGCCCATGCCTTGAAAATTCTTCTCTGGCGGCAGTCAATAATTTTAATCTGGTGCGTGTTGCGTCTCTTGTTGCCACAGGTTTTTGACTGGTTGTTTTGAGGCTTGATGCTGCTGTTTTATTTTTCATCTCGACTTTATGGTCCCGACGATTTTGCAGCATGGGAATGCAGGCGCGGCATCAGTTTAAGCAAATGGCGCGTATATTCGTTTTGCGGCTTGTTAAACAGATCTTCGGTATTGGCCTCTTCTACCAGTTTGCCATTTCGCATTACTGCAACCCTATCACAAACCTGACGGATAACCGGCAGATCATGACTGATAAACAGCATAGTCAGTTGCAGCTCTTCCTGCAAATCCTTGAGCAGGTTCAACACCTGAGCCTGAATAGAAACATCAAGGGCAGAAGTTGGCTCATCACAGATCAAAAACCGGGGACGGGTCGCCAATGCCCTGGCGATGGAAATTCGCTGGCGTTGACCACCGGAAAACTCGTGGGGGAATTTTTTGCCCGCCGCAGCGCCCAGCCCCACATGATCGAGCAGATCGTCAACTATTGCCAAAACCTCACTATTGGAGGAGGCAAGCCGATGAAATTTACTAGGTTCTGCAAGAATATCAAACCCGCGCATGCGCCCGTTAAGGGAGGGAAACGGGTCCTGAAAAATCATTTGCAGCTGGCGACGATGAATGTTTACTTCCCGGCGCGAGCCAAGGGATGTCAGATTGGTGCCATCAAATATCACCTGTCCGGCATAGGGTTTATAAATGCCGCAAATAAGCCGGGCCACCGTGGATTTGCCGGAACCGGATTCCCCAACAAGTCCTAAAACCTCGCCGGGGCGAATTCCGAATGAAACCTTATCAACCGCCTTTAAATATCGCCGTCTGGATTTGAACATCGAGCGCACGGTGGTAAAACGCATCTCAAGGTCTTTAACGCTGATCAGAAACTCGTTTTCTGACGTGCCAAAGTTTCGCGCTTCTCCCAGCCAATGGTTTTGTACATCAATTGGCTTATGGGGGGTGCCGGCAGCTTCAATATATTCCACCAGTGGAAAGCGATCCATGCGCTTATCAGCCCGTGGCACAGCAGAGATCAAGCTTTGAGTATAGGGATGATCAGGGTTGCCCAATATTTTTTTGGTCGGGCCGGTCTCAACCACATCGCCGCGATACATGACCATTACCCGGTCGCAAATTTCAGAAATCACTCCCATATCATGGGTGATGATAATCATGCCAACGCCGGTATCTTTGACCAGCTTGCGCATCAGGTCCAAAATCTGGGCCTGAATGGAAACATCCAAGGCTGTGGTTGGCTCATCAGCCAGAATAACTTCAGGCTTGGCACAAAGCGATAAGGCAATAACCACCCTTTGGCGCATACCGCCGGAAAACTGATGGGGATAATGTTTTATGCGAATATCAGGCTCTGGAATTCCAACCTGATCAAGCATGGCAATGGCGTGTTTTTTTGCTTTGTTTTCGTTAAATTGCAGGTGAATTCTTATGGTTTCAACCAATTGCTCTTCGATAGTCTGCAAGGGGTTTAGCGATGTCAGCGGATCCTGAAAAATCATGCCGATGCGCTTGCCGCGAATTTTGCGCATTAATTCAATGGGCAGTCCGTCAATGCGCTCCCCATCCAGTGATACTTCGCCTTTAGGCATAATTCCCGGTGGTTCGAGCAGGCCCAAAATTGCATTGGCAATCGTTGACTTGCCAGCACCGGATTCGCCGACAATGCCAAGTATCTCCCCGGATGCCAATTCAAAGTCCACATCGCGAACGGCGGTTACCGAACCACGTCGAGAGGGGAATTCAACCCGCATATTCTTGATATTTAACAGTGACATGGGCCTACCTCAATTTGGGATTTAGCGCATCACGCAACCAATCCCCTAAAATGTTGACCGCAAGCACCAAAATCACCAATGCCAAACCCGGAAATACCGTAATCCACCATTCCCCGGAAAACAGATAATCATTACCAATTCTAATCAAAGTGCCAAGGGATGGGGAAGTGGGGGGAACGCCAACACCAAGAAAGCTCAAAGTAGCCTCGGTGATAATGGCCAGCGCCAGTTGAATGGTAGCGATAACCAGAACCGGTCCCATAACATTTGGCAGGATATGACGCAGCAAAATCAATGGTTGGGGCAGGCCGATAACCTGCGCTGCCTGCACATATTCCTTGGTGCGCTCGACCATGGTAGATGAGCGCACGGTGCGGGCATATTGCACCCAAAAACTAAGGGAAATGGCTATGATCAGTACATAGACCGCCAGATCCGCCTGAGCTTCGCCGGGCAATAATCCAGAGATTATGCCATTGACCAAAAGGGCTATCAAAATAGCGGGGAACGAGAGTTGAACATCGGCAATGCGCATCAAAACCGCATCAACCCAACCGCCGGAATAGCCAGCCACCAGCCCGACAATTATGCCAAGAACCATGGCGGAAATCACCGAGAAAAAGCCTACCATCAGCGAAACCCGGCTGCCATATAATATGGTGGAAAGCACATCGCGGCCCTGATCATCCGTGCCGAGCAAAAATCCGATTTCGCCCCGCTCCATCCAGGCAGGAGGTTTGAGGCTGTCCATAAGATCAAACTGGGTCAGATCAAAAATATTATAGGGGGCAACAATATTGGCAAAGGCCGACGAAAAAACCATTATAAAAGTTACTATGGCGGCGGTTACCACTATGGGCGAGGACTTAAAGCTCCACCATAAATCACCGCCGAAAAATCTGGTCCAGAAATCTCTCATTTCTCAACCCTCAAACGCGGGTCGATTGTATAATATAGGATATCAACAATAAGATTGATCACAACAAACACAAATCCAATCAATAGCAGATAGGCCGACATTATCGGGATATCAACTTCCCCGATGGCCTGAATGAATAACAATCCCATTCCCGGCCATTGAAATACGCTCTCGGTAATGATGGCAAAAGCAATCAGCGAGCCGATTTGCAGGCCGATAATGGTTATTACCGGCACCAGAGTATTCTTTAGGGCATGGGAAAAACTTATGGAGCGCTCACTAAGGCCACGAGCGCGGGCAAATTTAATATAATCAGTGCGCAAAACTTCAAGCATTTCAGCCCTGATCAACCGGACAATCAGGGTCATTTGAAAGATGGCCAGCGTAATGGCAGGCATAATCAAAGATTGCCAGCCGCTAACGGTTAAAAGCCCGGTTGACCACCAGCCCAAATCAACAACTTCGCCGCGCCCAAAGGTTGGCAGCCATTGCAACATGACGCCAAAAAATAAAATCAGAAAAATCCCGATCAGAAAAGTGGGAAGGGATATGCCGATCAGCGACAGGGTCATAAAACTTCGCGATAACCAGCTATCACGTTTCAGGGCCGTATATACGCCCATGGGAATGCCAACCAGCAAGGCCAAAAACGCCGAGACCATGGAAAGTTCAAGGGTGGCGGGAAAGCGCTCGGCAATCAAATCGCGAACGGGAACCCGCATGCGATAGCTTTGGCCAAATTCCCCCTGCACCGCATTTATAACAAAGCGGCTAAACTGTTCCAGAACACTATCGTTAAGGCCCAGTCTTTCCTTAAGCAGCTCACGTTCTGCCACCGTTGTATCTTGTCCTGCAAGATTGGAAACCGGATCGCCCACATATTGAAACATGGCAAAGGCAATCAGTGCCACGGTCAGCATAACCAATGCGGCCTGATAGAGCCGTCTGCCAATAAAAAAAAGCATAAATACCCCAAAATCAGTTAGAAAAATCCCTGCCCCAAAATATAAAGGGGCAGGGAAATTTTTAAGATCAAGATCCTTGAGGTCAGGACCCCAAGGTCAATACCCCAAGTGTATTTATGGCATTACCACATTTCGCAGATCAAGAACATTGTCTGCACGCTGGGCAACTGAAACTCCGTCACGAACACCCCAAGACAAGGGCTGCTGGAACAGAGGAATGTAGCCGGCTTCTGCTTTTAAAATCTGGGCGGCTTCATCAATTGCTGCCTGACGGACGTCAACATCGGTTTCAGATGCAACGATCTGTCCCAGCTCATCAATGCGTTCGCTACAATAACCACCAAGGTTAAATCCACCAACTGTTCCCTCTTCATTGCGACAGGCAAGAAGATTGTTAAAGACGTTGAACACGTCCATGGAACCTGGAGTCCAACCCAAAAGGTAGAAAGAAGTGTCATATCCACCCTGAGCCAGAACTTTGGCAAAATACTGGGATTTCGGCTGGGCCAGCAGATCAATAGTAACGCCTACTTTGGCAAGCATTCCAGCAACCGCCTGACAGATTTTTTCGTCATTTACATAGCGATCGTTGGGACAATCCATGGTCACTGTGAACCCATCAGGATAACCGGCATCGGCCAAAAGACTTCTGGCTTTATCCTGATCAAAGGGATGGGGGGTATTTGCTTCAGCGTTATAACCCTGAATTTGGGGAGCCCACATCAGACCAGCCGGAGTTGCCGCACCACGCATAATAGTGTCTTTAATGGCATCTATGTCGATGGCAAAAGAGAAGGCGTGGCGAACACGAGCATCCTGGAAGGGATTTGCGCCCTTAACCGAGGAATAAAGCAATTCATCGCGGGACTGATCCATACCAAGGAAAATGGTGCGAGCTTCAGGGCCTGCCAGGGAATTAACGCCATCGGCATCATTCAAACGGCTCCAGTCCTGCACAGGAACCGGGTAAACCAGATCAATCTGACCTGAAAGCAGAGCGGCAACACGGGTTGCTGCCTGACCAATCGGAGTGAATTCCACGCGCTGAACATTAGTGGGGATTGAATCATCCCAATAATTTTCACTGCGAACCAAAACTGTTTTCACGTCAGGCTGGCGCGATTCCACCATAAAAGGGCCGGTGCCATTGGCATTTGAAGTGGCATAAGAGCCATCACGGCCAGCATCGGCGGGGCTGGATGATTCAGTTGCATTGTTGGCAACTGCCCATTCTTTATCCATGATGAACATGGTGACCAGATCATTGAGCAAAGTCGGGTTTGGAATTGGTGTGTCGATCTCGATTGTGTAATCGTCAATAATCGTGATGTTTTCCAGCAGTCCGGCAAGGGTTTTTTGATCAGAACCTTCTGATCCCATACGTTCCCATGTGAAAACCACATCCTCAGCGGTAAAATCATTGCCGTTGTGGAATTTTACACCCTGACGCAAATCAAAACGCCATTTGGTGGGTGTCAGAACTTCCCAACTGACCGCAAGGGTCGGAACCCGCTGCATATTCTTGTCATAGGAAATCAGGCCCTCATAGACATTGCCGAGCAGGCCAAGGGTGAATGTTTCGTTCAATGAATGCGGATCAAGGGACTGAGCGTCAGCCTGAAAAGCAAACTTAAACGTCTGGGCGGTCGCCGGTAAACTCAGCGCACCCAGAGCCAGTGCCGAAACACCAGCGATTATAAATGATTTCAACTTCATTGGATTTGTCTCCCTAACAAATTCACCCGCTTGTCCATTTTGACGCAAGCTTTGGTGGGTAATGAATGCTTATTAACTAAATGGTTGATTAAATTTTGTCAACCAATATACCAGTGCACCAGATGCTTATGTCCACGTCAAGTAAGCATGGCTTTGGTGCCAAGTTGGCATAGCCTTGACATCAGATAGGCATGGCTTTGTTATTAAGAAGGCATAGCTTGGCGAACCAGCTCGGCAAAAAATGAAATTCCGTGGGGGATCGCCTCATCATTAAAATCATATTCAGGATGATGAAGCCCTGCCGTGTCGCCATTGCCAAGATATATAAACGCGCCGGGACGGGCCTGTAACATAAACGAAAAATCCTCTGCTCCCATGACCTGGGGAGTATTCATCTCAACATTTGCTTCACCGGCCAATGACTTGGCAACTTCGCCTGCAAACAGATATTGCTTGGTATGATTTACGGTGGTTGGATATTGGCGATCATAGGAAAATTTCGCAGAGCAACCATGGGCTTTGGCCACGTGCTCTACAATTTCCCCAAGGCGTTTTTCGGCCATATCGCGCAGGCTTTCATCAAGACTTCTAACGGTTCCGCCAATATAGGCCTCAGTTGGAATAACATTGTAGGCATTGCCCGCCTGAAATTTGGTGATAGAAACCACAATCGAATTCATCGGGTCAACATTGCGCGATGCAAAGGATTGAATGGCCTGAACAATGGCCGAGGCCGCCAAAATCGGGTCCACGCAATTTTGCGGCATGGCAGCATGGCCGCCAACACCGGTAATTGTAATATCCAACTGATCAACCGAGGCCAGCATTGCCCCATCGCGAGTGGCAAAACTGCCAACAGGAATCGTCGGGGCGTTGTGCATGCCATAGACTTCTTTGATGTTAAACTTTTCCATCAGCCCATCATCAATCATGGCCTTGCCACCGGCTCCACCCTCTTCTGCAGGCTGAAAAATCAGCGCTACCCGACCGTTGAAATTGCGGGTCTCGCACAGATATTTTGCCGCCCCCAGCAACATTGAAGTGTGCCCGTCATGGCCACAGGCGTGCATCATGCCATCAGTTTTAGAAGCGTAGGGTTTGCCCGTTGCCTCTTTAATGGGTAGCGCATCCATATCGGCACGAAGTCCGATTGTTATGCCGCTATCGTTTTTGTTGCCGTTGATAATGCCCACCACGCCGGTTTTGCCAATTCCGGTGACGATTTCATCAACACCAAATTCTTTTAGCAATTCTGCGACTTTGGCGGCAGTGTTATGCACATCATATAAGAGTTCAGGATTTTGATGAAAATGGCGGCGCCAGCCGGTAACCTCTTCATGTAGCTCTGCGGCACGGTTTAATATGGGCATTTTTTTTACCTTTTTTTGATCCGGTTTTAGTTCCAAAAATTTAGTTCGCTTAATCGTTCATCCATTGCATTGATGGTCTTTGATCATTCCACGGACATGCGCGTTCCAGTTGACCGGCCAGAGAAAACAACATTTCTTCCGCCCCATAGGGAGCTGCAAAATGGCTGCCAACGGGCAGATTATCTTTTGTCAAACCAGAGGGAATGGTCATGGCTGGCTGACCGGTAACATTACACAGGAATGTAAAGGGCGAAAAGGCAAGAATTTGTTCCAGCCATTTGTCCACATCGCTTTCATCAGATTTGAAATATCCAGTAAGGGGGGCAGGCGTGGCCAAAGTTGGGGTCAGCCATAGATCATATTGGCTATAAAAAGCAGCGATGTTTCGGGTTTCACGGTGCAGCGCTTGAATGCTATGAATATATTGGGTGGCGCTCATGGCCATGCCCCGCTCGGCCACCGCCATGGATAAGGACTCAATCATACCGGCTTTTGGAAGTTTCCCCCCGTTCATGCGAGAAATATTGGCCATGGTATTGGCCTGAAAAACCATAAGAAATCCATTCTGCACGGTTTCAATGTCAAATCGGGGGGATTTTTCCTCAACTTCATGGCCCAGACTTTCACAAAGGGAAGCCATGTCGCGTGTGGCTTTTGCACTCTCATCATCGATAATCGCGCCATTGGGGGCCGTGGTTGAAAAGGCAATTTTCAAGCTCCCCGGATCTGTTTTGGAAGCATCCAGATATGTTCCCTTAGGAGCAGGAGGATAATAAGGATCGCCCGGCAATGGCCCTGCGGTTGCATCCAAAAGCGCAGCACTGTCGCGCACCGACCAACTAACACAATGTTGCATGGCCATGCCCGCCAATGCTTCGCCCCCTTCCGGCCCGGCGGTTATGCGGGCCTTGGTGGGTTTTAGACCAAATAAGCCACAGCAGGCCGCCGGAATGCGGATAGAGCCGCCCCCATCGGTCGCATGGCCCATGGGAACAATGCCAGAAGCAACCGCCGCTGCCGATCCGCCGCTTGATCCACCGGGCGAATGATCAGGATTCCAGGGGTTTTTTGTGGGGCCAAACAAATCCGGCTCTGTGGCGGTGGCGAGGCCAAATTCGGATGAATTGGTTTTTCCCACAATCACCAGACCGGCACGACGATGACGCGCAACAATCTCGCTATCCACCAACGGGATATTATTAACACAAAGTCTGGAGGCCGCAGTGGAGGGCACCCCGGCAACAGAAACCACCAGATCTTTGATGACAAAGGGAACACCGCTAAAGGGTCCATCGGGCAATCCATCTTCGATTGCTTTTAGAGCCTGATCATAAAGGGGAGTAACTATGGCATTGAGAGCCGGATTATACGCAGAAATCTTATTTAGGGTGATTTCCAGCACCTCTTTGGCCGTACATTCACCAGCGCGGATTTTTTGAGCAATTGCTGTGGCATCGAGCCTGTCTAAATTATCACTCATTTACTTCAGGCCATCCATTTTTTGAGGTTTTTTTCTACAAACGCATCGTCATTGAGATCAGGATAAGCAGCACATACCCGATCGATCTGTTCCATCTGGCTGGGGCCTAAACCTTCATTAGGATCAAGGCACCAGATGCCCTCAAGCAGCCCTTGACGGCGCAATATTTCGTGGCATCCGGCGATGCAGCCCTCAAAATCATTTGCTACATCAAAAAAAGCACTATTGCAGTCGGTTACACGCCCATCCAGCGCCAGCAGGTCAGCGCTGATATTTTGTTCGCGCACGGCTTTTTTACATTGTTCAAAAATTTTAACCGCCGATTGGGTCCAGACCGACCAGTGACCCAAAAGGCCACCGACAAAGCGCACTCTTATAATCTCGCCATCGCGCTCCATATCAAAAGGCGTTAGCAGATCAAGAACAATATGATCATCATTACCGGTATAAAGCGTAATGCGATTTTCAGCGCGGGCATTGACCACCCCGCGAATTACATCCAATGAGCGATAGCGATTAAAAGCTGCGACCTTGATGGCCACAACATTGGGAATGGCAGCAAATTGGGTCCAAAAATCCACATCAAGTTCCATGCCGCCTACCGCCGGTTGCAAATAAAACCCGATTAGAGGGATTTCTTTTGCCACCGCCCGGCAATGCTGGAGAAGGTCTTTGGACGATTGTCCCTTTAGTGCCGCCAAACTAAGCAGACCCGCATGATATCCCAGATCAATGGCGGTTTTTGCTTCCATGACTGCCTGTTGGGTTTCTCCTGCAAGACCTGCAACCAGCACGATGGGATTTTGGCTCCATTCACGAGTTGTATTTGCGGCCAGTGCCAGCACTTCTTCATATAATCCGGCTTCGCGAATGGCAAACTGGGTGGTGTGCACCCCCACCGCAAGGCCGCCCGCACCCGCATCCAGATAATATCTGGTTATTGCGCGTTGACGTTGCACATCCAGATTTCTTGAAACATCCAGCGCCAGAGGATGGGCTGGAATTACAGTGCCGCTTTTAAGGATTTTTAACGGGGGTTTTCTCTCAGCGCTCATCAACCATACTCCGGTCCGGCCGAGGCCAGCAAGTGAGCGGGATTGCCAAATGGTTTTGCCCTGCCCTGCGCCATGCGAACAAATCCACGCTGAATGGTGAAACCACGGTTTGTTAGCCATTGGCCCACCTGATCAGCCATAGCTGGGACGTCAATATAAACCGGGCCTGATGCGCCAACCAGCAGGCGTTCGAGCAGGCTGATTGCTGTACTTTGGGAGGGCGCTATAACCGGGCCAATCTGGGCAGCCTGACGGCCCGAGCGCATTAGGCCAAAACCGCTTTCATCATCCAAAACCGCAACTCGCGTTCCCGGACGAGAGCAAAAATTATCCAGAATATACGGGCGGGCAGCACCGAGAGCGCTTTCGTCCAGTTTTTGTAAATTCCCTAAAGCGAAGTCTGAAGATGGCAAGTCAGCAGGATTGTTATCCGGCTCCGAAATTTCAGGTATCATCTGCCAGCGATTTAGATCAAACATAGGAATAAATCCCTGATGCCGATAGACTTTGGCGCCTTCATTTGTTGCATCCAGAACCGGAATGAGCTGTTGACCCTTAAGCATATCAATACAATTACTCATCAATTGTGTCGCCAAACCCTGCCTGCGCCACTGCTTCGTCACCAGCACCATAGAGATAAAACCAAAGCTGTTTTGATATGGCAGGGTAGCAGCGCTGGCCACAAGCTGGCCTGAAGAATCGCGAAAACCTATGGTTTTTCCCTGCTCAATAAAAATCTTCCAATCTTTATCAATCTGGTTCCACCCCGCCTCAATGGAGAGCTTTAGAGCATCATCAACATCATCCAAATTCAGTTGACATAAGTAAATTTTATCAGAATTTACCATCGCGAACCTCATATTTCGTCGGCTTGTTAAAACTTTCCCGACCTTGCATCACCCAGTCCGCCGTCCAGTCCAGCATGGAGGCAAGCGGAACCGCAGGCTCACCAAACATCTCAACGGATTTCGAAGAATCCGAGAGCAAAGCGGTTGGCTGCTCAACTCCAGCAATCGAGGGCTTGATATTCATTCGCTGCCCCAATTCATCGGCCAGCCAGCGCACCGAAAGGGTTTTTGCGCCGGTAATATTTATTGGCGTGGTAGGCTCGGTGCAATGACCGAGCAGGCGCAAGGCCTGTTCGTTGGCATCCCCCTGCCAAATCAGGTTCACATGGCCCATGGAGATATCAATGGGGTTTTTTGACAAGATACGCTGGGCCAGATCAAACAGCACCCCATAGCGCAGGTCGATTGCGTAATTGAGCCGATAAATTTTGCCCGGTGTGTTTTTACCTTGTGAAAAATATTCAAACATACGCTCACGCCCCAAACAGGATTGAGCATATTCACCAATCGGGCCAGCCGAGGTATTTTCATTGGCTCCTTTGGAAGAGGTTTTTAAATCCGACAGGGGATAAATATTGCCCGTAGAAAAGGCAATGATACGCGATTTTGCAAAGGTCTCAGCGGCGATTGCAGCGGCATGCACATTCATGGCCCACGTCTGGGGCTGATTGTTAGTGGAGCCAAATTTCATACCGGCCATGAAGATGATGTTTTTCATCTCTGGCAATGATCGGACCTGTTCTGCATCCAGTAGATCAACGGTTTTAGTCTCGATATCCCACTTTTCGAGACGGGCTTTAATTTTCTTATCGCCAAATCTTGCCACCCCAAGAATGCGCTTGTTGGGCGCTGCCCGACGCGCCAGCCTTGCAAGGGTCGGCCCCATTTTCCCCGACACTCCAAGAATTAAAATATCGCCATCAATTGCTTGCATATCAGCAATCAAAGCATCGCCGGGTGCGGTCAAAAATTCATCCAGCGCTTCAACATTTTCAAAGCGTTGTGGCAGATTTATTGACTTCATTCTGATATTTCCTCGATATAGATTGGCGGTTTGAACAATAAAAAGGCTCAACAACTGATTATAAAAAAATTACCACTCCGGGTGGGATTTTTTGAATTTTATGGCCAGTGTCGGGTCAAACATCGGGGCCGATCCCAACATTACCGCCGCCGCTCCAGCGTCAAAAAACCCCTTGGCATCTTGCGCCCTTGATACGCCGCCGACCGCTACAATCTCTAGTGAAAGCTGGTCTTTTTTGACTATTTCCAGAGCGGATTTCACATTATCAAGACTAAAGGCATGGATGCCCCGGCCCAGAATTCCCGACATTTCACGACCCTTGCCAAAGGCTGCCGAACCGTCGTTCTTTACAACCCGGCGAGAAATGCCGTTGACCATAACAACAGCGCTGGCTTTGCCATCAACCGCCTGTAAAACATCAGATATCAATGATTTATCGGCAAAATGGCCCAGTTTTAACAATACGGGAATGCCATTGGCGCCCTTTTGCATGGCAGCGGCGATTTTTCCCGAAAGCTCAGCATCCAGAAAAATCTCACCTTCCGACTTGTGCACATTGGGGCAGGACAGATTTGCCTCCACAATCTGCGCCCCGGCCTCACGCGCCATGGCAGCAAGCTCACCAAATTCGTCAACCATGCTTTGCACGCTTGAACCAGCCTTGGTTGAGGCGACCACGGAAACTATTAATACCTGCCCAGACTTTAAAGACTGGCGGGCGAGCGCAACATCGGGCATCCAATCGCTAGGCGCTCTTGAGGGCATGCCAAATGAAACCGAACTGGTGGCCGCCAGATGATCAGCCGGGTCGAGCAAAGCAAGTTGTTGCGCCTCATCAAGAATATGCGGATCAATCTGATCATCCCGATCAATAAAAACCCAATTGGGCAGATCGTAACAGGGCCGATACTGGTTGCGAACGGTTTTATAGGTAAGGATATCAAAACCCATTTTTCCATAAAACTCAATCCAGCGAGAATTAAGCAACAGCCCGGCAGGAATTCCAATTCTTGAATTGACCTGTAATCCCAGAAAATCCTTTTGAGGCGTTTTTGGAACATCTAAAAACTCACCCTCATAAACCGGGCCATTGTCAAAGTTCCAGTCAAAGGAACGTTCAATATCATAGGTTGCGACCATGTCTGCTTTTCCCAGATTTTAGTTTTTGCTTCTACCTGCCAAATAGTGGAAACAAAAAATCATATCAAACTTGTAACCGTTTGGTTGATACTTATAATCTGACATGGGAAAATTGCAACCAGAATCGCAAGAATTCATTAGAATTCATCCGGTTTGCTACTGGTCAGAGCCATATTTTTATCTGCTAAGAGCCTGAAAAATCAAAGTTTTTGCATGCAACAAAAACTCAAACAATCCAGTCAGACTTTAGAACAGCCCAACGGTCTCGCCATTGTCATCAATGCCGATTTTCTCGGCTGCGGGATGGCGTGGCAATCCGGGCATGGTCATAATATCTCCACAGACCGCCACGATAAATCCGGCTCCGGCGGCCAGACGAACCTCGCGGATTGGCACCACGTGATTTTTTGGTGCCCCTTTAAGGCTCGGATCGGTCGAAAAACTATATTGGGTTTTAGCCATGCAGATGGGCAAATGCCCATATCCCTGATCTTGAAATTCTTTGAAACGATTGCGAATTTTTGTATCGCCAACAATATCATCGGCCCCATAAATATTCATGGCAATATGGCGTGCCTTTTCCCAAAGCCCCATATCATCTTTATAAAGGGGAGTGAAATCCGCCACCCCGCTATCGACTTTTTCGATAACGTCTTTGGCCAGTGAAATTGCCCCTTTGCCCCCATCGGCCCAGTGGGTGCATTCATGGGCATTTATTCCTAAGTTTTTGCAATAGGCGATTACCGCATCAACTTCTTCAACTCTATCATTGGAGAAGCGGTTGATGGCTACCATCACAGGGATATTAAATTTTTGCATGTTGGAAATGTGCTGTCCAAGGTTTTGCAAACCGTTTTCCAGCGCTTCCATATTTAACAGATCAAGGGTTTTTGCCCCCATACCTCCCTGAAATTTCAGGGCTTTGATGGTGGCGACAATCACCGCTGCGTCGGGTTTTAGATTTCCTATCCGGCACTTGATATCAAAGAATTTTTCTGCCCCCAAATCGGCCCCGAACCCGGCCTCGGTAATAACGTAGTCACTCAATTTTAGTGCGGTTTTGGTGGCCACCAGCGAATTGCAGCCATGGGCGATATTGGCAAACGGTCCCCCATGGACAAATGCCGGGGTATGTTCCAGCGATTGCACCAGATTTGGCTTGATGGCATCGCGCAACAATACAGTCATGGCTCCGGCAGCGTTTAACTGTCCGGCGGTGACGTTCTGGCGATCTTTATTTTGACCGACGACAATTCTTTCAATGCGTTTTTGCAGATCTTCAAGATCATTTGAAAGGCAAAGGATAGCCATAATTTCTGAAGCAACAGTAATATCATAACCGCTTTGACGAGGAAATCCGTTGGTTACCCCGCCAAGGGACATAACGATATCGCGCAAAGCCCGGTCGTTCATATCCACAACCCGACGCCAGCTTATGCGCCTTGCATCAAGCTCTAGTGCATTGCCCCAATAGATGTGATTGTCAATCATGGCGCTCAACAGATTATGGGCCGCCCCGATGGCATGAAAATCGCCGGTGAAATGCAGGTTGATATCTTCCATGGGAATGATCTGGGCCATGCCGCCACCGGCCGCGCCCCCCTTCATGCCAAAACAGGGACCAAGGGATGGCTCGCGCAGGCAGATGGAAATATTTTTGCCCAATGAATTCATGGCATCGCCTAGACCAACTGTTGTGGTGGTTTTGCCCTCTCCGGCCGGAGTGGGGCTGGTGGCGGTGACCAAGATCAATTTGCCGTCTTTTTTTCCCTTAAGAGAGGCAATAAAATCATCAGAAATTTTGGCCTTGGTGTGGCCATAGGGTTCAAGGTTTTCCCCGCTTATGCCAAGTTTTTCGGCAATTTTTCCAATCGGTTTTGCAGTAGCGCTTCTTGCTATCTCGATGTCGCTTTTCACTATTATTTCTCCTGAATTCCACCGGTATTATTAGGTATTTACCTCGGATCAGAGCGTAGGTTGCAGACAATATTTACAATGTCAATTATAGCAATAATTTATCTGCCCTTTAGCGAAAAAATTCAAATTTTACCCGGTCCATGCTATCTGATAAAATAATTCGATTGGATTTTTTGTAAGAGGATAGGTTTTTATGAAAACACGGGCAGCGGTTGCTTTTGAAGCGGGGAAACCCCTTGAAATTGTCGAGCTTGATCTGGAGGGGCCAAAGGCTGGTGAAGTTTTGGTTGAAATCAAGGCCACCGGCATTTGTCATACCGATGCTTTCACCCTGTCTGGAGATGATCCCGAGGGCATGTTCCCGGCAGTTTTGGGACATGAAGGGGCCGGAGTAGTTGTTGAAACCGGTACCGGAGTGACTTCGGTGGCGGTGGGTGATCATGTGATCCCGCTTTATACGCCGGAATGTCGGGAATGTGATTATTGCCTTAATCCAAAGACTAATCTGTGCCAGTCAATCCGGGAAACTCAGGGGCGCGGCCTGATGCCCGATGGCACCTCGCGCCTGTCATATAAGGGGCAGCCGGTGCTGCATTATATGGGTTGTTCGACCTTTTCAAACTATGCCGTAATGCCGGAAATTGCTTTGGCAAAAGTGCGCAAAGACGCACCCTTTGAGCAAATTTGTTACATTGGTTGCGGGGTAACAACCGGAGTTGGCGCCGTGGCGTTTGATGCCAAGGTTGAGCCCGGCTCCAACGTCGTGGTGTTTGGGCTTGGAGGCATCGGGCTGAACGTTATTCAGGGTGCAAGAATGGTCGGGGCCGACAAAATCATCGGGGTTGATCTAAACCCGGATCGCAAGGAAATTGCCAAAAATTTCGGCATGACCCATTTTGTCAATCCAAACGAAATTTCAGGTGATCTGGTTGCCCATCTGGTGGAACTTACCGAAGGCGGGGCTGATTATAGTTTTGAATGTATCGGCAATGTAAACACCATGCGTCAGGCTCTTGAATGCTGCCATAAGGGTTGGGGCGAAAGCGTTATCATTGGTGTTGCCGGGGCTGGGAAAGAAATCACCACCCGCCCGTTTCAACTGGTTACGGGTCGGGTGTGGCGCGGCACGGCATTTGGGGGCGCTCGCGGGCGCACCGATGTGCCAAAAATTGTCGATTGGTATATGGATAAAAAAATCAATATTGACGATCTGATTACCCACACCATGCCGCTTGAAGATATTAACAAGGCGTTTGATCTGATGCATGCGGGTAAATCCATTCGCTCGGTCGTAGTATTTTAGGGTCAGTGATCAACATGTCTGAAATAAAAATCATCAGTGAGCAAAAATGCTTTGGCGGCGTGCAGGGCTTTTATTCTAATCAATCAAAAGCCTGCAATGGCGAGATGAAATTTGGAGTTTTTGTTCCTCCTGCTGCCAAAGATGGGCCGGTGCCAGTGCTAACCTATTTAGCCGGACTGACCTGCACTGAGGAGACATTTGTCATCAAGGCCGGAGCACAAAGAATGGCCGCAGAGCTTGGGCTGATGCTGATCACCCCCGATACCTCCCCCCGCAACCAGAATATTGATGGGGAAGATGAGGATTGGGATTTTGGAACAGGTGCCGGGTTTTATCTTGATGCCACTGAAGAGCCATGGGCAAAAGCCTATAATATGCAAACCTATGTGGTTGAAGAATTGCGCCAGATTGTTGCAGAAAATTTTCCCGCTGACCTATCGCGACACGGGATATTTGGCCATTCCATGGGTGGGCACGGGGCTTTGACCCTACATCTTAAAAACCCGGATATTTATAAGAGCGCCTCGGCATTTGCTCCCCTTAGCTCACCAATGTCTGGTCCCTGGGGACAAAATGCTTTGAGCAGATATTTAGGATCGGATAAAAACAGCTGGAAAAACCATGATTCCAGCTATTTGATAAAGCACCAACCCTCAAAGGCTCTTTTGCTGGTTGATCAGGGCCTCAGTGATCAGTTTCTTAAGGCCGAGCTATTTCCCCACATGCTGGAAGAGGCGGCAGAATCTTCCGGTCAAAAGCTGACCCTTCGTCGCCATGAGGGCTATGATCATTCCTATTATTTCATTCAGACGTTTATGGAAGATCATTTGCGCCATCATGCCAAGGCGCTTAAGAATTAAGAGCATAGTTGGTGTGTTTCTTGCGCAAGTGATAAGTCAGCGCCATGGCGATGCAGTGTTCAATTGTTTCTTTGGGAAAATCCTCATCAACATTTAGGATTATGGCGCGATTACCCTCATATTTAAGGGTCGGATAACGGGTGCGCCAATCTTCAACCAG
>CAZMVQ010000025.1:21600-28345 GCA_964569865.1 uncultured Devosia sp.
TAGACATTTGATATTTCACTCCCATCCCACACATAACATAAATGTTGCGCCTGGCGACAATTGGACAATAGGGGCGGACGAAAAACCGCTGCGCATTCTCCAGAGGGTCTGCGAACAGAATGGTGCACTATGCCGTTGGAGCCCGACGCGCGCAGTTTGGCGGCAAAATTTTGGGATGCGCCATAGTCATCAGGATCGTACAAATGAGCCATTTGCTTTTGGTTGCCGCGAATATCATGAAGTTTCCCTTCAAGATCGGCGGTTAAAACCCGCATATCCAGCTCCATAGCCTGCTCTTTTGTCGCGAGTAAAAACAATGAGCGATGATAACTAGTTTCAGCGATTGCCGTATCAAGATCAAGGGATGCGTAATAGGTCCCCCAGCTACCATCCGAAAATCGAGAGCCAAGCGGATTGAGATGGGTAAAAGCTGCCATAATATAACTGGTGCCGGGGCCGGATATTCTATCTTGAGGCGGAACCAGCAATAATTGGCCAACCTGATCACGCAACCGGTCATTGGTCATGGCTTCAAGCTCAAAAACTGCCTCCAGATCATTGGGGTCAGCCACATCTTCGAACAAGTGAATAGTTGGGAAATGGCTTGGGATAATACGCCAGCACGGTTTCCATTCAACAAGGGTTTTAAGAACGCTCAAGCCCATCCGCCCCGCTGGGCATCAAGATATTGGCGCACCACATAAAGGTCTGCCACATTGCCCGACAGCATATGATCAAGCGCCGAACGGCCGCCAAAAATCTTGGCATCATTGCTTTTTTTAATCCACTCATGGGCAGCTTTGGTGGGCAGTAAAACCTGCAAAGATTTATATATGCCAAGAATGTAGGAAATTCTCTCAAGAGTATCGCGAGGCAGCGCAACTTCGCCATCTTTTTTCCATTTATAAAATGTAGAGCGTGCGCCAACCCCGAGCAATTTCATTTGCTGGTCAGCGTTTAAGTTCCATTTGTCGGCAATATTAAAAAACGTTCGCAATGCAGGCCCGGATAAATGACGCCGGTCATCAGAAGTTTCTTGAGATGGCTTTGGAAAAGTTTTTTGTGCTAAAGCCACCATGGTGTTTTTACTCCTGCTTTCATTTAGTCCGAATTGCTAGTCCGAATTGCTTACAAAAATTGTATATTGTCTAAATATGGACTTTTTTAGGCAATTGTCAAGAAAATCGCATCACAACAAAAAACCCCGGCCACATACATGGCCGGGGTTTGATATTCAAAACGTCTGATGATTTAGGTCTTTGACCTAGTCGCTTTCGATTTCTTTGCCGGTTTCCTGATCAACCACTTTCATGGACAGGCGAACCTTACCGCGATCATCAAAGCCCATAAGTTTTACCCAGACCTTGTCACCCTCTTTAATCACATCGGTGGTTTTTTCCACCCGTGAAGGGGCAAGCTGAGAAATATGCACCAGACCATCTTTGGGACCAAAGAAATTAACAAAGGCTCCAAAATCAACGGTTTTAACCACGGTGCCCTGATAAATTACGCCAGCTTCTGGCTCATCAGTAATGGATTTGATCCACTTGACCGCAGCTTCGATGGAAGCATTGTCAGAAGAGGCGATTTTAATCACCCCGTCATCGTCGATATTGACCTTGGCGCCGGTTTTTTCAACAATTTCGCGAATAACCTTGCCGCCGGTTCCAATAACTTCGCGGATTTTATCAGTCGGGATTTGCATGGTTTCAATACGCGGAGCATATTCACCAACCTCGTCACGGGCTGTATCCAAAGCTTTGGCCATTTCTTCTAAAATATGCACCCGGCCAACTTTGGCCTGCTCAAGAGCTGTTTGCATGATTTCCTGGGTGATCCCGGCAATCTTGATATCCATCTGCAGGGAGGTAATGCCATCATTGGTTCCGGCAACTTTGAAATCCATGTCACCAAGATGATCTTCATCCCCCAAGATATCCGAGAGGACCGCAAATTCCTCGCCCTCAAGAATTAGACCCATGGCAATACCTGCCACAGCCTTTTTCATGGGAACACCCGCATCCATCAATGCCAGCGAGGCACCACAGACCGAAGCCATGGAGGAAGAACCGTTGGATTCGGTGATTTCAGAAACCAGGCGAACTGTATAGGGAAATTCTTCAACCGAGGGACGTACCGGATTGATGGCGCGCCAGGCCAGTTTACCGTGGCCAATTTCACGACGGGAAGTAAATCCTGTGCGACCGGCTTCACCCACCGAATATGGAGGAAAATTATAATGCAGCATGAAATTTTGCTTGGAGGTTCCCTCCAGAGAATCAATAAACTGCTCGTCTTCGCCGGTGCCAAGGGTGGCAACCACCAGAGCCTGAGTTTCACCACGGGTAAAGATGGCAGAACCATGGGTGCGCGGCAAAATTCCAGCCTCGGCAACCACAGGGCGAACTGTTGAAAGATCACGGCCGTCAATGCGTTTTTTAGTATCAATTACCGAACGGCGCACAATGCGCGACTGTATGGATTTGAAAACCGTACCGATTTGCTCAGAAGTCCAATCAGTTTCTTCCAGAGCTTCAACAACTTTGCTTTTTGCCACATCAAGTGCTGCATAGCGGGCCTGCTTATCAGTTTCCCCATAAGCTGCACGCACATCATCTTCAGCAATTTTAAGCATCTGGACATCAAGTTCAGACAGGTCTTCTTCTGCAAATTCGCGAGGTTCCTTTGCAGCAAGTTCTGCCAATTTGATAATGGCCTCGATTACCTGAGCTGATTGCTCATGACCATACATCACAGCGCCAAGCATGATTTCTTCCGAGAGTTCCTGAGCTTCGGATTCAACCATAAGCACCGCATCGCGGGTGCCGGCCATTACCAGATCAAGCTGGCTTTCATCACGGCGATCAATAGGAGTATTTAGAATATATTCCCCATCAATATATCCAACCCGCGCAGCGCCAATCGGTCCCATAAAGGGCACGCCTGAAATGGTAAGAGCAGCGGAGGCGGCAACCAGCGCCAACACGTCGGGCTGATTTTCCATATCGTGCTGCAAAACAGTTACGATTACCTGAGTTTCGTTTTTATATCCTTTTGGAAACAGCGGGCGAATTGGCCGATCAATCAAACGGCAGATCAGTGTTTCTGCCTCGGAAGGACGTGCTTCGCGCTTAAAATATCCACCGGGGATTTTTCCGGCTGCGTAATATTTTTCCTGATAGTTTACGGTCAGGGGGAAAAAATCAATTCCCGTCTTGGGCTTAAATGAGCTGACAACGGTTGCCAGAACAACAGTTTCGCCAAGGGTTGCCAAAACGGCGCCGTGGGCCTGACGGGCAATTTTGCCGGTTTCCAGAGTTAGAGGCTGTCCGCCCCAGTTTAGTTCTACTTTGTGGTGATCAAACATTCTTGTTCATTTCCATTCATACATTTTATCAGGAAATTGCTTACCTGTTTTGCAAAATATCCGACCTTGGCCGATTAATTTACATCTTAGCAAAGGCTAAGCAAAAAATACCTGTTTGCGGTATCAAAGCACTCAATGCGCCTTGAAATTCCCGCGAAGTTTTATTGATTTTTGTGGTTTTTTGAATCTTGAACATTTGAAACATGGACAAGACGGCAAGAAGTTTTTTAATTCAAAAAACGTCCAGCGATCCTGCCATGCTTCTTTTGTTAAAACCACCGATTGGCGCAAATGAATTTCCGCGCCAACCTTTAATTTGCTACACCGAAATTTTAGCGGCGCAGGCCGAGCCGTTCAATCAGGCTCTTGTAGCGCGCATCATCTTTGCTTTTTACATAATCAAGCAGACGGCGACGCAGTGAGACCATTTTCAGCAAGCCACGACGGGAATGATTATCCTTTTTGTGGGTTTTGAAATGTTCTGTAAGATTAACGATACGCTCGGTCAAAATGGCAACCTGAACTTCAGGTGAGCCTGTATCTGAACTTTGGACCGCGTATTCTTTGATAAGCGCAGTTTTGCGCTCTGGTGTTACCGACATCGTAAATTCCTTTCAATTTCAAAGGGTAAAGGATGCCAAGCTCCGGGATGTCGTCCAGAGAAGGCCGCGAGGTTTCAGGACAATAAGCCTGGAACTGCGCCCCTATAGGGTAATTTTGCCCCAATTGCCAGCCTTATCTTGCAACTTGGAGTTGCAAGACTTCGCTTTTTCAACGGTGTCATATAGACTAGGGTCAGGAGGCGGTAAAATCAGGCAATTTATACGATACATTTTAGTTGCCATGTTGGTGGTGAATTTTATGACTGCAATTGCAAAGTCTGAAGAAAATCAATACACCGCCGCGCTGGAATTACTCTTAAGTGGCAAGCCTGCTCTGGCTTCTCAATTCACAGAGCAATTTCTCAAGGCTGTTCCGCTTGATCAATTAAATGATATTCTTGAAAACATTTATGGTGAAATCGGCGCTCCCACACGGATTGTTCCAACAGGGCAGGAATATGAGATTACCACCTCTACCCACACCATGGGCGCAACCATTTCTTTGAACGAAAATGGCCAAATTACCGGGCTGTTTTTTCGACCGCCCACACGATTAAATGCAACTCTAAATGACCTATTGAAGCCGTTTGAGCAGGTTCAGGGTGAAACCAGCTATCTGATCCTGCAAAGAGAGACAAACCAACAGAATATAATTCTTGCGCAAAAAGATGCAGAAGTTGTGCTGGCAATCGGCTCAACATTTAAGCTGGCAATTCTTAAGGCGCTACAGGATGAGATTGAAGCGGGAAATCGCAACTGGAATGATGTAATATTACTTTCAAGGGAATTGCGCTCGCTGCCTAGCGGAATTTTGCAGAATTTTCCCGATGGCGCTCCAATTACCCTGCATACGCTTGCTGCTCTGATGATTTCGAGCAGTGATAATACAGCAACAGACATGCTGCTTTTCCTGCTGGGGCGGGAAAAGGTCGGCACCTATCTGGACAATCAGTTTGTCTTGTCCACCCGTGAATTTTTTCAACTAAAAGATGATGGTGAACTGGCTGAAATGTTTGCCAATGCAGACAGGGCCACAAAACAAAACATCGCTCAAGAACTCAAAACCCGCCCACTACCTTCGCTGCATGTTGGTAGCGTTCCCTACCGAGAAGGTGTTGAATGGTATGCGTCAGCCAGAGCACTTTGCGAATTGATCAGTTCAGTTCGTAATCTGGATGTTTTTGAAATAAATCCCGGTCTGGCCCGCCCGGAAGCATGGTCCGGGATCGCCTATAAGGGAGGCAGCGAATTAGGGGTTTTTAATCTGACAAGCTGGGTAAGAGCAAAAAACGGCACTGAATATTGCGTGGTGGTTACGATAAACGATAACACCGCCTTGCCGGAAACAGAAATTGCCAACGCTTACGGGGCTGTTCTTGGGCATTTGGCTGGATTGAACGATTAGATCATAGACCTAAAAGCTCTTTCGGGTTGAATAAATTTTTTAAAAATCAGTGCGTCAGAATAATCCTGTTCGGTTTAAACTGACCCTGCTCCACATAACCTATGGCCACCGCCTCACCTTTATGGGAGGCCCATGCCTCATCAAGGGAAATGGGCGCATTGGCACCAACCAGCAGAACCGGATTACCAAACCTGAGGGTTGCGCACTGGCGAGCATCAAGAGCAATTTCAGGCAATGAACCAAGCCCGGCAGATACCGGCAAAAGCATATTATCGCGCTCTTCAAGGCTGGCATTTTCAAATGTTTCAAGGTCAATGGCATCAGTGTCAGAAAAATTACCGACGCGGGACCGGTGCAAAGCGCCCAC
Source organism: uncultured Devosia sp. (assembly GCA_964569865.1). Lineage (GTDB taxonomy): Bacteria > Pseudomonadota > Alphaproteobacteria > Rhizobiales > Devosiaceae > DROE01. Next base: position 27,342 of record CAZMVQ010000025.1, read on the forward strand.
ATGTCCCCTGGTCCCCAGATATATGGCCAAATCACGGGCTAAACTGCGAATATAGGTGCCTTTGGCACAAGTGACCTCAAAAACCGATTTTTCGCTGCCATGTTCGAGCAATTCAAATTTATCAATAAAAACCTGACGGGGGGGAACAACAACTTCTTGTCCAGCCCGAGCCAGATCATAGGCACGTTCGCCATTGATTTTTATGGCTGAAAATGCCGGAGGAATCTGGGTGATTTCACCGGTAAAATCAGGTAATGCCGCCAAAACCCGATTTTTTTCAGGGCGAAAATCCGAAGTTTCAGTGATTTGCCCTTCCGTATCATCGGTATTGGTGGCCGCCCCCCAAATAAGGGTAAAACGATAGATTTTAACCCCGTCCTGAACAAAAGGAACGGTTTTTGTGGCCTCACCAATGGCAATGGGCAATATGCCCGTGGCCAGAGGATCAAGGGTTCCGGCATGTCCGGCTTTTTTAGCGCTTAACAGCCAGCGGATTTTGCCCACAGCCTGAGTGGAGCCAAAATCATAGGGTTTATTAAGGATCAACCAGCCGGAAATCTGGCGCTTTATGGATTTTTTCTGGGGCGATTTCATATGCTTTTTGGTCAATCTGAGGTCAGATCCTGAGCAACGGTTTTTGAACGCAGCAAAGCATTGATGCGATCTGCTTCTTCAAAAGTATCATCAACAAAAAACCGTACCGAGGGGGCATATTTTAACGACAGGTCAGAGGCTATTCTACCGCGAATAAATTTGGCGTGTTTGTTCAAAGCAATTACAACCGCCTCGGCATTTTCTCCACCCAAAGGCATGATATAGGCGCTGGCCAGCTTCAAATCCGGGGTCATGCGCACTTCAGGCACCGTTATGGTGGCGCTTTGCAAAACCTTGTCCTGCACTTCATGGCGAACCAGAAATGATGACAGGGCGTGGCGTACCAGTTCACCAACTCGCAACATGCGCTGGGATGGTGCGCTGGTTTTTGCTTTTCTGGTCATGATTAT
>CAZMVQ010000025.1:28445-33191 GCA_964569865.1 uncultured Devosia sp.
TAAAATTACAAAGAGCGCTCGATTTCCTCACGGCGGAAACATTCAATAACGTCTCCAGCACGCATATCCTCGTATTTTTCAAACGCCATGCCACATTCCTGACCGGACTGAACGTCTTTTACCTCGTCCTTGAAACGCTTCAGGGTTGAAAGTTTGCCCTCGTGAATTACCACATCATCACGCACCAGGCGAACACTGGCTCCACGCTCCACGGACCCTTCGGTAACCCGACAACCGGCAACCTTGCCGACTTTGGAAATATGGAAAACTTCCAATATCTCGGCATTGCCAAGGAAGGTTTCGCGAATTTCCGGCGATAGCAGACCAGACATGGCCGCTTTTACATCATCAACCAGATCATAAATGACATTATAATAGCGAATTTCAATTCCATCGGAGCGGGCAAGTTCACGAGCCTGACGGTTGGCGCGAACATTAAAGCCGATAATTACCGCGCCTGACGCTTTGGCCAGAATAATATCACTTTCGGTAATACCACCGGCACCAGCCATAAGAACCTGTGCTGAAACCTCGTCTGTTCCAAGTTTTTCGACCGCTGCAACAATTGCCTCAACCGAACCCTGCACGTCAGCCTTGATAACCAGCGGCACACGGGAAATTTCTGAAGTTTTGAGCTGGTTCATCATCTGCTCAAGGGAAGTTACTCCTCCGGCACCAGTTCTTTCACGAACGGCGCGCTGGCGATATTCGGTGATTTCACGGGCTTTGGATTCGCTTTCAACCACGGCGAACAGATCACCGGCATCAGGAACACCGGTAAAACCAAGCACCTCAACAGGGGTTGAGGGACCGGCAGATTTAACCTGCTTGCCCTGATCATTGATCAAAGCGCGCACGCGGGCTGATTCTGAACCGGCAACAACAATATCGCCAACTTTAAGCTCGCCCCTTTGCACCAACATGGTGGCAACGGCACCGCGACCCTTGTCGAGTTTTGCCTCAATGACAATTCCTCGGGCCGGACCTGTTGGATTGGCCTTAAGTTCAAGCAATTCAGCCTGCAACATTATGGCATCAAGCAATTTATCCAGATTGGTCTTTTCGATGGCAGAAACTTCTACCTCAAGAATATCTCCACCCATGGTTTCAACAAAAACCTCATGCTGGAGCAATTCGGTGCGAACCTTAGTTGGATCAGCCGAAGATTTATCAATTTTGTTGATGGCAACAATAATTGGCACTTCGGCGGCCTTGGCATGTTTGATGGATTCGATGGTCTGGGGCATAACCCCGTCATCGGCAGCAACCACCAATATGGCAACATCGGTCGCCTGAGCCCCACGGGCGCGCATGGAGGTAAATGCCTCGTGGCCCGGAGTATCAAGGAATGTGATGGTCTTGCCGTTTTTTTCGACCTGATAGGCACCAATATGCTGGGTAATGCCTCCAGCCTCACCAGAAACCACATTGGCATCCCGTAAAGCATCAAGCAGAGAGGTTTTACCATGATCCACGTGACCCATAATGGTGACAACCGGAGATCTTGGTTTCAGGTTTGTTTCATCTTCTTCACCTAATTTGTCAAACAGACCCTCTTCCACATCAGATTCAGCAACGCGTTTTACCGTATGGCCCAATTCTGTGGCGATGAGTTCTGCCGTATCGGTATCAAGAATATCGTTGATGGTGGCCATCTGGCCCTGCTGCATGAGCAGTTTAATCACATCCACCGAACGCTCGGCCATGCGGTTGGCAAGTTCCTGCACGGTAATTGCTTCTGGAATTGTAACTTCGCGAGCAATTTTGGGCTGAGCCTCTCTGGGCTTGCCCCGTTGTTTTTCGCGACGACGACGCATGGCGGCCAATGAAGGTCCGCGCTTCTCGTTCTGATTGAGGGCAGATGTGACCGTTAAGCGAGAGCGATTGCGATTTGCATCACCGGTTGCACGCCGAGAGGGCTGAGGCCGAGCGTTTTTGCGGGCTCTTTCCAGCTCTTCTTTGCCAACCAGCTTGTTTTTTTGCGGAGCAACAGCACTGCGGCGGGCGCGGCCGTCTTCTTCGCCAGCAGGCTGCGGTGGTGGCATATCGGGCTGCTGTACCGAATCGGGAGACGGGGTTTTTTTGACAGAAGGTTTAGAGGCTTTTGTTGCTTGAGCCTTTTCAGCGACAGCGGCTTTTTCTGCACTATTGGCTTTTTCTTCTTCGGCTGCTTCGGCGACCTGTTTTTGCAGCTCTAGATCAGCTCGAACCTGGGCGCGGCGCTTGTCTTCTTCAGCACGGCGACGAACATCCTGTTCAGCGCGATCTGTCTCTTCAGCCTGACGGGCGGCGGCATTTTGCAATGCTTTAGCGCGGGCTGAAGCCTCAAGATTTGTCAGGCCCTGACGCGACGAAAGGCTTTGCGCCGATTTTGACCCACGTCCCGATGAAGAACGATTGGACGATTGAGGTTTGACCGGGGCTGGTCTGTTGGCAGCCTGAGGCCGCATATTTGGCGCAGATCCCGGCTTGACGACGCGCCTTGTGCGCCTCTCAACCACTACCGAGCGGGTAGAGCGCGCAACCACAGGCCGTCCGGCGGATCCCGGTCCGGTTTTTAAGGACAAGGTCTTTTTTTCCGGAACATCAGTGTTGCCGTCATTTGAGTTTTTGTCTTTGTCGCTCATCTAATATTCGTCTCGTTTACATTTTAAGTTTTGTGCGTGTCGTATATTTTGCACGTTTTTAGCATTTTGCGCGTTTTAGCGCATTTTTGATCAATTCAACAAATCATAACCAACTAAATTGATCTAATCATTCAAGCCTACATTACTCGCTCAAGCCTTCATTCAAGTCTAAATCGTCCTTCAAGTCATAACGGATAAGTTTTTTCACCCGCGATAGAGCCGATTTCGCCGCAGCGCCTCTGGTAAGCGCCGCGTGTATCACATTTTCCTGCCCCAAAGCCAAACCCAATTGCAACGAGGTTAAAATATCAAACTGGGGCACCTCGTCGCCACTACCGGTTGCCTTTAGGGCCGCCAAAATTTTTCTACGGCCATCACTTGCCGCATCCGTTGCCGTTATAAGGGCCAAAACGCTTCCCGAAGATATGGCCGACTTGACCCGAGTTGCTCCGGTTTGCAGCTGTCCGGCCTTGCGAGCCAGTCCCAATGCACCCTTCAAACGCTGTTCTAACCGCGTCCGCGTGATTTGTGCAAGCTCTGATGGCACTTTGACCTTTTGTTTTAGGCTTTTGGCAAATGCATTCTTTTTAACTGCATCCGATATTGCCTGTTCATTGTCAGAAATCCAAACTCCTCGCCCCGGTGCTTTTGCGTCAATATCAGGCACAATTTCTGCATCCGGGCTAAGGGCAAAACGCAACAATTGCTCAACTGGTTTTGCTTGTTTTTGCAAAGCACATTCCCGCAGCTGAATTTTTTGTTTTGCCATGCCCTGTTTAATTTCCATTTTTTTATTAATTTAAAAATCCGTTTCGCCTGTTCTTTTAGTCAGAGACAGGTTTTTCTTCTGCTTCAGATTTTTTTACGACCTCTTCTTCTTCGGCTGCACTTTCTTCTTCAACTTCACTGCCATCTTCACTCTCTTCAGGAAGTTCTTCAACGCTAACCCATCCGGCAAGCTGGCGGGCCTGCATGATCATTTGCTCTACTTCTTCGCGGGAAAGGGAAAACTTGCTCAATGTTCCATCAAAATGCTTGGATTCTCCATCCTTGCGCTCAACCCAGCCCACCAGATCATCGGTGGCATAACCGGCAAAATCCTCAATGGATTTAACGTCATCCTTACCAATGGCCACCAGCATGGCGCCCGTTAATCCTTCAATCTGATAAAGTTCATCCAGAACTCCCAACTCAACCCGCTCATCATCCTGGGCCTTATCCAAAGCGTCCAGATATTCGTTGGCGCGGGATTGAATTTCGACCGTTGTATCTTCGTCAAATCCATCAATCATTGAAATTTCAGCTGCATCAACAAATGCCAGTTCTTCAACAGATGAAAACCCTTCGGAAGCCAAAAGCTGGGCAACAGTCTCGTCAACATTCAATGCGTTGGTGAATAATTCGGAACGCTCAACAAATTCTTTTTGACGGCGCTCGCTTTCTTCTTGTTCGGTCAGGATATCAATATCCCAACCGATAAGTTGTGAGCCAAGACGCACATTTTGCCCACGGCGACCAATAGCGAGTGAAAGCTGATCATCTGGAACCACCACTTCAATACGCTCGGCCTGCTCGTCCAGAACCACTTTGATAACTTCTGCGGGCTGCAAGGCAGAAACCACAAGATCGGCAATGTTTTCAGTCCAGGGGATAATATCAATTTTTTCGCCCTGTAATTCACCAACCACAGCCTGCACCCTTGAGCCGCGCATGCCCACACAGGCACCAACCGGATCAATGGACGTATCTGACGATGCCACGGCAATTTTTGCACGTGATCCGGGATCGCGGGCAATGGAGCGAATGGTGATTATGCCATCATAAATTTCCGGAACCTCTTGCATGAACAGTTTGGCCATGAACTGGGGATGGGTGCGGGAGAGAAAAATCTGCGGTCCGCGCTGTTCGCGGCGCACATCATAGATAATTGCCCGAATGCGATCGCCATAGCGAAACTGCTCGCGCGGGATCAACTCATCCCGGCGTACAATGGCCTCACCCCGGCCCAGATCAACAATAACATTGCCATATTCAACCCGTTTAACGGAGCCGTTGACGATCTCGCCAATACGATCAATATATTCCCCATACATGCGATCACGCTCGGCATCACGCACCT
>CAZMVQ010000026.1:0-32355 GCA_964569865.1 uncultured Devosia sp.
AAAACTCCGACTAAATCTGCCAGCAAGCACAAGCAGCCATAAGGGCAACGGTTGTCAGATATCTGCGCCGATATCGGCTGGCTATTCCTTGATGCGGCGCCCCAAAGATGGCCGAACAACTCCGCTCTCCAGAATGCTTTGAATGGGCGGAAACATGGCTTGGGCCTGTTCCGGCACATCTTGCCAGTCGACAGACGGCGTTAAGTTTTTGTGATAATCGAACGGCAGAGTACCCGGCCCGCTGGCCTCAGCGACTATAATCCGCCCAACCATGCCGCCATGTTCGTGTGGAGCACAGTAATAGTCGTAAACGCCTGGCGTGGTCAGGGTAATGGTGAATGCATCTCCCGGATTAACCAGATACCCACTGTCCCATGCCGCCGCCGCTTTGGGAATGCGAAGCGAATGATCGTCGTTATCCGGGTGATAGGCTGTGACAGTGTGAACATTTTCGCGAATGGTCCAGCGCACCGTCGTATGTGGCTGTATCAACAATCCAATTGGGTCGAACCAGACATGCGCCCCATCAACGTCGCTACGAAGATCAATATCAACAATTGCATCAGAACCAAGCGCGGTTGCGGGTGCCGCAAGCCCGGCGAGCAAAAGCCCGCCGGTTTGAAGCACATCCCGTCTGTTAGGATTATTCAACATCGGCAGTAGCTGCATCAACATGCCACAAAACGATGTGATAGTGGGGTTTATCCACGCCAGGATGACCAGCATTGTAGTACATATCCACAGATGTGGTGACCGCGCCCGCCACTTCAAGCCCTGCAAATTTTGTTTGGGCCTGCATATCTTCAAGTGGGACCATATAGATGGTGCTGACCAATGCGCCGGATTTATTGTAAGCAGCAAACGGGCCAACAGGCAAAGTGGCTGGATCGACATACAAGGTGCCAATACCCGGAATGTGATTGGGCAGCGACACAAGATCGGCAACGGCCTGATAAGCCCCACCGGCAGGTGCAACAGAGGCGGCATTTTCAGCCATCGCAGGTAAGCTAAAGGCGGCCAAACCAAGGGCCAGCGTTATGGTTGATTTAAAAGACATAATTCTCTCCAATTCATGGGTTAATGAACCGGATGGAAACGGATCAGTGATGCGATCGGTTTGGTTAAGGTTGCTCCGTCTGAAGGTAGGTAATAACGGTTTGGGTAGTTTTGGCGCAGTGTATTCCCCCGAAAGGGAACGCATTCAAAGATTGGGCATTCAAGCGCCCTTCAAAGGCTTTGCGCAGCTGTATATTTGACCGGTGAAGCCGCGTTTTTACAGTTGCTGGCTTTAGGTCAAGCATTTCGGCTGTTTCTTCTATCGACATTTGCTCAACGGTGCGCATGATAAACACCTCTCGAAAGCCATCGGGCAGGTTATCAACTTCCTGTTCAATCATTCGCCGTACATCCCCCATAGCAGCCTGCCTTTCCGGCGACGTTTGACTGTCGCTCTCTTCCTGAAAACTACTATTGATTGCAATCACATCCACGTTGTCAGGAAATTCAATAATCTGCGCCTGCCGGATGCGTTGGCGCAACCTATCTCGGGCTAAGTTTACAGCAATTTTACCAAGCCATGCTGATATCTTGCTGTTGTCCTGTAAATCACCAGCATTTGTAAAGGCCTTGATAAACGTTTCCTGAACGATGTCTTCTGCTTCAGCGTGATCGCGCAGAATACCGCGCGCGATACGAAACAAGCGTTGATTATGGACGCGCATTATCTGTGCCAGCGGGTCAGAAACCCCAGCACGGGCTTGTGCGACAGCAACCACAAGGGTCTCGTCGGCAGTCGTCATTTTTTTGGTTTGCGATCGCATCACTGATCAATTCCCATCCAATTCGGTTGACAATATATAGACGTATCAACGGCTCAAAAGGTTCCCAGATTGGTGAGATAATTTTGCTTTGGGGTTTCATATTGGATATCACCCCGAAGACCAGCCAGCCAGAAGCACGCCACAGGCATTCGAAACACACTGCTTTAACACGTGCGCCTCTACAATCAAATTCGACGCGAGCGTATCGGTTTGCCCATGAGGGGTGATAACCCTTTCCAAACACTTGGCTTCCCAAAACAGGTTAACCGCCGATTTGGGAAATTCCGCCACCGGGCAAACGATAAGCGGCCACAAAAAGCAGTGCCCAGAATATGGAAAAATTTAAAGCACCCAAAATCATAAGTTTTGGAACCCATTTCCATGAGGGTAATTTGCGCGTTATCGCCAGCAACAAAAATCCAGCAGGCAGAGCGCGCAACAATGCGTCGGTCAACGGATATCCAGCCGGAAGCATCTGGGTGGTAACAATATATGTAGAGCCCCAATTTATGGGTGCTGCTGCCGCAAGCGACAGATCCAGAGTTTTTGGCATGATTTTCCTTTTATCTTGACATCAAGCTATATCGCATAAATCTTGACGTCAAGATAAAAACTCTACATACATCACCCATGGATCATGTGGAAAAAATTTTAGCACAGTGGCAGCAGGAACGTCCCGATCTGGACATTGCGCCCATGGGTGTTATCGGGCGTATCAAACGATTGCACGATCATCTGTCATTAGAACTCAATGTCGTTTTTTCATCCCACGGATTAAATGCAGCGAGCTTTGATGTGTTAGCCACCCTGCGTCGATCAGGTAGTCCATATGCACTTAGTCCATCGGCGCTGATTAGCTGGACGATGGTCACGTCTGGCACGATGACCAACCGCCTTAATCGCTTAGAGAGCAAAGGATTGATAGAGCGCCGCCCCAACCCAAAAGATGGACGCGGTTTTGTTATTGCTTTGTCAAAAAAAGGGTTACTACTGATTGATCAAGTCGTCACAGAACATGTGAAAAATCAACACAGGATCATGTCGGGTATTAATATTGAAACACGGGAACAGCTCAACTCCATTTTGGCCGCCTGGCTTGTTGAACTGGAAGAGAAAAAAACCTCAGAAAATCTCCAGGGCGGGTAATTGACCTCGCACAATCTCGACGGCTTTGCGCGCCTCTATGCGTTGTTCAGGTGAGGCAATCAGCATGGCTCGGGTAAGCAGCTCGCCAACCCATACCTCATCCTTGCCGCCAATGGTTGATTCACGGGCCAGGGTCATCCACATCAAACCCTCAACAGGTTTGGCCTCAACCCCAGAACCATTAAACAATAAGTCACCTAAAATCGCCTGCGCCTCCACCTGATTTTTTTGTGCCGCCAGAGAAAGCCAACGGGCACTAAGCAGGGGATTTGGCCCCAATTCTTCTTCAAGATAAAGCAGGCCAACCCGATATTGAGCGTTGGCATTACCAAAATAAGAAGCCGCATGAAAAAGCAAGGCCCGGGCCTGAACCTGATCGGGGGCAATTCCGGCTCCCGGCAAACCAGCCCTATAATAATCGCCAACTTTCACGAACGAGCGGGCAACAATATCTGCCTGAACCGAATGGGGGGGAACGCTGGCATTTTCGTTGGCAATCTTTGAAAAATATCCAAAGGCACGAACCTTGTCCTGCTCCACCCCTACGCCATTTTCATACATTTGTCCCAGTTGCCAAAGGGCTTGCGGCTGCCCGTTTTCAGCGGCTCCCTCCAATATTTCCTTCAAGTCTGAGCTGGAAACGCCGCCCCCTGCCCCTGTCAGCAAATCAGAAAAACTATCTGGTTCTCGTGAGTTTCCCTGCTCGCTTGAATTTTCTGTTTCATTTAAAATAACCGGCTTAATTGCGGCAGCAGATTCTATTAAAGCAACCGGTTCACCTAAATCAACATTCCGGTCTTTTAAGCTATTTAGTGCATCTCTTGCTGTCTGCGCCGACGCCAAATTAGGCATCAGCACAATCAACACAATTAAAAGCCCGCTACGAAACCACATAACAATGTCAGCTTTTAAAAACCGGAACGCGTTAAATATCCGCATAGCAGGCCTTTTCTCCATCTGCCCCGGGGTGAGTTAAAGCTCCATGACGAGCATCGCCCACAAGCTGGGCATATTTCCAGATAACACCTGAGCCAAAATTGAGTTCACGAGCTGACCAGTCACGGGCACGCTCTGCAAACTGCTCGTTGCTCAGGTCCACGTCAATTGTGCCCTCGACTGCATCAATGGTGATGATGTCGCCATCATTAATCATAGCAATCGGGCCTCCCTTGGCAGCTTCGGGCCCCACATGGCCAATGCAAAATCCGCGAGTAGCTCCAGAAAAGCGCCCATCAGTAATCAAAGCAACCTTGTCGCCAACACCCTGCCCATAAAGAGCTGCGGTAGTGGAAAGCATTTCGCGCATGCCCGGGCCGCCAACCGGTCCCTCATAGCGGATGACAAAAACATCGCCCACTTCATATTTCTTTTCAGAAACGGCCGCAAAACATTCCTCTTCACTATCAAAGCAGCGGGCCGGGCCAGAAAATTTCAATTCCGACATGCCGGCAACCTTAACAATAGCACCATCTGGGGCCAGATTGCCTTTTAGTGTTACCACACCGCCAGTTGGAGTTATGGGCTTGCTGGCTGGCCAAACCACATCCTGCTTATCGTTCCACTTCACGGCGTCCATATTCTGGGCAATGGTCCGCCCCGTTACCGTCATGCAATCCCCGTGCAAATAACCATTGTCGAGCAGGGTTTTCATCAGAATGGGGATGCCACCAGCTTCAAACATATCTTTGGCCACATATTTTCCACCCGGTTTCAGGTCGGCAATATAGGGGGTTTTTTTGAAAATCTCACCAACGTCAAACAGGTCAAATTTTATACCACATTCATGGGCAATAGCTGGCAGATGAAGAGCGGCATTGGTGGAGCCGCCGGAAGCTGCAACAACGGTGGCAGCGTTTTCAAGAGCTTTTAGGGTTACGATATCGCGGGGACGGATATTGAGTTTTATCAACTCCATCACCTGCTCGCCAGCGGTGCGACAAAATTCATCGCGAATTTCATAAGGAGCTGGCGCACCAGCGGAATATGGTAATGCAAGACCAATGGCCTCGGATACCGTAGCCATGGTATTGGCTGTAAACTGGGCACCACAGGCCCCGGCACCGGGACAGGCCACAGTTTCCAGCTCTTCAAGATCCTCATCAGACATATCACCAACGGAATGGCGACCAACCGCTTCAAAAACATCTTGAACTGTTACCGGATTTCCACGGAAATTACCGGGAAGGATCGAGCCGCCATAAAGAAAAATGGAAGGCACATTCAAACGGCACATGGCCATCATCATTCCGGGCAGAGATTTATCACAACCTGCAAGACCAACCAGAGCATCATAACAATGACCACGCATAGTCAGCTCAACCGAATCGGTGATCACATCACGCGAAACCAGCGAGGACTTCATGCCCTCATGGCCCATGGCAATGCCATCTGTCACAGTGATAGTGGTGAATTCACGCGGTGTGCCGTTGGCGGCAGCAACACCTTTTTTGACCGCTTGGGCCTGACGCATCAATGAAATATTACAGGGGGCAGCCTCGTTCCAACAGGTGGCAACGCCGACAAAGGGCTGGTGAATCTGGCCGGATGTTAAACCCATGGCATAATAATAGGAGCGATGGGGCGCACGCGCCGCCCCCTCTGTCACATGGCGAGAGGGAAGTTTTGCTTTGTCGATGTTTTTGGCGTCCATACCAGAATTTTCCTTTGTTCAAATGCCCTAAAAACAGGCAATACGACAAAAGTTGAGACAAAAAGGTAAATAGCGACAGAAATCATCGCAAAAATATTTGCCCCCACACTTGTCAGAGTTGTTTTAGGTGAGAATGTGACCAAGATTGCACCCGTTAGTCAATCAATACAACGGGGGTATGGTTTTTGAAAAATGTTGCAAAAATAGCACTTAAATCCACTGATAGCTTAAATTCGCTAACTCAGTTTAGCGACGGCTCCAGCCAGTCTGGAACGAAGATCAACAAGTTCTTCGACCCGCGATTTTTGCTTTTCTACGATTTCTGCGGGTGCTTTGGCTAAAAACTGCTGGTTTCCAAGCTTTTTCTCAATTTGGGAAATTTCCGCATCCATCTTGGCGATTTCCTTGTTCAGGCGTAGTTTCTCAGCCTCAATGTCAATCACATCGCCCAAGGGCAGAGCAAAATTTGCCTCATTGAGTACCAGTTGCGCAGATTTTTCAGGTACTGATTGTGAAAAAGAAATTTCTTCAATTCGGGCCAGACGTAATATTGCTGAGTGGTGGGTTTTAATCCGTTGCTCGCTCAACTCATTTGCCCCCGTAACAACCAGAGGAATTTTTGCTCCGGCGGGAACATTCATTTCAGCCCGGACCGAGCGAATGCCCGAAATAAGATCAACCAGCCAGTTAATTTCACTGTTTGCCTTTTCATCTTCCAAACCAGAAAGAGTTGGCCATGCAGAAACCACCAGCATATTTGGCCGTTTTTTGCTTTCCCCTGCCGTTTGCGCCCACAATTCTTCGGTAACAAAGGGCATAAACGGGTGCAGCAGTGCCAAAATCTGATCAAGAACAAAGGCAGCGGTAGCGCGGGTTTCGCTTTTAAGTTCTTCGTCATCGCCCATTAAAGTGGGTTTGGCCAATTCAATATACCAGTCGCAAAATGTGCCCCAGACAAATTCATAGGCTGAGCTGGCAGCATCATTAAAGCGGAACTTTTCCAACGAAGAAGAAACATCTGTCACAGCATTTTGCGTCGCGCCAAGTATCCAGCGGTTAATGGGCATGGAGGTGGTTTTGGGGTCAAAATTTTCAACCAATGCGCATTCGTTCATCTCTAAAAAGCGGGCCGCATTCCAGATTTTAGTGACAAAATTGCGATATCCGGCCACCCGGTTCATGGAGAGTTTAAGGTCTGCGCCGGGTGCTGCCATGGCGGCAAAAGTAAAGCGGGCCGCATCAGCCCCAAATTCCTCAATCAATACCAGCGGGTCGATGACATTGCCCACGGATTTGGACATTTTTTTACCCTTTTCATCGCGCACGAGAGCATGGGTATAAACAGTTTTGAAGGGAATTTCGCCAACCACGGATTTTTGCATCATGATCATGCGAGCCACCCAGAAGAATATAATATCAAAGCCGGTGATCAGCACAGATGTGGGAAAATATTTTTCCATTTCCTTAGTTTTTTCAGGCCAGCCAAGGGTGCCGATTGGCCACAGGCCGGAGGAAAACCAGGTGTCTAGCACGTCTGGGTCGCGGGTGATTGATTTGCCACCTGCAAGTTGAGATGCCTCATCTTCAGATGCGGCACAATATTGATTGCCCTCGTCATCATACCAGACCGGGATCTGGTGTCCCCACCAGAGCTGGCGCGAAATGCACCATGGTTCGATATTTTCCAGCCAGTGGAAATAGACCTTTCTTTGGGCCTCGGGCATCAGGGTGATTTCGCCCGATTTTACCGCATCAATGGCCGGGCCGACAATTTTTGCCGTATCCACATACCATTGATCGGTGAGCATTGGCTCGATCACTACTTTTGAGCGATCGCCAAACGGGATCATGATTTTTTTGTTTTCCACATAGGGAATTGTTTCAGTAACTTCTTCACCGCTTTCCTTATCCTTGCGGGTGATTTGATGCATAACCGCCAACCCTTCGGCGGTTATGTCGGCAATTACTCTTTTGCGGGCCTCAAAGCGATCCAGACCACGATATTCTTGGGGCACCAGATTGATTTGGGTAGCATCTTGGGGGGCCTCGCCTCCCTCCGCGATTTTTTTTGCAATTGTTGCAGCCTCTGAATACGACAACCCGTCGGCGCGCATATGGCCCTTGGTATCCATCAGCGAATAAAGGGGAATATTATTGCGTTTGGCCACTTCATAATCGTTGAAATCATGGGCGCCGGTGATTTTAACCGCACCAGAACCAAAATCAGGATCGGGATATTCATCGGTAATAATCGGGATTAAACGACGATGCTCTTTCGGGCCCACGGGAATTTCGCACAATTTTCCAACGATAGATTTATAGCGTTCATCATCTGGATGAACTGCAACCGCGCCATCGCCAAGCATGGTTTCGGGCCTTGTGGTGGCAATGGAAATATAATCGCGCTCTTCGCTTAGCGTGATACTGCCATCCTCGTCTTTTTCCACATAGGTATAGCTCTGGCCAGCAGCAAGTGGATATTTGAAGTGCCACATATGACCTTTAACTTCGGTATTCTCCACTTCCAGATCAGAAATGGCAGTTTCAAAATGCGGGTCCCAATTGACCAACCGCTTACCGCGATAAATCTGGTCTTTATTGTACATATCAACAAAAACCTTGAGCACCGCATCATGGAAGCCAGGATCCATGGTGAAACGTTCGCGGGACCAATCACAAGAAGCACCAAGCCGTTTAAGCTGGTTTGAAATCACACCACCGGATTGTTCTTTCCACTCCCAGACTTTTTCGATGAATTTCTCACGGCCCATTTCAGCCCGCGCCGGCAGATTCTGCTCGGCCAATTGGCGTTCCACAACCATCTGGGTGGCAATGCCTGCATGGTCAACGCCGGGCTGCCACAAAGTATCAAAGCCGCGCATGCGATGCCAGCGCACCAAAATGTCCTGCAATGTATTGTTGAGGGCATGCCCGATATGTAGCGATCCGGTAACATTGGGAGGCGGGATTAATATTGAAAAGCATTTAGCACCATCCTTTGCGCCTGCTCCGGCCTTAAAGGCCTCGGTTTTCATCCATTGTTCATGGATTTTTTGCTCAACATTATTGGGTTGGTATTTTTTTTCTAACATTGATGGCAGGCCCTAGCTCACAACAAAAGGCCCGCCAGTATCGGCGAGCCGGAAACTTTATAAGTAATGTAAAACCAAGCCATTGGCTTTAAGTCAACATATAGATGAGCAAATTTTGGCAAAGACAGGATTTTGCGAAGAAAACATCAGGACTTGGTCCCAAGATTTGGTCCCAAGGTTTGGCCTCAGGTCCATGCAAAATCAGCCCCTAAGAACCGCGAGAAACCCTCTCGATTTCTTTTTCCACCATGCGCTCAACGGTGGCGGGAAGGTTTTCGTCCAGCCATTCCTTTAGCATCGGGCGCAGCATATCGCGCACAATTCCCTCAAGGGTCAAATCTGCTCCACCCATTGAAAGGGCGCTGAGCTTGGAAAATGTGTGGCGCACCGCCGCATCAGTCGTTGGTTCAAGCAGTTTGTCGGCCATTTGCGTGCTTAGTTCCGGATCAGGCATCGCCTCGGCCGCCGCCGGTTCTTCGGGCGCGCTCTCAGGCTCATCAAAGGCTATATCGTCAGCAATCACCAGTTCAATTTCTTCATCGGGCTCTGCTGGCGTTTCAACCTCAGCAATTTCTGTTTCAGGCTCTAGCGCTGGAGGAGAATTTGCATCAATCCCTGAAGACGCGGGAGAAAACGAAATACCCAATTCATCATCAACGGTGCTTGCATCAACGGTGCTTGCATCAACTTCAGTATCATCAGCGTTTTGTGCAATCATCTGATCTGGAGTTAGAGCCAATGGCTCGCCTCCATCAGCATCAGCAGGTTCTAAAGCATCCGGGATTGCCGGTGTTGCCTCTTGAGCCTCCATCATTGCCTGATCTGCTTCTGCTTCGCTTTGAGCTGGCTCTGGCATTGCCACCGCAGCCGCTGGAGTTGCAGCACCCTGCTCAGCTGCTGGAGCAGTAATATCCTGCTCTGCCGGTTGATCCTCATCGGCAATTATCTGTCGAATGGACGAAAGAATTTCGTCCATGGAGGGTTCTTTGCTAGCCGGGTTATTCATGATCTGCCCCTGTCAGTTTACGCACGATACTCTTGCTTTACGCCGAAAAAATTTAACTACGTCGAAAAAACGAAACCGTATAAAAACGAATACGCTTAAAAAATATCGAACCACCAAACCCCACAGGACACTTAAGTTTTAAGTTATAGATTAATAAAATTCACCAAAAAATAAGTTAACGCGTACCCATGTTTGAACATTGATAAAGTGATTCGCTAAGTTGCACACTATCGCGCCGCACTTGCCTGAACACGTTTAGTTTGGATATGTCCACGGATATGTGCCGTAGCGCTAAAAATTTGTGAATAAGTTGAGAATGGCGGTTGCGCCTGAATATGGCAGCAAAAAGCCAAATCGCTGCCATATTTTTAGCCTGCAACCAGCTAGTGATCAAAGGCTTCGCGCTTAGGTTCCTGTGCATAGAGACAGTTTTGGACCCTTGATCCTAATTAAGAGGAACCGAGCGCAATTCAGACCATACATCTTCAACACTCTGCAAATAACCATCGGCTGACATAATTTTTACCGGCAGATTAAGCTCAACCGCAGACAAGCGCCCAACGGCAGAAAGCAGAGAAAAAGAAGCGATCATACGGGCTGACTGGGCAGAAATCAGACTTTCGCGGGCAAGGGTTAGATCCGATCGGGAATTTAGAACGTCAAGAATTGTTCTTTGTCCAACTCGTTGTTCCTCGATAACTCCATCCAAAACCAATTGTGACGAATTTGCAGAAGATTGGGCAGAGGTGATCTGTGCATTGGCGTTTTGCACCCCATTCCAGGAAGAAATCACAGCCTCGCGTACCTGATCGCGGGTAGCAAAAGCGTCCAGCTCAGATTTTATCTGATTGAGATTTGCCTGCCGAACAGAAGCACCCATTGCTCCGCCCGAATAAATAGGAATAGACAGGGTAAGCCGCACAGAGCCAGACATGCCAGTGGCATTGCCGCCAAAGCAATTGATGGCACAAATCGAGCCAATAAGATCAAGGGTTGGCCCAAAAGCGGCCCGCGCAGCATCGGATGCTGATTGGGCAGCGCGGATTTGCGCACTGGCGGTAAGAATTGCCGGATGCTGAGCATCAGCGAGATTTAGAGCCTGATCCAGCGAGGATGGAATGGAATTGCCAAAATTGTAACCCATGCTCAAATTGCGCGGCGGTTTTCCAATCCAGCGTTGAAAACCTGCCTGAGAAACCTGAAGGCTGGTAACTGCATTTCTGTAAGAGGCTACACCTGAAGAAAGTCTGGCTTCTGACTGGGAAACATCAATTCTGGTTCCCTCGCCAATACTTAAGCGATCTTTAGCCGCCTGAACCTGCGCCTGAAAAAACGCAACATTCTCGGCGCGCAATTTCACCAACTGAGTATCGCGAATTACGTTATAATAAGCCGTTGCCGCTGAAAGCAAAACGTTTTGCTCGGCATTGCGCAAAGCCTGAGTTGCAACGGTTGAAAATGCTCGGGCCTGCTCGATTTGCGCATCGGTTTTAAGATTGTCAAACAAAGTCTGACGATAGGACATGCCAAGAGTTGCAGTGTTGGAGGTGGTTTGAGCCCCCCCGACCACCGACCATGCTCTGGTAACATCAGCCGAAAACCCAATGCTTGGCAGCTTCCCTGCCCGGCGCAGAGCAATATCTTCTGCCGAGGCTTTTACGCTTATCAACGCCGAAGCAATATTGGGGTTAGAGGCATAGGCACTGGCCAATGCATCGCGCAACGGCTCAGCGCTAACTGGAGTTGCCAAAATCGCCATGGTGGCAAGTAAACCCGTAGTGGCCAGAGTTTTTTTAATTCCTGACACAGTGGGAAAATCGGTTTTTATGGCATTATCTGTTTTTTCGAAAAATGCCCCTATTACTTTTGAAATCAACAGATATACCTCCAACAACTAACACAAATAGAACGCATTCAGGGCCTTGACCCTAGATAGTTAGCCCAACCACCTAGCACAAGGCCCAACGCTATTTTTTCGATCAAACCCAAGATTTATCATTAAAAACAGCGATGCACAGCGATCATACAGGGCAATTTTCATCCTTTAGCGATGACTATGGCCCCATAAATTTACAACTGACCTGCAGTAAAGACTGCTAAAGGCGCTTTGGAAAGAGAAAAAGTCAGCCGGATATTAATTCAGTGGAAAACATCAAAACTACAAAGAGAATTCAAAGGGAAAACTGATGTGGTTTGGAAAACTCGGCAATCTTGGGCAAACAGGCATTAAACGTAATGACCTGGGCAAACCCGCCATCGCTTCTGGTAAAGATTGAGGCTCTGGCGCTTGCACCTGCGCCAAACAATGCAACCAGTTTACCACCGTCTCGCAATTGTTCGAGGAGTTTTTTGGGGACCTCATCCACTGCCGCCCCGATAATAATCACATCAAATGGCGCCTCAGAAGGAGCACCCTCTTCCGGCTTGCCTTTAATCACCGCAGCGTTGGGAATATCCAGTTGAGCCAGAATTTCATCGGCGCGATTTACAAGTTCCCCATTGGATTCAACGCCAACAACCGAACTGGCAAGTTGGGCCAAAATTGCACTGGTGTAACCGGTAGCGCAGGCAACGTCCAATACCACATCTTCGGGTCCGGGCGCTGCAAGCTCAATGAGTTTTGCTAACGGAGCCGGTGCCCCCATATAGCGCAGCGGATCGTTTGAAAGTTTGTGATCTATGTCAGCATAGGCAAATGGCACCTGCCCGGCACTCAAAAACGCTTCGCGAGGAACTTTGGCAAAAGCTGAAAGAACACGAGGGTCAAAAACACCAGAAGTTCGTAATTGCCCCTCAACCATATCAATTCGTGCTTTGGAAAAATCGCTCATATAAAATTCCTTTATTCGAACTGGTTGAGAGTAGTGATGATGCAGCGGGATTTTTACCCCTGACCGGTCAGGAGCGAATAATCCGCAGATATTATTGATAACGCCCTCATGACAATGGTTCAACTAGAAATGGCAATAGTTTAACAAAGAACTGAGAAGGCCTTAACCGCGAAATTGTCCAGATGTAAATTCTGGTAAAAATGCATGATATTTCCATCTTTTTTCCCAAAACAAAGACGAAACATAAAAAAGATCAGGTTCTTCATCTTGCATACATTAAATTGGTGCAGTAACAAACCCGAATTGAGGCCACGTGGCGGAGTGGTTACGCAGCGGATTGCAAATCCGTGTACTCCGGTTCAAATCCGGACGTGGCCTCCAAATTTGCTGGCAGTATTTCGCAGTTTTGGCGGGAAACACCTGCATTTCAAACAACATTTGCCAAACAAATCTCGCAAAAACCGATTCTGCAGCAGTTGCACTTCAAATAGTCAAATTATTGGGTTCCCATGAAAAATAATACCGCAATTGTGATTCTTGCCGGAGGGGGAGGAAAACGACTTGGCGGTGTGATCAAGGCCAACCTGAAGATTGACGGAATAAGTTTGTTTGAAAGGGTCGCAAAAAATGTGGGCCAAATAAAAGGTCCGCATATTCTTTCAATCGGCCATATGAATAAGCAGCGTTTTATAGTGCCGCAAAAATGGATTTTGCTCAACGACATGAATAACGGCTCAAATTCCAAGGGTCCACTGGCCGGACTGGCTGCAGGGGTGGACTATATTAAACGGCATGCAAAAAACACCGAATACCTGCTAACCGTGGCGGTTGACAGTCCGTTTTTCCCGGATTTTTTCCATTCCAAGGCTCTTGAAGCAATCCAAAACGACAAGGATGCTGTGGTTGCGTGCTATGGAGGGCAAATTTATCCTACCAATGCGCTTTGGCGACTCAATTCAATAGGCAATTTACCCGGAGAACTTGAAGATTTGGCAAAATATGGCATCAAAGGCCTCTTGAGAAAAATTCGGGTTGAAGAAATGGCTATGGATGAATATTTCGAGGAAAATCCGTGCCAAAATCTGAATAATGTTGCCGACATTGCCAATATAAACGATCGTGCTAAAATCATGACTTCACAATCACAAAAAAAATGATAATTTGGATCCTGATAGCTGATAACTTAATAATCGAGGGCTTGATAAAAGAGGGCTTGGTAAAGTAAAAGAGGGCTTGGCAAACAAACTCAAACCCGCTAAGTGATGCGCGCCTGAATGGGCAAACTATATTGTTCCCCGGTAGCTCAGTTGGTAGAGCAGTCGGCTGTTAACCGACTTGTCGTAAGTTCGAGTCTTACCCGGGGAGCCAATTTTTGAATAATTTCAATCTCGAGTATAAATTGAATTGTGAATTACCTGATATTGCCCTTTATAAGGTGTAATTCAGGTGTCGCTTTCGTTTGCCTGTGGGGCTATATTTGATTTCGTGATTATTCTTAATTCCAAATCTCCTTTCTCCGAGACTAAAAATGAATTATTCGGATGCGGATTTTCATGTGATTGGCTCGAGCGCTCTTGAGCGTTGCGCTGTCCCAACTAGCCTATTTGCAACATGGTGATGAGTACTAGTGAGCAAAAAACACAAAAATCCAAAAAAAATATTGTTTTTATCCAATGGTAATGGAGAAGATTCAATGGCGGCAGCCGTTGTTGCAGAGCTGCCAAATGACATTTCAGTTGAGGCTTATCCACTTATAGGCTTTGGAAATGCTTATAAAAACATCTGTCCAATTGTCGGCCCCCGTTTACACATACCATCTGAGGGACATCGCAAAGCCGGCTCCATTGCAAAAGATATAAAAGGCGGCATGATTGCCGGCACTTATAAGACGATTAGGTTTTTGCGCTCAATAAAAAATAAATATGATAAAATCATCGCGGTGGGCGATAGTGTAACGCCGATTTTGAGCGTTCTGGCTGGCACTAAGATTGATATTTATCTTGATGTTTATAAAAACAGTTATGCCCATCAATATCGCGCTATTGAGCGCTGGGCGATAAAAAAAACCTGCAACAAGGTCTATTGTCGTGACGATATATTAGCCGCATCTTTGCGCCAAACGGGTGTAAATGCAATTTCCAAAGGCAATATCATGCTAGATTTAGTTCCTTTTGGGCAATATGATATCAAGTCTTACCGCAGAAACAGGTATGCTGTAGTTTTATTACCCGGCTCACGCCAAACGGCGGCACAGAATTTAAAATTACAAATTGATGCGATAAAAAAAATCCGGAAAACTTTGAGTTTTGATGTTTTTGTAGCTGTTGCTGATGGTGTTTCACCTGATGAATTGGCAAATGTTACATCTATGAAATATCATCAGGCAAAGATGAATAATAAATCAGATATTGGACATTTGAGTGACGGTGAACTGGTACTGGATCTTTCCAGAAATGTGGCTGGAAATTTAATTGAAGAAGCTGACCTGATACTTAGTCAGGCGGGTACGTTGACAATTCAGGCGCTTGGTATGGGCAAGCCTGTAGTCTGTTTTATTGAGGAGCATGATCGCAAGAAACGAATTGTTGACGAGAAAACCCTGGCCGGAGATTCAAAAATCATTGTTTCACAAAACGCTGATGAATTGAGCGAGGTAATTGGCAATTTGCTTCAAAACAAAAATGAACGGGATAGAATGGGCCAAATTGGCAAATCTCGCATAGGTTCTACAGGAACATTGAAAGCAGTTGTTGCTGATATTATCAGTTAATTTTGAGCATCTGCTTTGTTGGTGTCGTCTCGAAAAGCACCCAGAACTATTGCGCTTATGAAGGCATAAACGGTTATAAGCAGGCCATGGGAAAGAGCCTCTGCGGTTAAGCCTGAAATTGCATAAATTGTGAGCATCAGCAGGACAATTTCAACTCTTATTGCAAACATGGCGTCGCGCGGAGTTTTTAATGCTCCAATAAGCGGGGCAAACAGAAATGCAAAAAAAACGAATATTCCAATAATGCCAATAGCAAATGCATAATTTAAGAAATCATTGTGGAATTGGAAATACTGGATCAGCTGGGCATCGTATTTTGTTATGTCCAACACGGTGAAGGCCATTTCACCCATATTATTCCAGCCATAGCCAAATATTGGTGAGGCCAAAAACAACTCCCATCCTGCTTGAAACATTTCAATACGGATATTTTCAGCTTTAAGGCTGGAAATGTCTCCATTCATTATCTGGCTAATTATATTGGTCAATTCTGATATACGAGTTGAGCCCTGTGCGATGAAAAAAAGCGCCAAAAAACTAAATGACAACAGGGCGGCAATAGTTACAACTTTGGTCTTGGCAGTTCTGGTTCTGCGAATTGCATAGACAAAATATAATAATGTCAAAACTGGCAAGGCAATTGCCGTACCACGAGACTGAGTAAGCATAATCGCTAAAATCGCAAAAACCGGCCCAAGGATAAATATCGCTTTTTTATATCCATCAACCAGAAAAAAACCCATCCCTCCAACAATTCCAAGCGTTGTTCCAACCATTGCCAGAGTAATTACGCCGGAAAAGAAACCTTTGGGGCGATCGGCATTTAAAAAATAAATATCAATAAGAGCAACCAAAATTGTCAAGCCAGAACCAATCAGACACATTGATAATATTATGATTGCTGTTCTTTTACCGGCATATTTTCTTGCGAATAAAAAAGCGACTGCGCAAAGAAGAAAAGGTGAAAAATAAAATATCACCAGTAGATCAGAAAAGGACCTCGATGTTATTGCGGTAAAAAAGGCAAAAACAAAATAGCCGATAGCAAACATCACTATCATCGGCTGACTTTTTAGCTCAAGAAACGCGTTCTTGTTAAAAGCTACAAACGAAGCGAACATGGAGAGAAAAATAATTAGAACAGCCCCTATAGTGCCGATAAGCGGGGTAGAAAAAAATAACAGGCCCAACATAGCCCACCATATATAATAGTCTGATTTTCTATAACTCATTTGTTAAACTTCCCAAGCCCGGCGTTCCCACGTGTCACCAGATGCAGCAATTGATTTTTGAGCGCTTTATTCAATTGTTTTCCTAATTATTACAGCCATAAACCGTTCCTATTATATTGTCTATTATCAGTCTTGCTGGACTTTCATTTTTTACATCAAACACATTTTCTTTCGATATTGCTTTGCCAATTGCCCTGTTCATGCACCCAATTTCAAATCACAGGTTGCGATTTTCTGTAGACCGCTCTTGAAAATTGTCGCGTTGCAGCGAATAATCTTTTAGGAAATCGGGCAAGGTTATACGAAGTCATAAAGGGCTGGATAATGGTGGATATAGGTTTTATCGGTCTTGGAAACATGGGGCTGCCAATGGCCCTGAACCTAAAGAAAGGCGGACATAATATAATTGGCTTTGACGCAATGCCGGCAGCGAGGGATGCTGCGCAAAAATCAGGGTTGAAACTGGCGTCCAGCAATGTTGATGCTGCCAGCAACGCGCAAATTGTTATTCTGATGCTTCCCAATGGTGCGATTGTCGGTGAAGTTGGCAAAGAGTTGCTTGGGGCAATGGAGCCGCAAATGTTGCTTATTGATTGTTCCACCATTGATGTGACATCAGCAAAAAACCTGCATAATCTTGCAAATAAATCCAATATTCACTGCCTTGATGCCCCGGTATCCGGCGGTGTTGTTGGTGCGGAAGCGGGAAGCCTGACTTTCATGGTCGGGGGAACTAAGTCAGCCTTTGATACGGGCAATCCTTATTTTGACATTATGGGTAAAAGCGCGGTGCATTGCGGAGATGGAGGCACGGGGCAAGCGGCCAAAATCTGCAATAATATGTTGCTTGGCATTTCGATGATCGGCACTTGTGAGGCGTTTTTGCTGGCGCAAAATCTTGGCCTTTCTCAATCGGCATTATTCGATGTCATGTCGACCTCATCCGGGTCATGCTGGTCAGTCAACACCTATTGCCCCGCGCCCGGTGTTGGCCCCAAAAGCCCTGCAGATAATGATTACAAGCCCGGCTTTGCGGCAGCTTTGATGTTGAAGGATTTAGACCTTTCGCAACAGGCAGCCAGTGAAAGCAAAATCTCGACACCACTTGGAAAACATGCGGCAAGCCTATATCAGCAAATGGATGATGCAGGTCTTGGGGGAGTTGATTTTTCAGGGATGATAAAATTCTTGCAGGCCAATAAAATCCCCTCAAACAAGCCATAAACAGGAGCATAAATGTCAGATCCAATTGTTATTGTTGGCGCAACCCGCACTCCCCTTGCAGCCTTTCAAGGTGTTTTTAATGACGTAAGCGCCAGTGAACTGGGCGGTGCGTCAATCGCCGGCGCTCTTAAGAACTCCATGATTGAGCCTGGCAAAATTGACGAGTTGCTTATGGGATGTGTGCTGATGGCAGGTCAGGGGCAGGCACCGGCGAGACAGGCAGGTTTTGCGGCAGGGCTGGGCAAGAAAATACCGGCGGTTACCATCAATAAAATGTGCGGATCAGGTATGAAAACCGCAATGATGGCCCATGATCAACTAAAAGCGGCCAATGGAAATATTCTCATCGCCGGTGGTATGGAGAGCATGAGTAACGCTCCCTATCTGCTGCCAAAAATGCGCTCTGGTGCACGAATGGGCCACACAAAGGCAATTGATCATATGTTTTTTGATGGCCTTGAGGATGCCTATGACAGGGGCCATCTTATGGGCGCTTTTGCCGAGATTTGCGCCGAAGAATACGGATTTTCCCGTCAGGATCAGGATAATTTTGCCATAGAATCCCTCAATCGGGCGCTGGCAGCACAAAAATCAGGAGCGTTTGAAGCGGAAATCACCCCATTCACCGTTAAGAGTCGCAAGGGCGAGGCCATTATTTCTCAAGATGAGGCTCCAGCTAAGGCACGGCCTGAAAAAATTCCGTTACTCAAGCCAGCGTTTAAGGATGGCGGTACAGTTACCGCCGCCAACGCTTCATCAATTTCAGATGGGGCGGCGGCGCTGATTCTAATGCGTCAAAGTGATGCAAAGGCTCAGGGAATTACTATTCTGGCACGTATTCTGGGCCACTCATCTCACGCCCATGAACCAGATCATTTTACCACCGCACCGGTGCCGGCAATGAAAAAACTCATGCAGAATACCGGGTTAAAAACCGCTGATATTGATTTATGGGAAGTCAACGAAGCCTTTGCGGTAGTGCCCATGGCCGCGATGGCTGAAATTGGCATGGACCATAGCAATCTCAACATATTTGGAGGCGCATGCGCACTTGGGCATCCAATCGGAGCATCGGGAGCAAGAATTATCGTAACCCTGCTCAACGCCTTAAAGCAAAGCGATAAAACTCTTGGAATAGCCTCCCTGTGCATAGGGGGTGGCGAAGGCGTGGCAATCGCCATTGAAAGGGTAAGTTAGCGTCCTAATTCTTCAATTTTATGAGGTTGGTAACCAATGCATCGAAACAGAAACAAATCCCTGGGTGTATTGGAACTTATTGCCATTGCGCTTGGCGGGATGGTTGGTGGTGGAATTTTCACCATACTTGGGATTTCCGTGGCGATCGTTGGGATTCTAACTCCCATAGCTATTCTTTTGGGAGGTTTTATAGCTGCCCTTGCAGCTTATTCCTATGTTAAGCTCGGGGTATATTATAGGGACGAAGGGGCGACCTATTCGTTCATCAAAAGAACATTTCCCAACACCCCTTTTCGAGCATCTTTAATAGGCTGGTGGGTGATTTTTGGTTATATCAGCACCATAGCCCTCTATGCTTACACCTTTTCTTCATACGCTATTTCCAGCTCATCATTTGCTGACAATGAATGGGCACGCAAGATAGTTGCCGGGCTGATCATTGCTCTGTTTACAATCATAAATATTTGGAGCGTAAAGGGAATGGGTCGCCTTGAGGACCTAATGGTTTATAGCAAACTGATCATTCTGATCGTTATTTCTGTGGTTCTAATCAGCGCCGGAGAAACCAGCTTGCCAAACCTTATGGGGGACAATCCACTTCCCGGCTTTATGGATGTACTGATTGTGGCCTCCGTAACATTCGTAGCTTATGAAGGGTTTCAGCTGGTAATCAACGGCGTCAACGAAATGGAACAGCCTGAAAAAAATATCCCACGGGCAATTTATGGAGCTATTACAATTGCTATTGCTCTTTACGTAGTCATTTCAATTGGCGCAATAATGGCAATTCCATTTGATGATATAATAAACAATCAGGAATATGCGTTGGCCGCCGGAGCTGGTGATGTGCTGGGACCATTGGGAGCCAAAATTGTTATATTGGGAGCATTGCTTGCAACCAGCAGCGCCATCAGCGGTACAGTATTTGGCGCATCAAGACAGATGGCGGTAATTGCAGAGGATGGATATTTTCCAAAAATTCTCTCACGCCGCCATCGCAACATCCCCACCTACGCTATTCTGACCATGTCTTGCACCGCTTTTTTGCTGGTACTTGCGGGGAATCTTCGGATAATTCTAGAATTTGGCAGCGTAACTTTTTTGCTGGTTTCTTTCCTGATTACCTTCACAAATTTCAAAATCCGCAAGAAAACCAATTCATCTGCAATCATCACCCTTTTGGCGCTGGCTGGTCTGGCAACAGGCACTGCCCTGATACTTTATTACAAGGCGATCACCAATCCTGAGCAACTGCTTTTTATCGGTGGTTTATATATCGTTCTGACCATTGGGGCGTTGATATATTCAAAAGCCTCAAACAAGCGCTAGCGTAGCTAAAAAATATTTTAACCGGCTTAGAATCTAAACCTGAATTACCAAAGCCGTGACATACATAAATACAATGCCAAAAGTCAGGCCCGCCAATCCATAGCGATCAATTACTAAACGTCCACCTTTTTCAGAACGCATGGAGTAAGAGCCAACCTCGAATAAAACCTGAAGAATTGCCCCGGTGGCAATTGCCAGCGCCAGCGCTGCCCATTGGGGTTCAATAGCAAAAGAGCCGAGCCAAATGCCGGGGATTGCCGGAGCGCCAGCCAAAATCACCAGTCCGGCAAATACCCACATTGGTGGTTTTTTCTTCACCAATGGCGCAGCAATCGCTATGCCCTCGGTAAGATTATGCACCGTAAATCCGATAACCAGAAATGCTCCAAGCCCGGCAGCGCCTGCTGCCAACGCGGTACCAATTGCCAACCCTTCGCCAAAATTGTGCAGACCTATGCCAAGGGAAACAAATATCGCCAACTCTAAACCAGATGGAACTCCCTTTCGCCGCCCAATAGCCACCAATCCCAAAAATGTCATACCTGCGACCAGATAAACAAGCGAGGCGCCTTGAAAGGCCGGAGCTGCCGCACGACCAAATTCCAGAGCGGCCTCAAGTGTGTCCAATAACAAAAATATCAGCATGCCAACCGTGAGCGCCATGAAAAAGCGCATACCCTCGCGGCCCATTGTGCGCATCAGGGGGAAAAACATCAGGCCAATGGCAACTGGCACAAGACCAACAAATGCACCGATTATTGCCTGAGCGCGCAGACTTCCTGCCTGCCCTGTGGGAATTTCAATTGCAACTTCAATCAGATAGTCAAATGTCACACCGGTATTGGTGACCAGGCGCACCAGATGCACCTCTCCCAACACCCAGGGGTAAGGCACGTTGATCCAGGCAGAGGCGACCCTGGTTAACGGGCCCGATGGGGATTGGGTAAATTGCCAATATGCATCATCCACCTGCACCTGGGCGATAATCATCGGTTGATCACCACCAGCGCGTACCTTTAGATTAATCCCTGTTTCGTCCAGATAAACCCTCTCGAAAGTCAGTTTTTCAATCGGTGGAGCGCCGCTGGTATCGAACAGGTCCAAAGGGTCGCTGGAAATCAGCCATGCTCCGGCTGCCACCAAAAGCAATATCGGAACGGCAATTGAGAGAACAATCCATAAGAAACTTTTTTTATCCGGAACCCGTTCGTGATCAATGTCGGTTTTATCCAATTCGGATTGCACAGAATTGTCAGCGTTGCTCATGATTGAGCCCCTTTAACATTAAACATTCCCATCCATCCCAATTCGGTAAATTCAGCCTGATGGGCGTGGAACATATACAAACCGTCTTCATGATCCTTGAACGAAAATTCAATGATACCGCGCTGGGCCTGACATTGCATTATGGTGTCTACAATACGGCTGGTGGGGGTCAGAGTTGTGCCATGATCGTAATAGTCAAAAAAGTTTCCATGCAGGTGAAAAGAATTGATGGGGTCAAATTCAGTGACATTAACAAGATATATGCGCACCGGACGTGATTTATCCAATGGAATTGGATGCTTCATGAAATGATGAGAAACGGTATTAACCGCATAAAATTCATTTGCACCGTCAAAATTGGTATCAAATGCATTCATGACCATAACCAGCTCCTGCCATTGCTGATTTTGCGGAGAACCAAGCAGACGGGATTGGGCAACATCTCCAAATTCAGTTTGTTTATTGGGATCAGGATCAATGATAAACGCCCCATACATACCCTTGTGCATGTGTCGAACCAGTGGCAAAACATGACAATGATAAAGATGGCACCCAAAGGGGTAGGCGTTAAATTCATAGGTAAATTCACCACCCGGATCAACTACTCCCGGAGTGCCCGGAATTCCATCCATACGGGCTGAATGGATGCCATGGAAGTGAATTGAATGGGGCATGGAGCCAAGATTTTTAAAAACAACCCGGATTTTTTCTCCTTCTGTGGCACGTAGTGCCGGGCCGGGCACCCGACCATTATAGGTCCATGCGGGAAAGAAAACCCCGGGGGCTATCTCAATGTCCCTATCAATGGCTTCAATCTCAAACGTGCGCACAGTTTGCCCGTTTTCATCAATAAAAAGAGTACCGGTTTCCCAATCGGTAAGCATTTCTGCTGCGTCAAATCCGTTAAATTCTTTGCCCACATCGCCAATTGTGCTCATGTTTCCACGCACTTGAGCATGAACGGTTTGCAACGGCTTATCAGTATCTGGCTGGTTTTGTGCTGCTGAAGCCGCTCCCCCACTCAAGCTAACAAGGCCACTTCCACCGGCAATCGCCACGCCAACTGTCAAAAGGCTTCGTCGGGCCAAGTTTGGTTTTTCTGCAGGTGTTTTTTGGCGCCTGACTTGAGCGCCCTCGCCTGCCGCGATTGCCTTTTTATCATTAGACTTGGCAGCTTTTGACTTTGAGACCTGTGTTTTTGGGATTTTCGTCACCGAATAATTCTCCAGATAGGTTTAGTAATGCAGAAATCAAATTGATGTCGATAATGTCCATCAACACTCAGTTGCACTATCGCAATTGCAAATCATTTGCAACAGCGAGTGCCGTCATAGACTTTTCTTTTATCAAATGTTTCCAGCCAAAGCACTGCGGCTAAGCAATGGCAAATTGAAATTGTTGGTGACAAGATGAATGCTGTATTGATCTTGTTGTTTTGTGACCGGCAATAACAAAGACAGTTATTAATCACAGGAAATCGTTTAGCTAAAAATTGATCGCCAAAAAAAAGATTTCCAAGAAAATCTATTGCTTTTGCAATCGGTTAAAATTGTTTATACAGGAGCATGATTTTGAAATTGCGCGATATAATTATTGGCCTTTCCCGCCCGTCAAAACGCATCATAATGCTGGTTTTTGATTTTTTGGCCTTGAGTTTTGCCGTATGGGCTGCCTATTCGTTACGGCTGAACGTGTTGCTTGTGCCAGATAACCTTCAGCTTTCAGTGATACTTTTGGCCCCGGTTGCCGCAATTCCGGTATTTATCAGGCTTGGGCTTTATCGTTCGGTCATCCGGTATTTACCGGGCCGGGCATTGTGGACAATTGTTCAGGCAATTGGTCTGGCGACGCTTATCTGGATCGGAGGATTATTTGCCCTTGAGGTTTCGCGCTTGGGAACAGTGCCAAGATCTTTGCCGGTAATTTATGCAGTTCTTGTAATGATAATTGTTGGAGGCAGTAGGTTTTTGGCAAAATACCTGTTGTGGGCTCCGATTCAACAAGGATATTCAGGACAAGTACTGATTTATGGAGCCGGTGAAGCCGGTGCGCAACTTGCCGCAGCCCTTCGACAGGAAAAAAGTAAATTTGTTGCAGGCTTTGTTGATGACGACCCATCTTTGCACGGGGGCGAAGTGCAAGGTGTCAAAGTTCACTCTCCATCCAGATTGCCGCACTTGATTGATACGCTGGAGATAAACGAAATAATTATTTCAGCGCCCTCCATGAATGCTACTCAACAGCGAAAAATTATTTCTGAGCTAAGTCGGGAAAATCTGAAAATTCGCGCCCTGCCCGCTCTGGCTGATCTAGCCTCTGGCCGTTATCTGATTTCTCAGGTCCGTGAAATTGAAATTGGCGACATTTTGGGACGTTCCAGTGTTCCCGCTGATCCCGATCTTTTACAAAAAATGATTGAAGGCAGGTCAATTCTGGTTTCAGGTGCCGGGGGGTCAATCGGTTCTGAACTTTGCAGGCTGATAGTTAAGTGGTCACCGCGAAAACTGGTTCTTTTAGAAGCCAACGAGTTTGCACTCTATCAAATTGAACGTGAGTTGCGCAGAAACACAGATTTACCGCTGGTTCCTATTCTTGGATCGGTCACGGACCCCTCTCTGATCAAGCGAACTTTGAATAATGAAACCGTGCAGGTGGTATTTCATGCTGCTGCCCACAAACACGTGCCCCTGGTCGAAGCAAATGTACTTGAAGGGGTAAGAAATAATATATTTGGCACACAAACAATCGCCAGCGAATCTTTTGATGCCGGCGTCGAGAGTTTCGTGCTCATTTCCACCGATAAAGCGGTTAGGCCGACTAATGTGATGGGGGCAACGAAGCGATGGGCGGAGCTGATCGTTACAGATTATGCCAACCGTGCGCAGAGCAGCAATAGCGGACAAAAATTTTGCGCTGTAAGATTTGGAAATGTTTTGGGCTCAAACGGCTCTGTTGTCCCCCTGTTCAAAGAGCAAATAACTCAGGGCGGCCCTGTAACCGTCACTGATGGAGAAATGACCCGTTATTTCATGTCGATACACGAAGCCGCCGAGCTGATTGTACAAGCGGGAGCACTGTCTCGTGGCGGAGATATTTTTATTCTGGAAATGGGTGAACCAATTCGCATTCGTGATCTGGCGGAGAATATGATCAGATTGGCGGGGGTGAGCATAAAGTCGGAACAAAATCCAGATGGCGACATTGAGATAATTACCGTTGGACGCAGACCGGGTGAAAAAATTCACGAAGAATTATTCTACGATCCGGCAAGCGCCAAGCCGACCAGAAAGCCTAAAATATTACGGGCTGTACAATCTCAACAACTTAGCCTGCCACTAAAAAATCAAATGAGCTTGCTCACCCGGGCCTTCGACGATCACAATGAAGCCGCAGTTCGCAAGGCATTGTTTGAACTGGCTGCCATGGGGGAAAATCAAAATACTCCAAATCCAGTTGTGATGTTGGAAGTTGTGAATAAGGCGAATACCTGATTTTCTAAACGCCGCGTGATTTCCACTTATATACCTTTTAAAAAATGGAGATTACCAGATCAGAACACCTGCACATTATGAAGGTTAAGACTTTTGAAAAAAGCGGCTGACTATTTTACTATGGCTATTCGCCAAATTTTGCCCATTCAACGAGCGATTATCGCCTCGTTTTTAGTAGTCTGGGGCATACTATTCACACTGGGTTTAAATCAATATCAAGGCTCAAGTTTGTACTATGTTACATTCTCATTTGTATTTCTTGCGCTATTTGTCAGTGGGTTTTTTAGACAGCTAACATACGGATATTTGTTTTTAGTTGTTTTTTTGTGGCTTGGTTTCTGGCTAAAAATAACAGTGCACCAGATATTTATTTATCCCTACGGGGAACCGGCGGGAGGGTTCGATAGCTCGCCTGAGGCGTGGGATCTGGTTTTGCAGGTTGCCATAAGTGGTGGTATTGGTGTTCTTGTCGCTCGCCTGATTTATGGAGCCTTTAACCTGAAATCAACGCTTGTTCTTAAAGACGTGCCCCCTGCCCCACCATGGTATCCAAAAATCTGGAAATATATATGGGTCACGTTAATTCTGGTCATTATTGCATTTGCCGTTTCAAATGTCATTTTTGGAATACAGCAAAGCGGTCTGGTCCCGCGCACAATATTGATTTGGCCGCTAAATGCTTCAATATACTGGATGCTATCCAAAGGTTTTGCGCTGTGTGTGCTAACTTTGCTTTGGTGGCATTTATCTATCTATGGCAGGATAATGCCTTTATCCTACGCAATTCTTTTTGAAGCAGCCGTTTCAACCGTTTCATTGCTAAGTCGTGGCGTTTATGTCTTTCATACAGTCCCTGCAATTGTATCGCTGTTTAAAATCAGGACACGAATTTCTGATCTGTCCGCTCTTCGGATCGCCATCTACATTTTAGCGCTAATTGTTCTCTTCCTTGCCTCATTGATGTTGGTTAGTTCGATGCGGCAATTTTATTTCTCTGGTGTACAGCCAACCTTCATTGGCATTGGCGAAGATATTTCACCATACTTTGATATAGCGCTTAAATTTAGCGTGGACCGCTGGATAGGCGCCGAAGGTGTGATGGCGATAAGTTCATATGACAGATCCGGGTTTGCGCTGTTTTGGCAGGCATTAATTGAAAGCTCCGAAATTGGTAAAGTAACTTTTTATCAGGAAGTTAGCTTGGCCCAATACGTCAATATGGATGCAACAAAATTTAATTTTGCCACCCTACCCGGCGCAATTGCATTTTTTTACTACAGTGGATCCATGTTGTTTGTAACAGCAGGTATGGCATTGTTTACTTTTTTACTGCTCTTCAGTGAAAAAATTATTTCAACCCTGATAAACAATCCACTTGTCAATTCTTTTTGGGGAATTACGATTGCCAATACAATTGCTCAATTCGGTGTCGCCCCTCAGGGAATTATTCCGTCTTTGATAATGTTTTTCGTAGCATTTTTGGGTATCTGGAGCGTGCAATCACACCATTTTACAACCCTTCTGCATCACATCGGGTTATTTCGCTCCAGTTCCAGCAAATGAATTACTTCAATTGACCTCACTTAATGCCAAAAAAAGAAAACTACATGTCTTAAAATGCTACATATAACATTAAACTCAATCTTCATAAGCTCATGTGAATGAGCCGGAGCGATCTCTAAATCAAACATATAAATTTGAAAATTGTCCAACGATGAACAAACGCAAGAAACTTTGATTATGGGAAATGATGCCAAACGAATTTTTATTCATGCCACAAATATTCACACCGGTGGTGGAGCTTCGCTGTTAACTGCAATGCTCCTTGAGACGAATTTGCATATGAAACAGGTGTTGTTAGTTGATCGTCGGTTCAAAATTCCTAAAAACTTGCCGGGAAACTTAGATGTCAGACGCTATAAAGCAAGTATCCTGCATCGCTTAAATGCTGAACGGTGGCTGGCAAAAAATGTGCAGGAAAATGATGTTGTGCTGTGTTTTGGCAATCTACCGCCAATTATGAAATTACGTGGGCAGGTTTTTGTATATTTACAGAACCGATATTTAATTGATGGCGCAAGTTTATCTGGTTTTAATATGAAATCACGGCTTCGCATAACTATTGAACGGTTCTGGTTGCGAAATAGATCTAAAAACTGCGACAAGTTTTTTGTTCAATCCTCAACAATGAAAACATTGCTTGAGGAGCAGAGTTTTTCAAAAAATATCGCTGTTAATGTAGCAGGCTTTATGGCTGCAAAAAACAATAATATCGCCCAAGAACCAGACGCTGTAAAACTTGAAACAAGTACCGCCCCCACTACCTCGTTTGTTTATTTGGCTTCAGGGGAGCCACACAAAAATCATAAAAACCTAGTTGATTCATGGTGCCTTTTAGCAGACGCTGGCATATTTCCTTCTCTATATCTTACAATAAACCCGGCTCACTTTCCTGAGCTTTGCCAATGGATTAACGAAAAAAAGCATAAATATAAATTACAAATTGAAAATCTGGGAGAGTTGCAGCACGAAAAAATATTCTCTCTATTCGATCAGGTGGATGCACTTATCTACCCATCGAATTTTGAATCTTTTGGGTTGCCCTTAATCGAGGCGAAACAGGCTGGCTTGGCGATACTGGCAGGGGAATTGGATTTCGTAAGAGATGTTGTAATTCCTGCTGAAACATTTGATGCAGATTCAGCGACTTCAATTTCACGGGCGGTTAAACGCTATATGAAATGTTCGGATGAGCTGGCCGATGTTTTATCCGGCGGTCAGTTCATGCAACTTATTTCGAACGAGTGATAGTTATTCATGCGTATATTGATTGTCAGTCAGTACTTTTGGCCAGAAGAATTCCGAATTAATGATATTGCGGAAGGACTTGTTGAACGCGGTTATGAGGTTACTGTTCTAACAGGGTTTCCAAACTACCCCAAAGGGCAGTTGGAGAAAGGGTACTCTTGGCTTGGTCCCTATTCAGAAAGTTTCGGTGGGGTTAAAATTATTCGCGTACCGCTGATAACTCGCGGAAAAGGAAAAAGCCTTAGACTGGTATTCAACTACATATCATTTGTACTCACAGCTAGTCTGGCCGGACCAATTTTCTGCAAAGGGAAATTTGACGCTATTTTTGTCTACCAGCCATCGCCCGTTACCGTTGGAATCCCTGCGCGTATACTTGGCAAGATTAAAAAGGCACCGATATTGTTTTGGGTGCAGGACTTATGGCCGGAAAGTCTTACGGCAACCAACGCTATCAAAAGTGGATGGATAATTAAAAAAGTCGGGCATCTTGTGCGGTGGATCTATAAGGGATGCCATAAAATACTGGTGCAGTCGAAGGCGTTTGTGGAACCTGTTCAGAAAATGGGCGTTGCAAAAAATAATATTTATTATTTCCCCAATAGCGCTGAAGCTTTTTATCAACCGGAACCTGCAGAAACACAATGGAACGGACCAGAACTTCCTGAGGGTTTTCGTGTTATGTTCGCAGGAAATATTGGCAAAGCACAATCGTTTGAAACTATTTTGTCCGCAGCAGAAATACTTATGCCCCACAAGCACATCCAGTGGGTGATAGTTGGAGATGGACGGGAAATTCCCTGGCTTAGGCGGGAGATTGAACAACGCGGGCTGCATAAATCTTTTCATCTAATGGGTCGCCATCCGGTTGAGACCATGCCTTTATGGTTTTCTCAAGCTGATGTAATGCTTGCCTCACTTAGTAAGGACCCTATTTTTTCTATGACCATTCCTGCAAAGGTTCAGTCATATTTAGCTTGCGGCAGGCCAATAATTGCCTCAATTGATGGAGAAGGCTCCAGAATTGTTGAAGAATCTAATTCAGGGATCGGTGTTGGTGCTCAAGATTCCAAAGCACTTGCCGATGCTGTTTTGGCAATGTCAAGAATGACAAAAGCCGAACGGGAAGCGATGGGGAAAAATGCTCACCAGTATTTTCAAACCCACTTTTCCCGGGAACGGCTACTTGATAGACTAGAGGGCTGGTTTAAAGAAGTTAGCGAGGGGGGCAAATGACCAAGGTACTTATATTGGGTGCTAGCGGAACTCTTGGAAATACCATGATGCGTGTTTTTGCGGAGAACTCGGATTATGATGTTTGGGGAACCGTTCGTTCAGGGCGGGTGACATCGCATTTTCCAGACGCCATAGCAAAAAAAATCAAGACAGGCATAGATGTAGAGAATTTTGATGCGCTGGTGCGTGTTTTTACGGAATTGCGACCTGATATTGTAATAAATTCTATTGGTTTGGTAAAACAATTGGCATTTGCTGACGATCCCCTTATCGTCCTGCCAGTCAATTCAATGTTCCCTCATCGTTTAGCAAATCTTTGCGCACTGACCGGCGCGCGCCTGATACATTTCAGTACGGATTGTATTTTTAGCGGTGCTAAAGGCGGCTATGTAGAAACAGACCCGATGGATGCGGGTGATCTTTATGGCCGGTCAAAATATATTGGTGAGGTGACGCAGGTAAATGCACTCACTCTGCGGACTTCCTTTATCGGGCACGAGCTTGAAACATCGCACGAGTTGATTGAATGGTTCTTAAAACAAGAAGGTCAAATAAAAGGATTTACCAAGGCAATCTATACGGGACTGCCAACAGTGGTTCTTGCCCGACTTGTGCGCGATATTGTGCTGCCTCATGAAAATCTAGCCGGCATTTATCACGTTGCATCAGCGCCGATTAGCAAATATGACTTGCTAAAATTAGTCGCAAAGATTTATGGTAAGTCAATTGAAATTACGCCGGATGACAGTGTTGCAATTGACCGATCTCTTAATGCAGATCGATTTCATAAAGCAACAGGTTACATTGCTCCCATCTGGCCAGAAATGGTCAAGCAGATGTTTGAATTCAGGTAAAAGCAAACCATGTTTGACAACAAAGTAGTAATGATCACCGGCGGCACCGGATCTTTTGGAAACGCGTTATTATCGCGGTTGCTGGATACCGGCGTAGGTGAAATTCGTATATTTAGCCGCGATGAAAAAAAACAGGAAGATATGCGGATATCTTTGGATGATCCACGGTTAAAATTTTATATCGGGGACGTTCGCAATACTGATAGTATTCTGGAAGCAATGCCCGGCGTAGAATATATTTTTCATGCGGCGGCGCTTAAACAGGTTCCATCTTGCGAATTCTACCCTATGGAGGCAATGCGAACCAATGTCATTGGCACAGAGAATGTTATAAATGCCGCATTGGCAAATAATGTAAAACATTTGGTTTTGTTGAGCACTGATAAAGCTGTTTATCCAATAAATGCCATGGGTATTTCAAAAGCGATGGCAGAAAAAATTATGGTTGCAAAGTCTCGCATGCGCCGTGACGGGGATACTGTTTTATGTGCCACCCGTTATGGCAATGTAATGGCATCACGCGGGTCGGTAATTCCTCTTTTCATCAATCAGATTAAACTGGGTATCCCTTTGACCGTAACAGACCCGAATATGACGCGTTTCCTAATGTCACTAAAAGATTCCGTTGATTTGGTGCTGCATGCGTTCAAGCACAGTAAGCAAGGGGACATTTTTGTACAAAAATCTCCCGCTTCGACAATTGGGGATCTGGCTCAGGCAATGAAAGAAATATTCGAGGTAAAAACCCCTATAAAAATTATTGGCACGCGGCATGGTGAGAAACTTTATGAATCTCTTCTGTCCCGCGAAGAAATGGGCAGAGCACAAAGCACGGGACAATATTATTGCGTTCAGATGGATGGGAGGAGTTTGAACTATGACAAATATTTTATTCAAGGCGAAGAAGACGTTTCCGTACTTGATGATTATACCTCTCATAATACCGAGCGCTTAAACGTTGAACAGATCAAGGTTTTGTTGTTGAGACTGGAATATATCCAGGAGGCCCTAAATGCTTAAAATTATGACGATTGTTGGTACCAGACCCGAGTTGATCAAGATGTGTCGGGTAATTGAGGAATTTGACCAGCAGTTTGAACATATCCTTGTGCATACCGGCCAAAATTATGATTTTGAACTGAATCAAGTGTTTTTTGATGAACTGGGAATTCGTAAACCGGATCATTTTCTTGGCGCTGCGGGGGAAAATGCCTCCCAAACAATAGCGCAAGTTATATCAAAATCCGATGAGGTTATGAAATCTGAAAAACCAGATGCAATTATGATTTATGGGGACACTAATTCCGGTATTTCTGTAATCCCGGCCAAGCGCAACAAAATTCCCGTGTTCCACATGGAGGCCGGCAATCGGTGTTTCGACCAGCGCGTACCAGAAGAGTTGAACCGCAAAATCATCGACCACCTGTCAGATATAAATATGGTATTGAGCGAACATGCGCGCCGCTACCTGTTGGCCGAAGGAATAAGGGCTGAAACCATCATCAAAACCGGGTCTCATATGCGGGAGGTCCTTGATCACTTTATGCCGCAAATTCATGCATCAAAGGCGCTTGATGAGAACAAACTTGAGGCTGATAAATATTTTTTAGTTAGCGCTCACCGAGAAGAGAATGTTGACAGCCCCGAAGCGCTATCTGATTTATTGGCGACACTGGATGCATTGGCCAAGCATTATGATATGCCGGTAATTGTCTCTACCCACCCCCGCACCCGCAAACGCATGGCAGAGCTAAAGCAGGACAATATAGATGATCGAGTGCGGTTTCTAAAACCACTAGGGTTTTTTGATTATAATAATTTGCAAATTAATGCCCATTGCACTCTCTCTGACAGCGGCACCATCACCGAAGAGGCATCGCTTTTGGGATTGGCGGCTGTAACACTGCGAAATGCCCATGAAAGGCCAGAGGGTATGGATGCCGGTACATTGATAATGAGCGGCTTGAAAAAACAAAATGTTTTGGAAGCTGTTGCAATGGTTGTTAAGCAACATAACCGCCCCGACACTTCACCAACGCCCGTACCTGATTATGAGTTTCATAATGTTTCGCGCCAAATTTCACGTATTGTAATGAGTTACGTGGACTATATTAATCGCACAGTCTGGCACAAATAGGCAAGTTCATGCAGGTTGATGTGTCCCATTAATGCACCTATCACAGCATAGGCCCGCTAGAATGCCCAAATTATAAACATCAATTCGACTTCAGCTGGCGCCGGGATTGTAATTGGATAGTATCTTAAATGATGCGTTTGTTAATCGATCTATACATCACTACTAAATTGAAAAAAGAATTGAAAAATTCCGCTGTTACCAGTGACCAGTCATTAGGGTCAGGACCTATTAAATTCATACAATTCTGTTTGAAAGAGAGTGTTTAG
>CAZMVQ010000027.1:0-2070 GCA_964569865.1 uncultured Devosia sp.
ATGGTGCCCCCCGCCGGAATCGAACCGGCACTCCCTTACAGGAACGGGATTTTGAATCCCGCGCGTCTACCAGTTCCGCCAGGGGGGCCAAATGTTGATCACTGCAAAAACCCGAGTGCTTCAACAAAAACTGAATAATCACAACGCGCCGGATTTACGCCAAACCCAACACCGCGTCAATCGCAGATTTTGTACAAATGCTACGGTGATCAAATTATCCATTGTCTGTTAGTAAAAATTCGCTAAACCGGAGCAAACAAAATTGGAGTGGGTTTTTTGCTCAAAAAACTTTATGACTGGCTAATGGCGCTGGCAGCTTCCAAGCATGCCCCCGCTTCTCTTAGTGCTATAAGCTTTGCTGAAAGCTCGTTCTTTCCACTGCCCCCCGACATTTTATTGATCCCCATGGTGGTGGCCAAACGCCAGCACTGGTTTATTTATGCCACCATATGCACCGTTTCATCGGTTTTAGGAGCCTTTGTCGGCTATGCCATTGGCGCTTTGCTGTTCCAGTTAATCGGAATGCCTATTCTGGAATTTTATGGCTCTGCCCATGCCTTTGACCGGTTTGTGCAATGGTATGATCAATGGGGTGGCTGGGGGATATTTTTGGGGGCTGTAACGCCATTTCCCTATAAGGTTTTGACTATTTTTTCCGGCACTGTTGGTTTTAATCTTTTGCAATTTGCCATTGTAAGCGTAATTGGTCGAGGCTTAAGGTTTTTTCTGGTTGCCGGACTTTTATACTGGTTTGGCGAACCAATCCGTTTGTTTATCGAAAAATATCTGGGACCATTATTCATTTTATTTTGCGTAATGCTGATTGGTGGATTTATTGCCGTCAGATTTATGTTCTAAATTTTTAAAATCCATCGAGCCAACTCGCAGGCAAAGAACAGACAGCATAGGTCAGGACCCAAGATGCCCCAAAAGATTTCTCCGTTCGCCAATCAAAATTCAAGCCCGGTCAACACGGCCTTTGTCATAGGTTTTTTCACCATTCTTGGAGCCTGGGCGTTTGAACTTATTGGCGGCTATGAGCCATGCCAGCTTTGTCTTACCCAAAGAATTCCCTATTATACCGGCCTGCCAATTATCGCCTTGCTTTTGGTGTTTTGGAACAAGATTCCCCCGATGGCACGCATATCAGCAACCCTGATTGCGGCAGCAATATTTATTTGGAGTGCCTATCTTGGAACTTTCCATGCAGGAGTTGAATGGGGATTTTGGCAGGGACCAGCCGCATGCTCGGGAAGTGGTAGTTCCATAAATTTTGCTGATCTCAATGCCTTAAATGACGCACGGGTAATCCCCTGCGATACCCCGCAATTCAGATTTTTGGGGATCAGCTTTGCCGGTTATAATGCTCTGATTTCTGTGTTGATTGTATACTTTTTACTTCGATCAGCCATCGGACAAATCAAGACAAAAGAGAGCTGATTACGGCTCCAGTTCAATATCCCAATAGAGATAGTCCATCCAGCTATCATGCAGATAATTGGGCGGAAAGGCCCGTCCGTTATTATTGAGATCAAACACACTTGGCCGATATGGTTTTTGGCGTGGATGCATACCAATTTCCGCCGCCATGCGATTGGCTTTTGCCAGATTACACGGCGAGCAGGCGGTAACCACATTTTCCCATGTTGTGCGCCCTCCCCTTGAGCGCGGCACCAAATGATCAAAGGTCAAATCTGAAGTACTTGTGCAATATTGACAGGTGAAGCTATCACGCAAAAACAGATTAAAACGGGTGAAGGCCGGGTGTTGTTGCGGTTTGATATAATCTTTTAGCGCAACCACACTTGGCAGATTTATCTGAAAGCTGGGGCTTTTAATTACCCTATCATAATTGGCAACAACATTTACCCGATCAAGAAAAACCGCCTTGATGGCATCCTGCCAAGACCATAGGGACAAGGGGTAATAGCTGAGCGGACGAAAATCCGCGTTCAGCACCAAGGTAGGGCAGCTTTGGGGTGAGACATGAACGCCCAACCAATTTACTCCACTTAACTCAAATAATTATCGACCCGTTTTGTCACTTATAAGTCTGAACCCTAAGCGCGT
>CAZMVQ010000027.1:2170-24827 GCA_964569865.1 uncultured Devosia sp.
TAAGTCTGAACCCTAAGCGCGTTGCTCTTCGCTTGCCAAGTTTTATTTTTCTAAAGTTCTTTATTTATTGTGTGGCCTAAGGGCCATCCGTTTGCGGCTCCAAAAGCAATTCACGCATAAACGCCAGCGCAAATCCCAACCCCTCAACTGAAATTGTATGCCCCAGCCCCGGCTCAATCTGCATAGCGGTTTTAATCTCGATTTTTTCCAGACGGGTTTTTGAGTTTATGCTCAAAGAAACCGGCACCACATCATCGCCCTCTCCATGCACCAGACAGACCGGAGGCTTTATTTTTATGTCACTTTCCCAATCATCCTCACCAATCAGTCCGCCGGAGAACGAAATAATGCCCAAGGGCTGTTTCTTAAGACGCAATCCCACATCCAGCGCCATCATTGCCCCTTGGGAAAACCCGACCAGAAATGTATTGCTGGCATCAAATCCGGTTTGCTGCCACAATTGATCGAGAAATTCCTCCAGAACCGGACGGGCATTTTTTGAACCGCTCAAACGACTGATTTCCCGATTTAAATCCAGATCAAACCATTGATATCCGGCCGGGTTCATCGGACATTTTTCCGGCGCATTAGGGGCAACAAACAACATCTCCGGCAATGCCGATTGCCAATATCTGGCCAGCCCGATCAGATCATTTCCATCCGATCCATAGCCATGCAGCAGAACCATCAGCCTTTTGGCCTTGCCCGTTTTTGGCGCCAGCATCGGCCCCGATAATTGATCACTCATAGATTTATTCCTTCACGATCCCTCAAAACAGCAAAATACCGCCATAACAATCGGGCGGCAGCCCCTCTATATGGTGACCATTTTTTGGCCAGCTTTATGGTTTGCTTTTCATCAGGTTTTTTATTTATTCCAATAATTCTGCCAAGCATTTTTTGCAATACCAAATCCCCGGCGGGAAATATATCCGGGTGGGCAACCGAACTCATTAGATAGATTTGTGCACTCCACGGCCCGATACCCTTTAATGCGGTCAGTTTTTCCATCGCCTCGCTCACGCCCATCTGGTGCAATGCTTCAAAATCTATCGCTCCACTTATCTCGGCTTCCGCCACTGCGAAAAGACAATGAATTTTCGACCAGCTTAATCCGGCAGCGCGCAGATTATCTGGCTCAACCGTTAAAAAATTTTCAGCGCTCATTTCCCCCACCAGTGCCTCAACCCGCTTATGGATGGCGCGGGCACTGGCAACCGATAATAGCTGACCTGAAACGATAGGCGCCAGCCCGCCAAATCCGGGCTTACCAAGACGCAATGGAACTTCTCCCACCTGCTCAAGAATGGGCGCCAGACGCTGATCAAGCTCAATCAGAGCCCCAAGATGCGCCTCCAATATTTCACGATTGATTATTGCTCTATTGTCAAAATCCATAAACCTATGCCAAACTGCCTATCCTCAAGCAAAAAACTATTGCCCCTAAACCAATGATAAAGGGAAAGCAAAATGAACGAAACGCAAAAACTACCGGGCTGGTTCTGGGCCATTGTCACAATTGCATTATTGTGGAACACAATGGGGCTTGTTGTATTTTTCATGTCAATATTGATGCCCCCTGAACTGCTTGCAGCCATGCCCGAGGCGCAACGCACCCTTATGCAATCCATACCTCTTTGGGCCACAATTGCCTTGGCGGTTGCAGTGTTTTGTGGCATTTTCGCCTGTATAGCTTTGGCGATGAGAAAAGCCTGGGCGGTGCTGTTGTTCAAACTTTCTCTCGCCGGTGTAATTATTCAAAATTTCAGTGCGTTTTTTGTTCAGGATTCATATTCCGTGCTTGGACCTGGCGGCACCGTGATGCCAATTTTAGTGATTGCTGCTGCCATTGCCCTGTTGTGGTTTTCCCTGCGCGCCCGTAACAATGGCTGGATCAACTAGACATCAGTTTTACTCCACCTGATGGCAAACACTGCAACAGGCAACTATAGATTTATCCATGAACGCTTCAACCCATACAAAACCCATTTTACGATTTGCGCCAAGCCCCAACGGATTTTTGCATCCGGGCCATGCATTTTCTGCTTGCGTAACTGCTGATCTGGCAGAAAAGCTTGGCGGCACGTGGCTTTTGCGAATTGAAGACATTGATCAACACAGAAGTAAACCCGAATTTATCAAGGCAATATAT
This sequence comes from uncultured Devosia sp., assembly GCA_964569865.1. Classification (GTDB taxonomy): domain Bacteria; phylum Pseudomonadota; class Alphaproteobacteria; order Rhizobiales; family Devosiaceae; genus DROE01. Next base: position 4,323 of record CAZMVQ010000027.1, read on the forward strand.
GAGGATCTGACATGGCTGGGTCTGAATTGGCCAGAGCCGGTTTTGCTGCAATCGACACGCTTCGAAGAATATCAAAAAGCCGCAAAATTCCTAAAAGACAAAAATCTGTTGTACCCGTGTTTTTGCTCCAGAAAACAAATCAAAGAAAATGCAGGAATCCAAGAAAACGCAGGTATTGAAAAAGACCCGGACGGCGCGCCCCTATATCCCGGAACCTGCAAAAACCTCTCGCCCAAAGAAATCAAACAAAAGCTGAATACAAAACTTCCCGTGCAATATCGCCTGAATATGAACAAAGCTATCGATCTGACAGGCCCGCTAAGTTTCAAGCAAATCCAGCCTGAAAACTCATCGATTGATAATTTGACAATTACCACAATTGATTGCCGACCCGAGCGCTGGGGCGACGTGGTTATCCAGCGCAAATTTATTCCCTCCTCCTATCATTTGAGTGTTGTTCTTGATGATGCAATGCAAAATATTACCCACATTACCCGTGGCAAAGATCTGCTGGCAGCAACAGATGTGCATAGGGTTTTGCAATCGCTTTTGGGCTTGCCCCAGCCCATCTATTTTCATCACGAACTGATAAGTGATCCCCAGCAACAAAAACTGGCCAAATCCAAAGGATCGGCCAGCTTAAAGGATTTAAGGAAATCTGGAATCAGCGCTGATGAACTCCGCTCCAATTTTTCATTTCGGTAAATAGGTGCGTGCACTCAGCTGCAATGCTTCCTTAAATGGCGTGCCAAAATCCTCTCCCAGCAATGCATCCAGCTCTTTATCCTGCAAGCGATGAGGCTCATCCCAGAGATAGCGCATTTTCACCACTTCGCGCAAAAGCGGCGAAAACAGCCCGATAAATTTCATAATCCCCCAAGGCACCGAAGCGATTTTAGCCCGCTTTGGCATTACATCTTGTATCGCATCTATCATCTGCGACCCGGTTACAAAATGACCTGAAAAATGCAGGCTTTTATAGGCGGGCAGGTTATGTCGCGCTTCGCCAATTTTTACAAATGCTTTGGCCGCATCAGGCAGATAGGCCCATGTGTGGCGAATTGCCAGATCACCACCATATTGCAACACATTGGACTTTGCCCGCTGCATAATCATCAGATCAATCATTGTTCCATTGGCATGGGGAGCAAAAAAATCTCCCATACGAACGATTAAAACCTGCAATCCATCTTTGGAAGCAGCCAATAATTGCTGCTCCATGCGCTTGCGAATTTCTCCCTTGTCCCCATGGGGATTCTGCGCCGTATCCGGCTCAATCAGATGTTGTTTAGCCGCATAATTATAAACATTACCCGGAAACATCAGCGTTTTACCGCTTCCCTTAAGGGCCAATAAAATCTTGGCCAGCATGGCCTCCACCCTTCCCTTGTCCCATTGGTCATAGGGAGGGTTTATGGCATTGACCACAATATCAGCACCCTCGACCGCGCGTTTGGTATCGGCGACATTGCTCACATCCCCTTCAACAAATTCAACACCAGCCAATCTGGCCCGGTTACCGCGACCCATGCCAATAACCCGCCAGCCACTGTTCACAAATGCCTTTGCAACTTCTTGCCCCAGCCTGCCGTTTATTCCCAATATCGCCACCGTATTTGCCATTTTACTCTATACTCCTGTTAAATTTTTTGCCTCAACCCAAAATTTGGGATTTGCTTTATCCGATAAATATGATATTCAAAAATATAAGTAAATTAGCCAATTTTGCATAAAGACTATTCAAAAATGAATAGACCATCCCCGGACTGGACATTGTGGCGCAGTTTTGGTGCCGTCATCGAGCAAGGCTCCCTTTCCGGCGCAGCGCGTCAGCTTGGCGTGTCCCAGCCCACAATCGGGAGGCACATCCAGACCCTTGAGAACGAACTTGGCGCAACACTTTTTATACGCACCATCAAAGGCTTTGAACCCAATGCCAGTGCCATGCGCCTGTTTGAGCAGGTTAAAATGGCCAAGAACTCCCTCAGTGAAGCCGCGATTTTAGCGGAAGGGTCAAATACCAAACTCTCCGGCGCGGTTCGAATTACTGCCAGCACCATCACTTCCCATTATATTCTGCCAAAAATGCTGGCTGATATAAGAGAGCAATTCCCCTCCATCGAAATCGAGCTGGTTCCCTCCGATTCGGCTGAAAATCTTTTGATGCGAGAATGTGATATCGCGGTGAGAATGTTTCGCCCCACCCAGCTCGAACTCATCGCGCGCAAAATCGGCGTTAGCCCCATGACCTGTTGTGCCCACACTCAATTCCTGAAAAAAAACGGAACTCCAAAAAATATTGAAGACCTTTATGATTTTGATCTGGTTGGTTTTGATCGCTCTGAATTATTAATCTCAGTGGCCAGACAATTAGGTTTTGATCTGCAAAGGCATCACTTTACCCTGCGCACAGATAGTCAGACAGCCATGTGGGAAATGATCAAGGCCGGGCTTGGTATTGGCTTTGCTCAAACAGTTCTGGTTGATGCGGAACCTGAAATAGAGACCATTTTGCCCCAACTTGTCATTCCACCATTGCAAATTTGGCTGACAACCCACAAAGAACTATTCACCAGCGCCCGAATCCGTGTCATTTATGACAGGCTTGGCGAATTGCTGGGTAATTATTTTTCTACTGAATAGAATTATTAAAAAAATGAGAATTCCAAAATGAGCTCAACCCTGAATATTCTTGTTATAATTACCATGGTCGCACTGGTGATTATCCTTGGGGCCGGACTTTGGAGCATGTTCAAGGGCGGTGGTAAATTGAGCCAGAATTTAATGCGCGCCCGGGTCATCGTGCAATTTGTCGCCGTTTTATTGCTGGTCGCCCTCGCCTTTGTAATGGCCAATGGTGGTTAGGGTCAGGAATAACAAAATGGTCAAACTGAACAAAATCTACACCCGCACCGGCGACGATGGCACAACAGCTTTGGTTAGTGGACCCCGCCGCAAAAAAGACGACTTAAGGGTTCAGGCATATGGAGCAGTGGACGAAACCAATTCCTTTATTGGTCTGGCCCGCACCCATGCTGCAAAACTTGCCCGCTTTGATTCTATTCTCTCGCGCATCCAAAATGACCTGTTTGACTTAGGTTCTGATCTGGCCACGCCCAAGTCCGATAAAGATGAAACCCGCACCCCCCTGCGCATAAGTCAAAAGCAAATTGATTGGCTTGAAAACCAGATCGACCAGCTAAACGAAGACCTTGATCCATTGACCAGCTTTGTATTGCCAGCCGGAACGCCCTTGGCGGCAACTCTGCATGTGGCCAGAACCATAGCCCGCCGGGCCGAGCGCGATTGTTTCACCCTGATTGCAAAAGAGCCTGAAACCGAACCAAAAACCCTGATTTATCTGAACCGTCTCTCTGATCTGTTATTCGTTCTGGCTCGCTATGCAAATGATAAGGGAAGGGCTGATATTTTGTGGCTGCCGGGCAAGCATTCAGGTCACTCAAAAGGCATGACCTGATGTTTTTACCCCTGCATGACAGCAACCCCATCAAGCACATAAAATTTGCCTATGTGAACTATTCACTGATCGCCATAACCAGCGTTATTTTTCTGATTCAGTACTCGCTGCCACAAAAAGCCAATTTCGAACTCACCATATATTTTGGCATGATCCCTGTGGTGGTGCGCGATATCGTGCCCCAGCCGCTGGCTTTTATTCCCGATCAATTACCCCTGATTACCTATGCGTTTTTACATGCAGACTGGCTGCACCTGCTTTCAAACATGCTGTTTCTGTTTGTTTTTGGCGATAATATTGAAGACGCCATGGGCCATTTCAGATATTTTATATTCTATATGGCCACCGCCGCTTTGGCAGCAGGTGCCCATCTGGTGATGAATTTAACCTCCAACGGCCCTCTGATCGGGGCTTCGGGCGCAGTGGCCGGAATTTTGGGGGCCTATATTGTGCTTTATCCCCACGCCAGAGTTTTTGTTCTGGCCCGGATAATAATTCCCATACCCCTGCCGGTTCCCGCCTTCTGGTTTTTAGGATTTTGGATTGGCACCCAGTTTTTTTATGCCATGTTTGCCGGGGGCGGCACTGTTGCATGGTGGGCCCATATCGGGGGCATGCTGGCCGGAGCGACGCTGGCTTTAGTGTTTAAACGCCGCGAAGTCCCCCTGTTTGGCGGCAGGTGATTGGCCGGAAAGCTGCCAAACTCTTTATTTACTTTGCTTCCCTAAAATCGCCCCATGAATTTAGATATTGCATCACAGGCGTTTAATTTAAAGCAAGTGCAGACTCAGGCGTCAGCACAATTCGCTGTAATTAAAAACCGCCAAGAAATGGATAAAATGCTGATTGAAATGGTTGACGCGGTTTCAAAAAGCGCCCCCCCGCCCCCCGGCATGGGCACAAGGGTCGATAAGTCTGCCTAAGAGCGTTCTTGTTCAGGCCCCCATCAAACTAATATAAAACGGGTCTAACTTAACGAGCCAAATTCAATCAGTGTATCAATCAGTTTAAACGCTGATGGACTATCCCATTCCGCAGGGCCCTGTAATACTGCCAATTCACACCCCTTGGCATCCAGCAACAGGGTTGTGGGCAGACCAAGAGAAACTCCGCTCCTTTGCAATCTCTCAAAAGCCGCAAATGTTGGATCGGCCAACAAAGGCAGGCTCTCAAGACCAAACTCATCTAAAAATTCACGGGCAAGTTTTATGCCCTCATCTCCCAGATCAAGATCAATGGTTAAAACCTGAAAATCAGCTATATCATAGGCTCTGGCCAGATTATTCAACGCTGGCATTTCTTCACGACAGGGCCCGCACCATGTGGCCCAAAAATTTACCAATAACGGTTTGCCGGTAAACTCAGCCAAAGTCATAGGGTTCATATCCTCATCGACAAATTCCAGATCAGAATACCCCCGCCCGGTCCCGGTGGGCAAAACCGCCGCCAACTGCCCAACCGTTACGGCATCAAGCGCAGCCAAAACATCAGCGTCGACCGAACATTCCTGAGCAACGGTAGTTGCAGAGTTGCTAAGCCATAAAACGCTCGCTATACCTAGCGCACTACCAAAAACAACAATGGGCACCACCAGCCTGGCGATCGGTTTTTTGCCGTTTTCTTCAGTTTGTTGAGACATATCAAACCTCCCGTTCAAAATTCTTTAACGCACGGGCCACCATAGAGGGACCAATGAGTAATCGTATGTGGGGCGGACGTTTTGCCGCCGGACCGGACGCCATAATGGAAGAAATCAACGCCTCCATCGGCTATGATAAACGCTTTTTTCGCCAGGATATCGCCGGCTCCATTGCCCATGCCAACATGTTGGCGGCGACCGGGATCATTTCAAAAGATGATAAAAACGCTATCACCGCTGCTCTAGCAGAATTGCAAAAAGATATCGAACAAAACAAGTTCAATTTTTCGCGTGCGCTTGAGGATATTCACATGAATATTGAAAGCGCACTGGCTCAAAAGATCGGCGACCCCGCAGCCCGCCTGCACACGGCCCGATCACGTAATGATCAGGTGGCCACCGATTTTCGCCTCTATGTGCGCGATGTGGTGGATTTACTAGTTGGGCAGATTTCTAAATTACAAACAGCTCTGGTCAAACGGGCTGATGAAGAAGCTGAAACAATCATGCCCGGCTTTACCCATCTACAGACCGCTCAACCGGTTACCCTTGGCCATCATCTTTTGGCCTATGTGGAAATGCTCAGTCGCGACTATCACCGGCTTTTAGATGCCAGAAAACGCATAAACATTTCTCCCCTCGGCGCCGCCGCACTTGCCGGAACCAGCTTTCCCATCGATCGGGAAATGAGCGCCAAAGAACTCGGGTTTGATAAACCTGCCGCCAATTCCCTTGATGCGGTATCGGACAGGGATTTTGTCATCGAAACCCTCTCGGCCGCCTCTATCTGCGCCATGCATCTTTCTCGCTTTGCCGAAGAGCTGGTCATCTGGTCCACCCCCCAGTTTGGCTTTGTCAGACTTTCTGATCGCTTTTCCACCGGCTCGTCGATTATGCCCCAAAAGCGCAATCCGGATGCCGCCGAACTTATTCGGGCTAAAATCGGGAGAATTTTTGGCGCGCAAGTGGCCATGACCATGGTGATGAAGGGCTTGCCTTTGACCTATTCCAAAGACATGCAGGAAGATAAAGAGGGCGCTTTTGATGCCTTTGATACATTATCCCTCTCCCTTGCTGCCATGACGGGAATGGTTGACGATATTAGCTTTAATCGCCCCGCCATGGAAAAAGCGGCAGGGGCCGGATTTTCCACCGCCACCGATCTGGCTGACTGGCTGGTACGCACATTGAATATGCCCTTTCGGGATGCCCATCACGTCACCGGAGAAATTGTGGCGCTGGCCGAAAAAAACCAGTGCACTCTGGAACAGTTGAGCATTGAGCAAATGCAATCGGTAGAAAAGAATATCACCGAGGCAGTATTTGAAGTATTGGGAGTAATAAACTCGGTAAACAGCCGCACAAGCTATGGTGGCACTGCCCCCAAGAATGTGCGCGAGCAGGTTAAAATCTGGCAAAAAATTCTGGAAAGCTAAAAAATTGGTCCATCACTTTACTTATAAAAACGCCGTCCTGCATGCGGAAGATATTTCCATTCCAGAGCTGGCCAAACAATATGGCACGCCGTTTTATTGTTATTCTGCGGCCACCTTAAAACGACATATTTCTGTAATGCAAAAAGCTTTTACAGGCATAAATACGCTTGTCGCCTATGCCATGAAAGCCAATCCAAATCAGGCAATCCTCACCCTTTTGGCCAACGAGGGGGCGGGGGCCGATGTGGTATCCCTAGGAGAGCTTGAGAGAGCCGTCGCGGCAGGAATCCCCCCTGAAAAAATTGTTTTTTCCGGTGTGGCAAAAACCAAAGAAGAAATGACCCGCGGATTAAAACTTGGAATTAAATGCTTTAATATTGAAAGTGAGCCGGAGCTTTTTGTTCTCGATGATGTGGCAAAAAGCCTCGGCGTAATAGCTCCGGTTTCCGTTAGAATCAATCCCAATGTTGATGCAAAAACCCATGCTAAAATCTCCACCGGCAAGGCCGAAGATAAATTTGGTATTTCATATGAACTGGCTGGGCATATTTACGACAAAATCGCTTCCTGTTCCAACCTCAGAGCCATTGGCATAGATATGCATATCGGTTCCCAGATCACCAATCTTGAACCGTTTGACAACGCCTTTTCCCTAATGGTTGATCTGGTTAAATCCCTGCGCGCCAGTGGCCACGCCATCACCCATGTGGATGTGGGCGGAGGCCTTGGAATTCCGTATAAAAATGATAGTTCTCCCCCACCCGATCCCTTGGCCTATGCTGCTGTGGTTAAAGAAAAAGTTGCCCCCCTTGATTGCGAACTGATCTTGGAACCCGGCAGAATGATTGCTGGAAATGCAGGCATTCTGGTTACAAAAATTGAATATGTAAAAACCGGCAGCAAAAAATCATTTTATATTGTCGATGCGGGCATGAACGATCTTTTGCGTCCCACTCTATATGAAGTATTTCATGAGATTGTTCCGGTAATCCAACCACAAAAATCCGATAAAACCATAAAAGTGGATATAGTCGGCCCGGTTTGTGAAAGTGGCGATTACCTTGGTAAAGATCGCGAGCTTGCTGAGCTCAAATCTGGCGACCTATTGGCCGTCATGAGCGCTGGTGCCTATGGAGCCACCATGTCATCAAGCTATAATTCACGCCCGTTGATTTTAGAAATTCTGGTCGATGGCGATAGATCCCACGCCATTCGTCCGCGCCAAACCATTAAAGAGCTGATAGATCAGGACAGCGTTCCAGACTGGCTATAACCTAGGGTCAGGACCCTAAGTCTCACCCCAACCTATCCGGTTTTGTTTATCATCTGGCGGGATAGGGAAAGTATTTCCACCGGTTTGCCAATCAAAGCATCTGAAACTTTTTCCAACAGGTCGGCCATGGCAAACGGTTTGGATATAACGTCATAAACCAGCTGATCAAGCCCGTGGGCTCTTTCACGCTGATCGGCAAACCCGGTCATTAGCAAAATGGGCAAATCCGGATAGCTGGCCCCCACTTCCAGAGCTAGTGCAATTCCATCCATAACCGGCATTTTCACATCAGATAATAGCAGCTCAAAATTGCCCTGCTCTTCCATAAGGATTTCTGCCGCCAATCCACCATCAGAGGCCTCGACCACTTCATGCCCGGCATGGCGCAAGGCCAACACGACAAACAGCCGTACATTGTCATCATCTTCAGCAACCAAAATCCGCGCCATAATTTACTCCATACTTACTTTTTTATTTGCGATATTTTTTTCAAACCTGATCCCGAATTTGAATCTGCTCTATCCCTAATTTGCACTTTCAAACGCCAGGCGAACCGAACGTGTACTCTCAGGTGGAGAGCTTAATTGGGTATGTAGCGCAATCCATTCACCCGGAAGAATAATTGAGGCTTTGGGCGTTATGCTCCATTCATAAATCGATATCCCATCTTCATCCAACAGAGAAATATTCACCCTTGGTACAATTACCTGATTAGAACTCACAGAACCTATCTCAGCGGTAATATAGAGAATTTCCCCTCCTTCATTCAGGCTTTTTAGGGTTTCCACTTGTGAAAACTCCAGCCCGACTACATTCACACCCAGTCCAACGGATTGATAAATGCCTGCAAGATCAGGAAAAGCACGAACAATATTACCCCTGAAAATCAGCACGAAAAGAATGAGCAATGTAAAAACCACAGTACCGGCAATTCGAACTGCTCGGCGCATTTTCGCGCGCGGCATCGAACGATTAATGGCACTTTTTCGCCACTCCATATCAGCTCGCTGTTTTGCAGCTTCACTGGGTTCGTCCGATTGTTTTTCTCTTGCGCCCTTATGCTGATTTTTTTCGCTTTGTTTCAACGCTTCCAAGGGTTGGTTTTCTTTTTCTACCGCCTCAAAGGCGGCATCCATTTCATCTTCATCAATTTTTTTGCTTGCTGCTTGATGGTTATCGCCAACAGCGGGTTGATTTTGGTCGTCATTAGAAGGCTCAGCAAATGCCCGCCAATCTTTTTGGCAATTAGCACAGCGCACTTTGCGGCCCGATTTCCCTATTAAATCGGGGGCCACTTGAAATTGCGCTGCGCAATTTGGGCATATTATTATGCTGCCTGTTATGTTTGCTTGCTCGTTCACGATAAAAGGTGTAGCCCCATGACGTTAATACTCCCCAAACAAGGCTTTTGCAGTTCGCTAATTTCTTGGATCAACACCTCAAACCCGAGCAAATGAAATATAGGGTTTAGAACCAGTTAAAATTTGAACTATTCAGGAATTTTTACCTCTGCAAAAACCGCAGCTGCTAATATTTCTTTTTTGAACATCATGTTCTCGCGATCATCGCTCAGGCATGGCAATATATCAAAGATGAACCATTGATTCGAAAGGCTTTTCCGCTTGATCCGATTTGAAAATGTTGGCTTGGCATATGGTAATGAACCAGAGGTGCTAAAAAACCTTTCCTTTTCCATCAAACCCGGCTCTTTCCATTTCCTGACCGGCCCTTCCGGCGCAGGGAAAACCTCTTTGTTGCGCCTGTTTTTGCTCTCCCTTCGTCCAACAACCGGCAAAATCACTATGTTCGGCGAGAAGGTAAGTCGACTAAATCAGGACCGGCTTTTACAATTGCGCCGCCATATCGGAATTGTTTTTCAGGAATTTCGTCTGCTTGATCACCTGACAACCTTTGAAAATGTAGCACTCCCCCTAAGAGTACTGGGCCAATCAGAAAGTGAATATGCAGGCAATGTCAAAGAATTGCTGGAATGGGTGGGTCTTGGTGAGCGCATAGATGCCCATCCGCCCCTATTGTCGGGTGGAGAAAAACAACGGGCTGCAATTGCCCGCGCTGTGATCGCTCGACCAGACATTCTTTTGGCCGATGAGCCAACGGGAAACGTTGACCCGGAACTGGCCGAAAGGCTTTTGCATCTGTTTGCTGAATTGAACCGAATGGGAACGACCATTATCATTGCCACCCATGAATTACCCTTGCTGGATAAATTCAAATATCCACAAATGCAGCTTTCCAACGGCAGGTTGAAAATTGATGGCTCCTGAAAAACCCAATAATCATAAAAAACCCAGCTCGATCGTCCCGGCTCACTCGGTTTCAGGACGAACTCTGATGTTATTGATTACCATCATGACTTTTTTATCTGGCGTAACCCTTGGCGCAGTGGTGCTGGTGCAAAAATCAGCCATTGCATGGTCCAGCGAAGTGGGACGCGAAGTCACCATTCAAATCCGCCCGATTGAGGGCGAGGTAATGCAAAGCAATGTCCGCACCGCCATAACTCTGGCCAACAGCGCTGCGGGAGTTTCAAGAGCCTTTGCACTTTCCCTTGATGAAAGTGAAGAACTTTTAACACCTTGGCTTGGTGAGGGGCTGGATCTTTCCGCCCTGCCCGTTCCACGCCTGATAATTGTTGAATTAGACAGGGCCGACGCTCAGGATATCGCCCAGCTAAAGGCCAGCATTGAAACAATTGCCGGAGCATCCCTAAATACCCACGCCGCCTGGCGTCAGCAATTAAACACCATGGCCGGAACTTTTGTGATTTCAGGCATGCTGGTTCTGTTTCTCATTGCCTCGGCAACAGTGTTGGCGATTATCTTTGCCACCCGTGGCACCATGTCCTCCAACAGAGCCATTGTTGATGTTTTACATTTTATCGGAGCATCAAACTCATTCATTGCAGCAGAATTTCAGGGACGTTTTTTGCAGATCGGTCTGCGCGGAAGTATAGCGGGGGCGGTTGCCTCCGTACTGTTTTTCCTTGGAGCCGGAATTGCCGTCTCTTCCATTCTGCCTAATCAATCCGGCGCGCAGCTTGGCGCATTGTTTGGAACGTTTTCTTTAGGGTTCGAGGGAATTATTGCCGTGTCCTTGTTGGTTCCGGCAATTTCTGCTCTAACAGCTGTCACTTCCAGACTGACTGTGCAAAGTTTTTTGCGCAACACTTCATAGCAAATTTCGAATTATTGCTTTTTGCAACCTTATCTGAAGCGTTGTTGTGGTGTTTTCGATCAAAACCGTCTATCAGACATTTTTTGATCTGCATTGGCAGAAATGCCATGGTTGACTTGCCTAGGGTCAGGCGGGTTATTTATAATAAAAATATGCCGGAGACTAAAACATGATTGTTCAGGCTATTCGTTCAGGCATTTTTTATCTGCTTTTTTTCGTTGTCACTTTGGTTTTGTCCACGATTGCTTCCATCGGCGCACTCATCCCCCCATGGTCCCAAAAGATTGCCAGAACAATTGCCAATATCTGGGCCAAAACCAGCGGCGTATTATTGCTTTTGACGGTTGGAATAAAAATCAAAGTCACCGGGTTGGAAAATCTTCCCGACACCCCGTGCATCGTGGCCAGCAAACATCAATCTGATCTGGATACAATTGCGCTTTATCCAAATCTTGGCGATCCGGCCTTCATCTCAAAAATCGAGCTTTTTAAAGTTCCACTTTTAGGCACAGTCATTCGCGCCATGGGCACAATTTCTGTGGATCGCAAGAAAAAAAGCACTGCCCTTCGCGACCTTATTGAACAGGGTCGCAACCGCATTGAAAGCGGGCAAAATATTTTTATTTTCCCCGAAGGCACTCGCAAAGCTCCCTTGGCCCCGCCCAATTTTCGCTTCGGCACCGCCAAACTTTATGAAGAACTCAATGTTCCCGTAGTACCGGTAGCGTTAAATTCCGGCCTGTATTGGGGGCGCAATTCTTTGATCCTGTGGCCCGGAACCACCAAAATCGAAATTTTACCAGCCATATTGCCGGGTCTTCCGGCCAAGGAATTGCACGAAAAAATGATTGAGGCAATTGATACCAATTCCAGAAAACTGGTTCTGGATGCCGTTGATAAAGGCCTGTCTCGACCCATTGATGCAGACTTCAGAGCCCGCATCGACAAAGCCCGCTGAATAAAGTTCCCTACTATATGTTGACATTATTTGCACCTGCCCCCATATATGTCGCTGGGGGCGATATTTGCTATTGACTTTTTTAGAACTTTGTTCTTTATTTGTTCTACGGGGTCAATTATTAAGGTAAATGTTAAAGGGGGCAGCATGTCGTCACATCCAAGCATTCGTGTTGCGCACGGCTCCAAAAGTGTCGCAGCAATTTTCACAAATTCCATAAACCCATCTTCGATTAAACCTTCTGTGATCGCCAACAGTCGCGATCTGGCATCTAATTCTGTTCGCTCTAGTTCATCTCGTTTAGCAAATTGGCAAGGCGGAACGGGAAAGTGCTATACAGTTGAAGAGATAGGGCTGAAGGATTTTATTCTCAGTGACACCAGTATTTATTTGCTGGTGTTGAATAATCGTGCCGTATGGATTGGTGGTGCTAGTGATCTTATTGAAGACAGCATTAGCCGGTCGCAATTTCGCCAGGCCATTAAGCTCGCAACAGCAGCTTATAAAATCCCCTGCCCTCGCCATGAGTATCAACGGGTGGGCCTGATTTCTGACTTGCTGGCCGGTCATCTGAATCCAGAATCCTTTGCTGCCTGAATAATCTTTCCAGCCTGCCGGCGTGAGGCAAAATAAAAACCCGCCGGCGTGAGGCAAAATAAAAGCCTGCCGGCGGTGAAGTACAATAAAAACCTGTCGGCGTGGGGCAGAATAAAATCCGCCCGGTGTGAAGTAGAAACAGGTTCATCAGAACAAGGCCGCTCAACCCTGCCAAGGGCGGATTGCTCAGAAATAAAATTGTATCGAGCGCATCAACCGTTCTAGGGTTTTGCTTTGCGGATTCTGGAGCTGAGCTTTTCTCCAAGGCTGAAAAGATATTTGTCGTTGATTCCCAAATCCTTAAAATGGCTCAGGGTATTAAACACATAATCACGATTGCATCCCGCATCCCCACTTGCCCCATCCACAAGAGCCAGTTGTTTTTCCATATCCAGACGACCGGCATATTGCTCATGGTTGGGATCAGCCACAAATGTCAAAGCATCAACTTTACGTCCGTCTGACAAATGCACTTCCTGGGTCATTTCGTGATAAACGTCACCCTCTCTTTCAAGTAAATATTGCAAAACCCCCTCCCATTCACTGGCTTTGATTTCAAACGCCCGCCCCTCACAGCTTCCCCCCGGTACCAGCCCGAACACCAGCCCCGGTCTTTTTGGAGTTCCCCGATAACGAACCGAATAAATGCATAAGGATCGATGATACCCGGGAAGCTGTGCACTTTGATCTGAAATAAATTCAAACCCCGTCCGCCAGATAAGCGAGCCATAGCCAAATACCCATTTGGAATGCGAGCCTTCCATTTTTCGTCCAATTCTCAAAATTCAATTTTGTTGCGGTTTAGCCCTGTAATTCAAAACTTGCAATATCCTGCCCGATTTAGGTTTACATTGGCTCCAACAAACCTCAAATAGTAAAAATTACAGCATGTCTCCCAAAAGTGGAAACCGGTTTTGGGATAAAAGATATGCAAACACAAATAGATAAAGCGTTGGAGCAGCTCAGGTTAAACGCGACACGCTTTAAGGCATCACTCATGCCTAAAAACTCGCGCGAAAGGCCAATCCGAAATGAGAAAATTTTTATTTCTTTTGATATTCATAATTGTGATTGTCGCTGGTTGGTCAGCTATCTGGATATATGCGGCTCAACGCATAGATTCTGAAGCCAGTTCGTTTTTCGCCAGCACTGCAAACACGCAACAGCAAGTGGATTGCGAGCAGTTCAGCGTTTCAGGATTCCCCTTCAGGTTTGATATTACCTGCACCAACCTCACTCTAAATTCTATAGATACCAGCCTGAAAATCCCTGAAATCAAAGTAACAGCTTTGGTCTATCGTCCCACCCACGCTCTAGTTTTTGCTGAGGGTCCAGCGGTAATGGAAAATATTTTTTCCGGTTCAAAACGACAGCTTAGCTGGAGCAGCCTGCGCGCCAGCGTGCGTACAAACGGCTGGTCACTTGCCAGAGTTTCGATTGAGGGAGACAATATTGAGCTGGTTGATACATTGATTGGGCAAACTTTGATCGCCAGTTCCCAACAGATAAACATGCATCTGATTGATGACCCTGACTTATATAATGATGAGAAAAAGCTTCAGTATTTTGGCGTCTTTGCCACGCTTTCAGATATTGAAGTACCAGAAATTACAATTGCCAACGCTTCCGCTCAAACTCAGCTGTCAATTTCAGCCATGCCTGATGATCTTAGATTGTGGACATTGGCAAACATTTCGAGCAACTGGTTTGAAAACCAAACCGGCATTGATGTTCTAAAATTCGAAGGAAACGATGAAAGCTCTTCTTTTTCAATTCTTGGAAACCTGACAACAACTGCCCAATCCATGCCCAATGGGGATTTTGATTTTACCTCCAAAAATCTGGAAACCCGCTTTAGCGCCTTCCTCGACGAGACAGGCCAAGACGTGGCGTTTGGACAGTTGGACGAAGATGGCACACGCTATCAATCCTATGCTGTGCGTCATGGGGTGGTGCTGGCTGGAAACCTTCCCTTATTGACCCTTGCCCCTTTGCGGTGATTTCAAAAATCCTGCATCCGGTTAAATAAAAGCAACCTTATTCTTCGTCCATATCTTTTACCGGAGCACTGATGCGGCCAAAATCCACTTCGTCAATTTCCTGACCCGCATCAATTATCGAGCGCCTAATATCTCTGGTACGCATAAACAATTCTTCAAGCGCATCTCCGTCTCCCACCCGGACGGCGCGTTGCAACACGCTCAAATCTTCTAAAAACCTGCCCAGCATTTCCAGAACCGCTTCCCGATTGGTCAAAAACACATCTCGCCACATAACCGGATCGGACGCTGCAATACGGGTAAAGTCCCTAAAACCACCGGCGGAAAATTTAATCACTTCAGATTTTGAAACAGTCTCCATATCATCAACGGTCCCCACAATATTATAGGCCACCAGATGGGGAACATGGCTGGTTATCGCCACCACCAGATCATGATGATTTGCGTCCATGATCTCAATTTGCGAACCCAGCGCTACCCAGAATTTCTTTAAATTTGCCAGCGCTTTTCCATCGGTATTTTCTGTGGGGGTTAAAATACACCAGCGCCCTTCAAATAATTCCTTAAAGCCCGAAAGGGGGCCGGAATTTTCAGTGCCAGCCATGGGATGACCCGGAATAAAATGAACCCCCTTGGGCACCAATGGCCCGATAACATTTTGCACATGGCCTTTAACCGAGCCAACATCGCTAAGTATGGCCCCCGGTTTTAGCGATCCGGCAATTTCTTTCATAATCGCTTCGCTTGCCCCGACCGGCGTGCAAAGAATAACCAGATCAGCATCAAGAACAGCCTCAGCGCTGCTCAAACTATAGCTATCGGCGATATTTATTGAGATGGCTTCATCAAGCGTTTTCTGACGCCGGGTGGCAGCGCTTATCTGGCCGACAATATTTTTGTCTCGCGCCGCCTGCGCAATCGAAGACCCAATAAGGCCAACCCCGATCAGCGCCATTTTTTCAAAAATTATACTCATTCTAAATCCAAACCCGCAAAATCCAAACCCGCAAAATCCATATTCTTCAAAATTTTTGCCACCGCCCTCATGGCATTTTCTTCACCAATGGAAATTCTTAAACCATTGCTCAATCCATAAGCGCCCATTTCCCGCACCACCAATCCATTTGCCAGCAAGGTCTCGTTTGCTTTTTTTGCATGGGCCTCACTTGCAAACAAAGTCAGAATAAAATTCCCCTGCGAGGGGATTACCCGAATGGAATTTCCGTTCAATTCAGCACTAAGCCAGTCCCGCCATTTTTCGTTATGGGCCTTTAATTTTTTAGTAAATTCAACATCACGAACGGCAGCCTCGCCAGCAATTTGAGCGGCAAAATTCACGTTAAACGGACCACGAATACGATTGATTGCATCAATAATATTCTCCGGCCCCAGCATCCAACCGATGCGCAAAGATGCCAACCCGATTTTAGAAAATGTGCGAACCATCACCACATTTTGCGACCCCATAACCAGATCATCCCCAACCCCATAATCGGATGCGCTCACATATTCTGCATAAGCGCTGTCAATCACTAACAAAATATCATTGCGCAAGCCTTTATGAAGCCGCACAAGCTCGGACTTTTCAATATAAGTTCCGGTGGGGTTGTTGGGATTTGCCAAAAAAACAATTTTGGTTTTTGCGCTTACCGCCGCCAGCATGGCATCCACATCAACCCGATAATCCTTATCCTTTGCATAAACGGGATTAGCTCCAGCCCCAAGAGTTACGATGGGATACATCAAAAATCCAAATTCAGAGATTATAGCTTCATCCCCTTCCCCCAAAAACGCCTGAGCCAATAGATGCAAAATCTCATCCGACCCTGCCCCAACCATTATATTGTTTGCATCAAGACCATAAACATCCCCCAAAGCCGTGCGCAGCGCATTTGAACCGGGGTCAGGATATGCCGCCAGTTTTTTTGACAATCCGCCAAGGGCCTTAATTGCTTTGGGGCTTGCGCCCAGCGGGCTTTCATTGGAGGAAAGTTTTATCGCAGTTTTTCCCGGAGCGCCCGAGGACTTGCCTGCCTTATAGGCTGAAATTTTCAGCACGCCGGATTTTGGCACCGGATATTTATTCATTTCCCAAAAACCTTAAAAATATTGCTCAAAACGCGCGCGAACATACTCGCCCATATGCTGGATTGCCAAGGACTATTTTTCGAGGATTATTTATCTAGGACTATTTATCGAGAATTATTTCTGCTCGCTAAACGGAACCTCGAACGCGGTTTGGGGAACAAAGTCAGGAATACGCACGAACCTCTCGGCTCTTTTACGTCTCGGAACAGCGGGAAACAGTTTTTTGCGAGCACTCAGCACCAAAACGCCAGACAAAGTTGGACCTAGCAATCGGCCAAATCTTTCAAAAAATTTCACCGATTTCAACAAAAGCGGCCGCTGGCTTGGTGGCAGATAAAGCGCATCATTGCATTTTTCCACCTCAAAAGAATGGTTTTTCATCAAGCGCTCAAGCTGGCCGCGCGAAAACGGATTGCCAAATCCAAACGGCGTATTATCTCTGGTTGACCATAAACCACGCCGGCGCGGCACAACCACAATCAACTGAGCATTGGGCGCACATATGCGCCATAATTCGCGCATCAACTCCTCATTGTCTCCCACATGTTCAAATCCATGCACCGCAATTACCAAATCAATCGCCGCATCGGTCAGGGGCATTTCAACCGGATCACAAAGCACCGTCACCGATGGTCCCTCCCGCGGCCATGCTGAAGCTCCCTGACGCGCCGGCATAAAGGCTAAAACCCGCTCAGAACTGCCAAGACAAAACCGCAAATACGGGGTGGCAAAACCTAGTCCCAATACTCGTTTACCGGTTACATCTCCTGCAAAACCCTTAATTTGATCACGCACAAGCTCCCGGGCGATATTGCCAAGGGGGGATTTATAAAATTCAATCAGCTGTGTAACGTCCGGGGTCATTTTTTAAAACTACCTGACAATGCCTGCTTGCATTAGTGGCAGCGACATTATTTGATACAGTTCTAATCAATGTAAGCGCCAACCGTGATGGAGGCAATTTATTTGACCGTTTCAATTGAAGTATTTGAGTTTCATCAGGATAATTTAGGTTTTTTGCTCCACGACAATCAAACCGGAGCAACAGCTGCAATTGATGCTGGTCATGAGGATAAAATCCGTGAAGTTTTGCAAAAACGAGGCTGGCAGCTTTCCCATATTCTGATCACCCATCATGATTGGGATCATACGGATGGTATTTTACCCTTAAAAAAACAATTCAACGTCAAGGTTTTTGGCCCCAAACAGCAGGCCTATAAAATTGAAGGTCTGGATGAATTGCTCGAAGGGGGAGATGTAGTGAATGTAGGCAATATAAAATTGCAGGTGATAGAAACCTCCGGTCATACAAAAGGGCATATTTCTTTTTTCGATCCAAACAACCACAAACTGTTTTGCGGCGACGCGCTTTTCTCTCTTGGCTGCGGCCGTATGAGAGAATCGGGGGCGAAAACCATGTGGGAAGGGCTGGACCGGTTGCGACAATTGCCCGATCGGACAGATGTATATTGCGGCCATGAATATAGCGCCGATAATGCCAGATTTGCCCTTGGCATTGACCCGAAAAATTTAGCTTTGCAAAAACGCTCCGAGGAAATCACAACCCTTCGCGCTGCTAACCAGCCAACAATCCCCTTCAATCTGGGAGAGGACAAAAAAGCCAACCCGTTTTTAAGAGCTGATAATAAAATGCTGGCTGCAAAGATGGGCCTCAATACCAGTGACCCGGCAGAAGTTTTTGCTGCGATCAGAAAAGCCAAAGACAGATTTTAATTTTTAGTCTTGCCGACACCTCTGACCTAGGGTCAGGACCTATTTGCTCGCTGGCGAGCCAAAAGTTAACAAAACCTTTAAATCTGGCATGGTCCTTGCCACATAATAGGTAAGGGCCGCAAAGATTGTCTCGAAATGACACAGATGGCCCAAATCGAAACAGGAAAGAGGCCAATATGTCAAATATCAACAAAACCAGCCCCAAAACGGAACAAACAGTTTCAAATTCACGCAATCTACCAGTCGCCATAGACCCGGCTATGGCTCGTCCTTCATTGCATATCAATAAAATTCCTGCCAAATTCCTTTCCCAATTGATCGCCGAGCGCAACCATATGGAAATCCAGCGTACCCGCCGCCGTGCTCCGGTCTCGCTTGCCACCCGCGCCTATAACCGCACCAGACATTTGATAATAAAGCGCATGCCTACCGGTTTTAACTACCAGAGCGAAGCCTGAAACCTGCGGTAAAAACAGGGTATAGCGTCAAGGGAAAAACCTTAAATTTTGAGCGGCCCCACCATTTCTTCGGGGCGCACTTCCTTGTCAAATTCTTCGCCGCTTAACAGATCAAGTTTTATGGCTGCTTGGCGCAAAGTGGTTCCGTTTTTATGGGCGTATTTTGCCAGTTTGGCGGCATTATCATAGCCTATGGAATTGTTTAGCGCCGTTACCAGCATCAAAGAATTTTGCAGATGCGCTTCAATATTCTCTTTAATTGGCTCAATGCCAACTGCACAATTGTCATTAAAACTCAAACAGCCATCCCCAAGCAATTTTATGGACTGCAACAAATTATAGGCCATGACCGGCTTAAAAACATTCAGCTCAAAATTCCCCTGAGAGCCGGCAAAACCAATCGCTGCATCATTGCCAAAAACCTGCACGCAAACCATAGTCAGCGCCTCGGATTGAGTGGGATTAACCTTGCCCGGCATAATTGATGACCCCGGCTCGTTTTCCGGCAATGCAAGTTCACCAATTCCACATCTGGGCCCAGAGGCAAGCCAGCGCACATCATTGGCAATTTTCATGCAAGCCGCCGCAAGCTGTTTCAACGCTCCTGACGTTCCAACAAATGCATCATGGGCCGCCAAAACTGCAAATTTATTTGGCGCGCTGACCAGTTTTTGACCGCTTAGTTCAGCAATTTTTTGTGCCACCATCTTGGCATATTTGGGATGAGTGTTCAGCCCCGTGCCCACCGCTGTGCCGCCAAGGGCAAGTTCATATAATTGCGGTAGAGTTGCCCTGATGGCGCTTTGGGCGTTGTCCAGCTGCACAACCCAGCCCGAAATTTCCTGCCCCAGCGTCAAGGGCGTTGCGTCCTGCAAATGAGTGCGCCCGATTTTTACAATGTCTGCAAATTCTTTTGACTTGGCATCCAGCGTGTCGCGCAAAACCTTTACCCTTGGTAAAAGATTTTTCTCAATCTCGATCACCGCCGCAATATGCATGGCGGTGGGAAAGGTATCATTTGAAGATTGGGATTTATTCACATGGTCATTGGGATGAACCGGGGTTTTAGACCCCATTTCTCCGCCGCCCAGCTCAATGGCACGGTTGGAAATAACCTCATTAACATTCATATTTGACTGGGTGCCAGACCCGGTTTGCCAGACAACCAGCGGAAAATGATCATCCAGCTTTCCCGAAATCACCTCATCCGCCGCCAAAACAATCAGGTCTGCTATATCATCACCCAGCAGGCCAAGTTCATTATTGGTGAGGGCCGCAGCTTTTTTTAAAACACCAAACGCATGCACGATTTCCAACGGCATTTTTTCAGTGCCAATTTTAAAATTGAGCAATGAGCGCGCGGTCTGCGCCCCATAATATTGGTCATCGGGGACGTTGATGGTCCCCATGGAATCCCTTTCAACCCGAAAAGATTGTTTACTGTTTCCCATCACCGAACTCCCAAAAAAATATTTATTTGGGGCAGCATAGCTGAAAAAATGATTATCGGGGCTGTTAATTAAAAGATTTTCCCAACTTAGAGCACATCATTAGTTGAAAAAAACGGCCGCCCTGATGAGGACAGCCGTAAAAATACATTCAGACAAAAGTCAAAAACTAAAGGTCAAAACCCTTGGGTCTAGATCCTT
>CAZMVQ010000027.1:24927-30932 GCA_964569865.1 uncultured Devosia sp.
TACATTCAGACAAAAGTCAAAAACTAAAGGTCAAAACCCTTGGGTCTAGATCCTTGGGTCTAGACCTTAGCTGTTTTTGGGATCGAGAACCTGACGACCGCGATACATGCCGGTTTTCAGATCAATATGATGAGGACGGCGCAATTCGCCGCTATCCTTGTCTTCCACATAGGTGGGACGCACCAATGCATCGGCAGAACGGCGCATGCCGCGTTTTGACGGGGTGGTTTTTCGCTTTGGAACAGCCATAATACTTCTCTTACAATCTGCGTTGAATTTTTTGCCCACCTAAGGACAAAATAGGATTTGGCGCGGGTTATACTCCCTAACATGCCCGTTGGCTAGTGGCTTTTTTTCTCTCACTATCTTGAATGCCTTGCTGACATTGGCTATCCACATTTTGATGAGTAATTTTACAAACCAGCGCCTCGACTGCGCCAACCGGATTGATTTGGCGCTTCAGAATTTTTTGACCCGGAAACAATTGTCCGGTTCAGGGGTTGCGCCCGATATTCTTGTTGAGGCAATTCGTCATGGAGTCTTGAACGGTGGCAAAAGACTTCGCCCCATATTGCTGATTCAAAGCGCCAATATTTTTTCCATAAGCGAGCAACAGGCTCAAAGCGCTGCCATGGCGGTTGAGCTGGTGCATTGTTATTCCCTCATTCATGATGATTTGCCGGCGATGGATAATGATGATTTGCGCCGTGGGCAGCCAACGGTGCACAAAGCCTATGATGAAGCAACGGCAATTTTAGCTGGGGACGCACTTTTAGCCCACGCCTTTGAATTATTAAGTCACCCCGATTGCCACCCGGACGCAACAGTTAGAATAGATCTTGTGACAGAGCTTGCAAAAGCCTCTGGCGCCGGGGGAATGGCTGGAGGGCAAAGTCTGGATTTGCTGGGAGAAAAAACTCATTTTAGCGAAAACCAAATCGAGCAGATGCAAAGAATGAAAACCGGCGCACTTATTTGTGCCGCTGTGCGCATGGGAGCTATTCTTGGCGGCGCAGACAAAAAACAACTTCTCGCCTTGAACAATTATGCACAGGCTGCCGGGCGGGCCTTTCAACTGGCCGATGATATTTTGGACCTGACCGCCAGCACTGAACAGATGGGCAAGGTAACGGGTAAAGACGCAGCAGCAAAAAAACCAACGCTGGTGGCAAAAATTGGCTTGGATGCGGCAAAGCGGCACTTGGGCGATACCATCCACAACGCCCTGACGGCATTGATGATGTTTGGGCCAAAAGCTGACGGGTTACGCGCCACCGCCAGATTTTTTGGTGAGCGCAACAATTAACGCCTAGTTTTTTTTGACTTCAACGTCAGGGCATTTTGATGGCATTTAACAAACCAGCTTTGTAATAATTTGTCGTCCACAAGCATTGGGGCCGGAACAGCACCATACTCTCTCATAAAGTGACCCGGCATTCCCTCATAAAGTCCACTATCATAAGTTTTCAAAAATTCTTCCAGATCGGTCTTTGACAATCTAATGCCAATAACATTGGCTTTGGAAATCGAAGCATACATATTGCCATTTACCGACACATAAGGCATTGCCGCCCCTTTGCGCTCAACGCCCGCTACTCCAGCAATCATGGTTTCGAACGCGGCCATTACCTTAGGCTCAGTCAGATTTTTTGCCTTGGCCAATTTTAGCTCCCCTCAAGTTCCAAATCGCTGCTCGATATAATCTGCCAGCATTTTTTTAAACTGCTCTGCCACATCATCTCCACGAAGAGTTACGGCCTTTTTCCCGTCAATAAATACCGGTGCCGCAGGTGCCTCTCCGGTGCCGGGCAAAGAAATGCCAATATCCGCGTGCTTGCTTTCCCCCGGCCCGTTTACGATGCAGCCCATCACCGCCACCGAAAGGTTTTCAACCCCGGGATATTTCTGCTGCCATTTTGGCATTGAAGCGGCCAGATGGTCTTCGATCTCTTTGGCCAGAACCTGAAAAGTGCTTGAAGTAGTTCGACCGCATCCCGGACAGGCCGCAACCACCGGCACAAAACGTCGAAATCCCATGCCCTGCAATAATTCTCGCGCCACTTTTACTTCCAGCGTACGATCACCATCCGGTTCCGGGGTTAGTGAAATTCGAATGGTGTCGCCAATCCCCTGTTGCAACAATATTGCCAGCGCCGCCGAAGATGTAACAATTCCTTTTGAGCCCATTCCCGCTTCGGTCAGGCCCAGATGCAAAGCATAATCAGCCCTTGTTGCCAGATCCTCATAGACTTCAATCAGATTTTGCACATCGGAAACCTTGGTAGAAAGAATTATCCTGTCCCTACCCAGCCCGATTTCTTCGGCCCGCTTAGCGCTGAGCAATGCCGACTGGATTATCGCTTCACGCATTACGCGGGCCGCCGACCACGGCAAATCCCTCTTGGTATTTTCATTCATTAACCGGGTTAAAAGCTCTTGATCCAACGAACCCCAATTAACCCCTATTCGAACCGGCTTGTCATATTTTAACGCCAGTTCGATAAGAGTTGAAAACTGAATATCGCGCTTGGCCTTAAACCCCACATTGCCGGGGTTTATTCGGTATTTTGCCAGCGATGAGGCACAATCGGGGAATTTGGTGAGCAATTTATGCCCGATATAGTGAAAATCCCCCACCAGCGGCACATTTAGGCCCTGCTTGTTTAAGCGTTCAACAATATAAGGCACCGCCATCGCCGCCGCATCCCGATCAACCGTCACCCGCACAATTTCAGAGCCGGCCCTGTGTAGAGCGCCAACTTGAGCAACCGTAGCTTCGACATCAGCTGTATCCGTGTTGGTCATGGATTGCACGACAATTGGCCCATCCCCGCCAATTTTTACCCCACCAACATCAACCGCAATTGATTTTCTGCGCACAGCAGGGCCACTCATTTTTATCTCCAAAAATTTCTTGTGCTAAAAAGTTAGTTCCCGATTACGCCTTTAGCGAAATCAAAGCAATATTTGTCATGAAAACCATTGCTCTTGAACCAGACAATTTTTATCCCTACATATAGCTGATGACCAGTATTCTAACCAGATTGTTGATGCTGCGCCGTCATCTGATTGCGCTTTGGCGTGCCTTTTGGCACCGCGCAACCCCGCTTTATCTCAAAGCTATCATGGTGGCAGTAGCTATCTATCTTTTCAGCCCGATTGATATCATCCCTGATTTTCTTGTTGGTTTAGGCTGGATTGATGATGTTTTGCTGGTGTCCCTGGCCGCCAACTGGATTATAAAGCGTCTTCCGCCTGAAGTTCTTAGTCAGACAACAGGCCAATATTCACAAGACCAATATGCCAAAGACGAAGACTTCTCAAATGAAGAAAACGGCCCGGTAATTGATGGCACTTCCCGGCGTTTGTGAATTAGATATTGTTCCTTAAGTAATTGTCACCAGCAGGTCCTTGGCATCCACCTGATCTCCCGGACCTACCAGAATCTGGGCAACTTCCCCATCAACCTCACTATGAATTGCCGTTTCCATCTTCATGGCTTCAATGGAAAGCAACACATCCCCCACCTCGACTTTTTGCCCCAGCTTTATCGCCAGAGTTGAAATTACCCCCGGCATTGGCGCTCCTACCTGATTTTTATTATCCGGTTCCGCCTTGGCCCGGGCAATAATTTCGCCCACCTTGGAACGATCAGGAACAAATACCGAGCGCGGTTGCCCATTCAATTCAAAGAATACCCGCACCATTCCCTTATCATTGGTCTGAGCCTTGCCAAGATAACGCAGAACCAGCGTAAAGCCTTTTGACAGATCAACCATCAGCTCATCGCCATCTTTAAGTCCGTAAAAATATACCGGTGTCGGCAAAACCGAGGTCGGGCCATAAAGTTTTTGTGCGGCGCTAAATTCAGCAAATACCTTTGGATACATCAGATAAGAAGCAAGTTGAAAATCATCAATTTCTATTTCCAGTTCGCTGGAAATATTTTTACGTCGCTTTTCAATATCCTCGTCATCCAGATAAGCGCCAGGCCGCTTGCTCAATGGTTTTTTTCCCTTGAGCACCTTTGTTTGCAAATCTTTTGGAAAGCCTCCGGGAGGCTGCCCCAGATCACCTGCAAAAAAACCAACCACAGAATCTGGAAACGCCACTTCACGCTCAGGATTTTCCACATCCGCCCGGCTTAATTCGGAAGAAACCATGGCCAGCGCCATATCTCCCACCACTTTTGAGGACGGGGTGACCTTGACGATATCCCCAAACATTTCATTTACATCCGCATAGGTTTGCGCAACCTCATGCCAACGGCTTTGCAGGCCCAAAGAGCGCGCCTGCTCTTTAAGGTTGGTAAACTGACCGCCCGGCATTTCATGCAAATACACTTCAGAAGCCCCGGAACGCAGATCGCTCTCAAAAGCCCGGTACTGAGTGCGCACTGCTTCCCAGTAAAACGAAATTTCTCGAATGGTTTTAGCGTCAAATTCCGGGTCACGTTCAGTGCCGCGCAAAGCGGCGACCAAGGAGCCAAGACATGGCTGGCTGGTAGTACCAGAAAACGCATCCATGGCCGCATCCACCGCATCCACCCCCGCATCGACCGCAGCTAAAACAGATGCCGCAGCCACCCCGGAAGTATCATGGGTATGGAAGTGAATAGGCAGGGAGGTTTGTTCTTTAAGCGCTGAAATCAATCGAGTGGCAGCTTTTGGTTTTAACAGGCCGGCCATGTCTTTTAGACCCAGAACATGGGCGCCTGCCGCCTCCAGCTCTTTGGCCAGATTGATGTAATATTTCAGATCATATTTAATGCGATCACTGTCATCGATATCCCCGGTGTAACAAATTACCCCTTCACAAACTTTGTTGGCTTCAATCACCGCATCCATGGAGACGCGCATATTTTCAACCCAGTTCAAACAGTCAAAAACCCTGAAAATATCCACCCCGCCTTTCGCCGCCTGAGCAACAAAAAACTTCACCACATTATCGGGATAATTTGTATATCCCACTCCGTTTGCTCCACGCAAAAGCATTTGGGTGAGAATGTTTGGCGCGCCATCTCGAACAAGTTTTAGGCGCTCCCACGGGTCTTCGTTCAAAAAACGCATAGAAACATCAAACGTCGCCCCACCCCAGCATTCAAGGGAGAATAGATTTGGCATTCCGCGCGAATATGCTTTGGCAATTGCAGCAATATCATGGGTTCGCATTCTGGTGGCCAGCAACGACTGATGACCATCGCGCATGGTGGTGTCGGTAAATAACACCTGAGTTTGTTTCAGCATCCATGTCGCCAAGCCCTTTGGCCCTTCACGCTCAAGAATTTGACGCGAGCCTTCAACAATTGAAAGCGGGGGCAAATTTGGCACAACGGGTTTGGGCGCGTCGGCTGGCGGCTTTGCCCTTCCCTTTACATCCGGGTGGCCATTAATGCTCACATCGGCAATATAGGTGAGCAATTTTGTCGCCCGATCTTTACGCTTGGGCATATCAAACAGCGATGGAGTATTATCAATAAACCGGGTCGTATAAGAATTATCCCTGAATTTTTCATGACCAATAATATTTTCAAGAAAGGCCAGATTGGTGGAAACTCCCCGAATGCGAAATTCACGCAATGCCCGGTCCATGCGGGCGATAGCTTCTTGCGGAGTAGGTGCCCAACAGGTAACTTTTTCCAGCAGCGGGTCATAAAAACGCGTGATCACCGCCCCTGAATAGGCAGTGCCCCCATCAAGGCGAACCCCAAATCCGGTGGCCCCGCGATAGGCGGTTATGCGGCCATAGTCGGGAATAAAGTTCTGTTCCGGGTCTTCTGTTGTCACCCGGCATTGCAGGGCATGACCGTTGAGTTTGATGTCCTTTTGTAACGGAATTCCTGATTGCTCTGTGCCAATCACCGCCCCTTCCATAACGCGTATCTGGGCTTTGACAATATCAATTCCGGTAACTTCCTCAGTTACCGTATGCTCAACCTGAACTCGCGGATTGACCTCGATGAAATAAAATTCATCACTGTCTATATCCATTAAAAATTCAACGGT
>CAZMVQ010000028.1:0-12384 GCA_964569865.1 uncultured Devosia sp.
AAAGATTTTGCATCAACATAAGCCATTTTTCTGATCAAGCCTTTTTTGGTGAATTTTACCAAGGCTCGCATAGGCTAGCTTAACCGGCGCTGGCTTTTATGTTCATATTCGGTTTAGGCAAAGCACTGCAAAACACCTAAAGGGCAAAATCAGGTTATGGACTTATGAAACTTTCCCGCTGGGCCCGCGCCACCTTATTCACCGGCGCTCTGATGCTGGCCATCGCCATTATACCCCTGTGGTTGTCGACGCTTTTTCTTAAGGGGTCCATGCCCACAATTTTTGCCATGGCGTTTTTTATGGTTGGGCCCCTCGGCGCGATGATATTTTTTGCCGGGCTGGTAATGTTCGTCATCGCGGCTTTGCGTCGATAGATTTTAAATAATAAACGCCCGGAACTTCTCCCGGACGTTTGTGACAAAATAAATCGTTCTGATTACTTGGCCGACAGTTTTACTTGGCCGACAGTTTTACTTGGCAGACATGGAGTTTTTAACCAGACCGACAACAGCGGTGAGTATGCCCCCGCCTACCAAACCGGTTGCACCCTGACCAGCCAGTGCGCCCAAATCCAGACCGCCCACATCGGTTGCGCCAGCAACTTCACCGACCGAACCGGCCATATCGGCAGCTGAACCCAACAGGCCGGAAAGACCCGGAATAAGTCCGGCAATAAAAGTGCCGCCAACTCCGCCAACAGCACCTGTTATGATGTTTCCAATCATACCAAGATCAGCGCTTTTAAGAAGTTTGCCAATACCGCCACCGCCGGCACCACCGGCAACCAATTGCATAATAATCGGAAGAAGTGCTTCCATGATATTTAAGTCCCCTACTCGTTTACTGAGGAAACTCCAAATATTTCCCCTTGCCAAAACACCCTAATTCACAATATCGGCAACAAAAAGCCAAAAAAAATTGTATTTCCGGATCAAAATCTCAAGCCATGAAATAAACCCAATTTGCACCAATTATGACAAGCTCAACGGGCAGGAACAACAAGATGGCGGATCTAATACTTAAATCCATATGGAAAAATTCTTTAGCAAAATTGCTATTGTCAATCGCTTTAAGTTTTTTCACCCTCAATGGCGCGCTCGCCCACAGCTTTAACGTAACCCTTATCATTCCGCTTTCAGGGATGGATGAAGCGCAGGGAAAACAGTTTTTGGACGGTTTCATGCTCGCCACAAGAGAGCGAGACGGCCACCCAAATGAAGAAAGCGACGGCCATCTTGGCGGGTTGGATGTTTACGTCACAACGATTGATGGCGGCGAAGATATCACCTCTCAGATCGAGATGATAAATGCCGGTTCGCAAGCAAATATTGTAAGCTATTTCACTTCTGAAAACAGCTCCTCAACCATTCAGAACAATCTTGATCAATCGATTATTGCTCTATTGGTTCCCGGTGAAATTTCTGATGAAAATGGCGAATTGTCAGGCAATGATAGTTTTTTTGCAACATTTAACGAAGATTATAATGCAGATCCAACAGCAGCTGCAATTCGCGGCTATAATGCAGCTCGCCGGATTGATCAGGCAGTTCGCGCCCAGGGCGCAGCTTCGGATGTTGCCGGTTTAATAGAAAATTTTAGCCAGAGCGCTACCGGTTTCAACTGGTAATTATTGCGATTTTCTCGTTTTAGCCAAAACCTAAAAATGCAAAAAAAGGCTCACTCCGTAGGGCAAAGCCATGAGAACTGCTGCAATTCTTATGGGCCATTGTTTGAATTTTATCACCAAATAGGTCACAATTGCCAAGCCCATTATAGCTTCAATAACTCCAACAATCCGCCCATAATATTCAGGCTGCCAATAAGAAATAGGGGAAAAAAACCGCCAGTCGGTAATTGGCCAAAACTGAGGGTATGCATCATCCGCATGGGTGACAAAATCAACGCTGATATGCAAAAAATATCCGACTGAAAATATCAGCAGGCCAAGCCCAAAAATTTTAAATCTACTCGAATATTTAAACAACACTAATGCCAGAATTACGACAAGCGCCCACAGGGGAAATGAATTGGCAACGGACCCGAAAGTCTGCCAAGGCTCCTGCCAATAAAGGCCGTCAGGTTTTCTCCACAAATTATAACCGGGCCCGTTTACCAGGCGCGAATATGCAACCATTAAAAATATAGGCAAATCCGGCATAAAGCCGCCAACCCAGGCCAGCATCAATTGCCATGGTTTAAAATGGGGGCGTGATGTGACCACAGCGCCAATAATAATATGCGAACTTGTAAGCAAATTAATCTCCCATTAGGCCCGTGTTTCCTGCAATCCACGCACCCTAACCGGTTAAATTAATTGATAATAGCCGGTTTCAAAAATGTGAACATATATCAAACGAACAGATTATCTCTTGAAATTGTTGAAATAATAGCCCACATCGTTGCAATCAAAGGGAACAATAATGTCCTCCACGCTATTTTTTATTGCCGGGTTGATCCTGTTGATCCTTGCCGGAGATTTTCTCGTTCGCGGCGCTGTCAGCATCGCCAACCGGTTTCATGTTCCCCCACTGATCATCGGCCTGACAATAATTTCCATGGGCACTTCAGCTCCAGAGCTTTTTGTTTCGTTGCAGGCAGCACTTGAAGGCGCTCCCGGCCTTGCAGTGGGTAACGCTGTTGGCTCCAACATTGCTAACGCTCTGGTGGTTTTAGGGCTACCAGCTCTTGTGGCACCGATTTATTTCACCGCCCCCGGAATTCGGCGTTCAGCACTGTTTATGATTGTGATATCTCTTGGCTTTGCTTTTATCGCTGCCGACGGAATGATCTCAGCCCTTGACGGATTGATTTTTGTTATCGCGCTAATTGTCTATCTGCTTTATTCGGTTCTTGCCGCCTCCAAGGCGCGCCAAAAAAAGCTCAACGGAAATATCAATGGCGACGTTGATCTGGAAATTCCAGACGAGAACGACACATTGCTCAAATCCATGATGTTTTTGGCCTTCGGATTTATCGGATTAGCCATTGGTGCCAGACTTATCGTTGATGGTGCCCTTGGTCTGGCTGCAATCTGGGGAATTGGCGAAACTGTTATTGGCACCACAATCGTTGCTTTTGGCACCACCCTGCCCGAGATTGCGGCAACCCTTGCAGCAAGTTTTCGGCGCGAGGCGGGCATGGCTATTGGCAATATCATAGGCTCCAATATATTCAATCTTCTTGGCATTCTCGGTATTACCGCCATGATGTTTCCTCTTCCGGTCGCTGCATCCCTGTTACAATTTGATCTATGGGTCTTGCTTTTTTCTTCGGCGTTAATTGGTGCTCTGGCATTGATGCGCCGCCCTATTGGAAGGTTTTTCGGGCTGGCCCTCACTGCCTCATATGCCACCTATTTATTTATGTCGTTCACCGGATAATTTCTCCAGCCCAAAACACTCGCTTGATACAAGCTTTAAAGCTATGATAAAGCCATGAGCAAAATCGCACTTATTACCGGAGCTGGTAACAGGATCGGGGCCACCATCGCCAAAGAGCTGGCAGCCAATGGTTATGCTGTTGCGGTACATTTCAACATGACTGAAAAAGGCGCGAACAAGGTTTGTGATGAGATCATTGCCGAAGGTGGCAAGGCAATTGCAATATCTGCCGATCTTTCTATTTCTGAACAACGCAACCATTTGATTGCAAAGGCCGCAGAAAAACTTGGCCCCTTAAATGTCCTGATCAATAATGCCTCGATCTATGAGCCTGACAGCGCCACCACAATTAATGAAAATCTTTGGGACAGGCATTTTGAAATCCACGCCAAAGCGCCAATGTTTTTAATCCGGGACTTTGCTGCCCAGCTTCCAAAAAACACCCAAGGCAATGTTATCAACATGATTGACGAGCGGGTTTTAAGAATTGATCCGGGATATTTTTCCTATAATCTTTCCAAATCGGTATTGTGGACCGCCACCAAGACTTTAGCCCAATCTCTGGCCCCCAATATTCGCGTGAATGCTATTGGTCCCGGCCCAACTCTGCCCCATGATCGGCAGAACCAGAACCAGTTTGAAAATTCCATTGAAAAACTTCCCCTTAAAACTTCCGCCACCCCCGAGCAGATCGCCAAGGCAATAATTTTTCTGCTGGATAATTCCTCGATTACCGGTCAGATGCTGGCCCTTGACGGGGGCGAGCATCTTGAATGGCGCGGACGGGCAAAAATTACTCCCGCTAAAAAATGACCAATAGCGCTGATGATCAAATGAAAAAAACCGAAACGCCAACAGGCCCAAAAGTTATTTCTTCATTTGTTAAAAACCTGCCCTCTACACCGGGCGTTTATCGCATGTTCGATGTCAATGGCCATGTGATTTATGTGGGCAAAGCCCGCAATCTTAAAGCCAGAGTTGCAAATTACACCAGCTATGAAAATAACCCCATTCGTACCTGCCGGATGATTTCGGCCACGACAAATATGGAATTTGTCTTAACCAATACCGAGGCTGAGGCACTGCTGCTTGAAGCCAATATGATCAAGCGCCTAAAGCCCCGCTATAATGTTTTGCTGCGCGACGATAAAACATTTCCCTACATTCTGATTGCCACCGATCATAGCGCCCCCCGTCTGATTAAACATCGCGGATCCAGACGAACAAAGGGTCACTATTTTGGCCCCTTTGCCTCCCCTGCCGCTGTTGAGCGCACACTGGCAGCGCTACAAAAGGCATTTTTGCTGCGCAATTGCTCGGACAGCTATTATTCCGGTCGCTCCCGCCCCTGTTTGCAACATCAAATCAAGCGCTGCTCCGCCCCCTGCACCGGGGAAATAGGCGAGGAAGATTATCAAAAACTGGTGGAAGACGCCCGCTTGTTTTTAGCTGGACGCACAAAATCCATTCAGAAAAGCCTTTCATCAGATATGGAAAAAGCCGCCGCAAATTTAAACTTTGAACGTGCCGCCCTGCTGCGTGACCGGTTAAGCGCTTTGGCCCTAATTCAAGGACAAGGCGAAATATCTTCCAAAACAATCAAAGAAGCCGATATTTTTGCCATCCATCAACAGGCCGGGCAATTTTGCGTGCAGGTATTTTTCTTCCGCGCCCATCAGAACTGGGGCAATCATCCGTTTTATCCCAGAGCAGATAATTCCCTGACAGAAGAAGAGGTGCTGACCCCTTTCATTGCGCAGTTTTATGAGAACCGTACTCCACCAAAGCAAATTTTACTCTCCCATGCGATAAAAGATCATCAACTGATCGAAGACGCCTTATCTTCGCGCGCCGGCAGTAAAGTTAAAATCATCGTACCCAAAAGGGGCGAAAAGCTCGATGTGGTTTCCCATGCCTCTCTAAACGCTCGCGAAGCGCTTGGTAGGCAAATATCCAAGACCGCCAGCCAGAAAAAACTGCTGCAAGGGGTTGCTAATGCATTTGATATGGACACAACGCCAAAACGAATAGAGGTTTATGACAATTCCCACATTTCCGGCACCAACGCTGTGGGCGCGATGATTGTTTCCGGAGCCGAAGGTCTGTCCAAAAAGCACTATCGGACCTTTAATATAAAATCCACCACGCTGACCCCCGGCGATGATTTTGCCATGATGGACGAAGTGCTCACAAGGCGATTTTCCCGATTGATGAAAGAAAGCCAGTCGCCTGAAGACGATGCCCTCAATGACAATGCTATCGATGACAATGCTATCGACGCAGATCTGCCCGATTGGCCTGATCTAATATTGATTGACGGGGGTAAGGGGCAGCTTTCGGCAGTGCGCGAAGTATTTGAAAAACTCAAAATGAAAACACCTGTAAAACTTGTCGCCATTGCCAAGGGAGTTGACCGGGATGCGGGGCGAGAGACTTTTCATATAACAGGTCAAAAACCATTTATGCTGCCCGCCCGAGATCCGGTGTTATATTTCGTGCAGCGCCTGCGCGACGAGGCTCACCGTTTTGCCATTGGCACCCACCGCGCCCGCCGCAAAAAACAATTTGTCAAAAACCCGCTCGATATGATTGAGGGCATAGGCCCGGCAAAAAAACGCGCCCTGCTCAACCGCTTTGGCTCGGCAAAAGCCATCTCCCGCGCTGCCATAGCCGATATTGCCGATGTCGAGGGCATTTCAAAACATCTTGCGAGCAATATTTATGATCATTTTAATCCCACCAACTGATAAATTTCTATATTGATAGGGTTAAGGCCTCTAAATCATAACAACCCGGATGAGAATAAAATGTCCCTGCCAAATATCCTCACATTGCTTCGCATCGCACTAATTCCGGTAATTATTGCCCTTATTCTATTGGAGAATTCCAACGCTCGCTGGTGGGCTTTAGCTCTGTTTGCAATCGCTGCCATAACTGATTATTTTGATGGTATGCTCGCCAGAAAAATGCAGTTGATCTCCCCCCTTGGCCGCATGCTCGACCCGATTGCCGACAAGCTTTTGGTGGGTGCACTGCTGATAGCTTTTGCCTATGAGGGCAGCTTGAATGGTTTACTGATCTGGGCTGCCATAATCATCATGATGCGTGAAATCAGCGTTTCGGGCCTGCGTGAATTTCTTGGTGCCCAACAGGTTATTGTTAATGTTTCTGGATTGGCAAAATATAAAACCACCCTGCAATTGATCGCGTTGGGCGGCTTGATTTTATCGCCTCTTTTAGACTTTGTTCAACCCATGGTTGTCGGATTAATGTGGCTGGCCACCGCCATAACCCTTTATACAGGCTATGAATATTTCGCCGGTGCGTGGCCCCATTTGGGAGCAGACAACGAGCAAAAGGGTAAAAAATAATGCAGATAAAAATACTATATTTTGCATGGCTGCGCGAACGCCTGAACCGGGGAGAAGAAGAGGTTTCCCCTCCCTCTGACATAATTACAATTGGCGATCTGATCGAATGGAAGAGCCAAACTGATGAAGGCTTTGCTTTAGCTTTTGCAAAACGTTCCCTGATCAAATCAGCGCTTAACGAGAATATCGTTAGCCATGATACGCCGTTGCAGGGCGCAAAAACCATTGCGTTTTTTCCCCCCATGACCGGGGGCTAAAATGTCAATAATTGTGCGACTACAAAGGGAAACATTTGATCCGGGAAATGAAAGCAATCAATTTTTAAGCGATGCGATATCTGACGGTGCGGCGGTAACCTTCACCGGAATTGTGCGCTCGCCCAAAACCAATCCCGTTATATCAATGACTCTGGAACATTATCCAAAACTGGCCCAATCTCAGCTTGAAAATTTTGCAGAACAAGCCACAAATCGCTTTAACCTGTCAAAAACCACCATTATTCATCGCTATGGAGAGCTGGTTCCCGGTGAGCCAATTGTTCAGGTGATGACCCTTTCACCCCACCGCAAGGATGCATTTGAGGGGGCGCAATTCATCATGGATTTTCTAAAAACCGAAGCTCCCTTCTGGAAGAAGGAAAAAACCGCAAACGGGCATAGCTGGGTTGAAGCCAGAGATATTGATGAAAAGGCTAAACAAAGCTGGCAGTAATTACCAAGCAATGCTTAAGCGCAAAACCCTATTCTGCTGCCGCTGATTTTGGCCTGACTTCGCTGGCATAGGCATCAACAAGCAATTGGCAGACTTTCCCGGGCTGATATTTATGTTCATCAATCTGGGCCACCGGAGTAACTTCCGCTGCGGTTCCGGTTAAAAAACATTCTTCAAAATCGCCAAGCTCTTCTGGCTTTATTGGCCGCTCAACAATTTTCAAACCGTTTCGTTTGGCTAGATCAATTACCGTTTGCCTTGTTATGCCATCCAAAAAACAATCCGGGGTTGGAGTATGCAATTCGCCATTGCGATAAAAGAAAACATTGGCCGAAGTTGCTTCAGCCACCAGCCCGCGATAATCCAGCATCAAGGCTTCTGAATATCCATCATCCATCGCCGCGTGTTTTGAAAGCATGCAAATCATGTAAAGACCGGCAGCTTTTGCCTTGCAAGGAATGGTTGCCGGATCAGGGCGTCGCCATTTGGCAATGGTAAGTCTTGCCCCCTTCAATCGGTCCTCGCGAGTATAATAGCTGGGCCAGTCCCAAACGGCGATGGCCAGATGCACCTTGTTATTGCGGGCCGGAACCCCCAATTCTTCGGCTCCGCGCCATGCAAACGGACGCAGATAAGTATCATGGGAATTTTCCAGCCCGTTTTTGATGATAGCCTGTCGACAGGCCTCATCAATCTCGTTAGCTGAATAGGGAATTTCAAAATCCAGATATTTTGCTGAAGCGATCAAACGATCCGTGTGCTCGCGTAGCTTGAAAATCTGCCCCCCATAGGAGCGCTCACCCTCAAAAACCGAAGAAGCATAGTGCAATCCATGGGTCAGAACATGCAGTTTGGCTTCTCCCCAAGGTACAAATTCTCCATTATACCAAATCCAGCCATCCCGCTGATCCATTGCATTCCCGCTCATTATTCATTCTCCAGACAACAAAATAGTCAGTTTTAATTTCAATCGGTTTTTGGCTTAAAATTCAATCAATAGTTTTTACCAACAACAACAAACATCAATTTAGACCAGAACCACAACATTTCAACAAATCGCACCGCTAAAAATATAAACCAAACGCGAAAACTACTTGCCCCTTTTACCCTGCACCTTGGCAAACCGTTCGCCCTCTGGGATAAGAGACAGATTGTTGAAAAATATATTGGCACCAAGATGACATCAAATCAAAACAATGTCAATATTACTGACATAAATTCAATAACGCATGAAATGCCCTTTGATTTAATGGGATTGTTTTTCTTTGCGTATCGGGATTTTGTTTCAGATGCCGACGCGCTTTTGGCTGGCCACAAGTTTGGTCGCGCCCACCACCGGGTCTTATATTTTGTAAACATCAAACCCGGCATGCCGGTGGCAGATTTGCTAAATATTCTAAAAATCACCAAGCAAAGTCTGGCCAGAGTTTTACGACAACTGATTGATGAAGATTATATCGAGCAACATACCGGCCAGACAGATCGGCGTCAGCGCCTGTTATTTGCCACCCAAAAGGGTAAGGATTTCTTTTCTGTACTTTCTAGAAGTCAGGCCAACCGTATCAATTTAGCCCTTGATCAGCTTTCCCCAGATGAAAAACAATCGGTGCACCGGTTTTTTGTCGCCATGGTTGAAGAGAATGACCATGCCATGCTCGACCGATTACAACTTACAAAAAATATTGAGGATCAGACCTGAAATCTGTGGCCAATAAACCTATTCGCCGATTTCTCTATTGCGTTTAGCCGCCGCTTTTACAGCTTTACCCATCAGTTCAAAAAGCCCCGGCTCTCCCATTAGCACTTCAAGCGCTTTTTGCGTTACTCCGTTGGGAGAAGTTACATTTTTCCGCAATATTGCCGCCTCGCTAGGGTCAGCTTCCAAAAGGGCCGCTGCTCCAATAATTGTCTGGCGCGCCAAAATATTGGACATATCCTTATCAAGACCTTCAGCTTCACCGGCCGCCGCCATGGCTTCCACCATCAAAAATACATAGGCCGGCCCCGAACCTGAAACCCCTGTTAAAGCGTCAATCTGATTCTCATCATCCAGCCACACGGCAATTCCACTTGCGCTAAGCAGAGCATGGGCAAGCTGGCGCTCTTGTTCTTCGACACCCTCACTAGCTATTGCCCCGGTAACCCCCTTGCCTAACTGAGCCGGAGTGTTAGGCATGGTGCGAACGATTTTATCACTGCCCAGAGCGTTTTTAAGCGCTTCCAGCGAAAATCCGGCAATCACCGATAATATCAAACTATTGCTGGGGATTTTGTCACTGATTTTTGCCATGACCTGCTTTGCAATCTGGGGTTTTACCGCCAGAACAATAACATCAGCATTCAGGGAGGTAAATTCGGGCACCAGTGAAATACTTTTCATCCGGGCAAATTCTTTGGTGATTTCGCTTGGCATCGGATCAACCAGAGTAAGAGCACTGGCATCAAGCCCATGCTCAAGCCACCCCTTGACCATCGCCATGCCCATTTTTCCGGCACCTACCAGAACCAGTGAATTTATCTTTTCAATGCTCATCAATTCTCAAATCAGGGTCTTGCACCGGGCCACTCACCAAAATCCTTTTAGGCTTCTCCCGAGGTTTCAAACAATACATAATCCAGCGCCTCGCGAGCTGACTTGCCAGCCCAGACTACAAATTGAAAGGCCTGATAATAATGATCACACGCCTCTGTAGCAGAACGCAAAAGAGTTTCGCATTGTTGTGGAGAAACCTCAGCGCCCCCCGATAACAAATGAGAGTTGCGAAACAATACCACCCCTTCTGAACTCCAGATATCAAAATGACCGATCCACAATTGAGCGTTGATGTTGGAGATGAGTTTCCTCACCTCACCATTGCGCGCTTCGGGAACTTTCAGATCAAATGCACTGGCCACATGCAGGGATTCCATATGCTCCATCCAGCTGAAGGTGACATGGTAATCGCTCCACCCCCCGCGCACGGTTATGGAAATTTCATCCGCTTCGCTTCTCTCAAACGCCCAATCATTTATCGAAGCAATATGCTCGATTATATCCACCGGATGCATGGTGCGATCTGGTTCTGATTGCAGCAAAAGTGCCATTATATGCTTGCCTCGATATGCTAAGATCCACCCGGCGTCTCAACAAGTGAAACCCGGCCAATTATCCGCAAAACATCTTCGCAATATCTCAACTTTTACGAATCGTCCTGCCACTCAACTCTACACCGACCGCAACCGGTGTGGCACCATATTCAAAACTTTGCCCACAATTCTATAAGAGCAAATTTTAGGGTCAGGTGCTTAAGGCTTAACAATCCATCAATCTTGGTTAAGCAATGGTTAACCATAAATAGTTTTCAACAAGCTACATCAGGCAACCAGATTGCCTGACGGGCTAGCTTGAGCCAAAGCTCAATTACTTAGGCGTTGATTTTTTTCGAGTGCGCAGAGACGACAATTCTTTTTGCAGCATGGCGATTTCTTCTGACTGCACTTCCACGATTTCGCGCAATATATCAAAATCCTCTCGGTTCACCAGATCAAGGTCAGCTACAATTCTCTCCATCTGCACCTTAAAAGCATTTTCGGCTTCGCGCCGAACACCATCGGCCACCCCGGCCGCATCGTTCATCAATTTGCCAATATCGTCAAATACCTTGCTGCCCTGAACCATATCAAATTCCTTATTTACCGGCGGTTTAAACGCCCACTATAATGTGACATTACCTACCTACTTAAGTGCCAATGTTGCACTTGACCAGAGCCGATACTGCCCCCATGTTCCACCCAACCAGATAATTGCACAAATCGCGATAAATTTCACCGGAGCCAAACCTTGCTATTCCCCGATATTGACCCAATTGCTTTTTCCATCGGCCCCATAATTGTGCGCTGGTATTCTCTTGCTTATTTATTTGGCATTGGCCTTGGCATTATCTATGGACGCTTTCTGCTCAAGCGCGCTTCGCTTTGGTTCAAAACCAATCCACCCTTCACCCCGGATCAGTTTATTGACTTTGCAGTCTGGGCAGTATTGGGAGCAATCATTGGCGGCCGGCTTGGTTATGTAGTGTTCTATGATCCGGTATATTTTGCCGCCAACCCCATGGATATATTCAAAACCTGGCTGGGCGGCATGTCGTTTCATGGCGGGCTTATCGGCGTTATGGTTGCCATGTATTTTTTTGGCCGCCACAAAAAAGCAAATTTTCTTTCCTCTCTTGATCTTTTGGCCGCCGTTTCCCCCATCGGCATTGGCTTGGTCCGGGTATCAAATTTCGTCAATGGCGAGCTTTTTGGTCGCGCCACAGACATGCCCTGGGGCGTTATATTTCCCAACGGAGGCGAAGTACCCCGCCATCCATCCCAGCTTTACGAGGCTATTCTTGAGGGGCTTGTTCTGTTCATCGTGATCAGAATTGTCACCCATATGATGTTTGGCCTGCGCCGCCCCGGCCTCGCCGCTGGTGTCTTTGGAATTGGCTATGCCCTGTCCCGCTTGCTTGTGGAGCAGGTTCGCCTGCCCGATCCCCAGATTGGCTATTTATTCGGCACCGATTGGGTAACTCAGGGCATGATGCTGACCCTGCCCATATTGGCAGGCGGAATAATTCTTTTGGCCATCGGCCTGAAAACTCCCGTCACCAAAGCATGATCGAACAACCTGATCGGGAAAAATTATCGCTTGGTGAGCGCATAAGGCTACAGATTAAAAGCGAAGGCCCCATGTCGCTTTCCACCTATATGGGCCTGTGTCTTACCCATCCGCAAAAGGGATATTACACATCATCCAACCCCATAGGCACCAAAGGCGATTTCATCACCGCCCCGGAAATTTCCCAGATGTTTGGGGAAATGCTTGGCACATGGGTTTTGCTGCAATGGAATTTTTTAGGCCGCCCAAAAACCTTTACCCTTGCCGAACTTGGCCCCGGTCG
>CAZMVQ010000028.1:12484-14233 GCA_964569865.1 uncultured Devosia sp.
CAGGGCAACGAATTAGCATGGGGTCTTTCTCCCTCGCCCTTGCCGCCAGAAATTGCAAACAGTAAAATTCATCAGCATCTGAAAATTCCGACAAAAGAAAATGAGATTTTCCAAGCATCCCCCCTGTCATTAACCACCATTTCCCGACTGGCCCGATTACTTAACAAGCAATCCGGCTCTATGTTGATTATTGATTATGGCTATGAAATTTCGCAAACCGGAGACAGTTTTCAGGCCGTTGCCGATCATGAGTTTTGCGATCCGCTTGCAAATCCCGGCCGTGCAGATCTTTCCGCCCATGTGGATTTTCAAAGCCTTATTCAAACTGCAAGACACACCGGTGCACAGGCGGGAATGCTTGGCAATCAGGGTGATTTTCTGCGCCAATTGGGTATAGAGACACGGGCTGAAAAAATTATCGCTTCAAACCCTCAAAAACAAACGCAAATAATTTTAGATCTTACCCGCCTGATCGATAGTGACAAAATGGGGAAATTATTCAAAGCCATGCAGATATCTTCCCCCGCTAATGCGCCGTTCGAGCAGTTAGAAAGTTTAGCTAGCCAATCGGGCATCAATCACGGATTTTTTGGTCGCGAGGGGGGATGCTCCCCTGCGCCATTTGAGGGCCTTAATGTTTCAAAACTAACCAAAGACGCGCCTGAAAATATTTCTCGCAACCGCCAGATTGTTGCCAGCTCTTTAGGCCTGCCCCTAAACAGGTTAGCAATTCTGCACCAGATACACTCCAACAAAATCGTGGTGGTTGATGAGGGCTTTGATTTTAACAACCCAGTAAAAGCCGATGCAATGGTCAGCAAAATCTCGGGCATTGGTCTGGGAATTTTAATTGCCGATTGCACTCCGGTATTATTTTATGACCCGAAAAACTCCATAATCGGGGCTGCCCATGCCGGATGGCAGGGCGCGATAAAAGGCATTGTTGCCAACACTATCCAAGCTATGGAAAATCTGGGTGCTAATCGAGAAGAAATTATCGCAGGTATCGGTCCAACCATCTGGCAGGAAAATTATGAAGTTGGTGAGCAATTCACTTTTGATCTGCTTGAAAAATACCCTGAGGCAGCTTCATTTATAGCCATTTCTGATAGTACAAAAAAACAACAATTTGATCTGCCCGGTTTTGCTCGCTCAGAAATTGAAAAAGCGGGAATAACCCAAATTTCCCAAACCGCAGAATGCACCTACGCCAATCCGCAAAAATATTTCTCCCACCGTTTTGCCACCCACAATTCCACCGAGACCGGCCGTCAGATTGCCATCATTGCAATAAAATGAACCCGTATTAACAAATTAACAACGAATCTGTTGCGTTGGGCATTCCAGCGCGCTATTGGTGCCGCCAAATTTGGGGGATGGGTTGGAATTTCTGCCCATCAAAAATATGGAATAGATCCCTATGATATTGCTGGCTGGAAATTCTAATCCGGTATTTTCCGACGCAGTTGCGAAATATCTTGACCTGCCACTGGCTGCCTGTGTGGTAAAAAAATTCGCCGACAAAGAAATTTTTGTCGAGATTCAGGAAAATGTTCGCGGCGAAGACGTTTTTATCATGCAGTCCACATCATTTCCCGCCAATGATAATCTGATGGAGTTGCTGATCCTTTCAGATGCGGTCCGCCGCTCTTCTGGCAGGCGCATAACCGCTGTAATTCCCTATTTTGGTTACGCCCGTCAGGATCGTAAATCTGCGCCAAGAACTCCAATTTCCGCCAAACTTGTGGC
>CAZMVQ010000028.1:14333-24724 GCA_964569865.1 uncultured Devosia sp.
GCGTTGCCAGAAAAAGTGTTTCTGCGGTTTTCCAGCCTGC
Organism: uncultured Devosia sp.; assembly: GCA_964569865.1. Classification (GTDB taxonomy): domain Bacteria; phylum Pseudomonadota; class Alphaproteobacteria; order Rhizobiales; family Devosiaceae; genus DROE01. Next base: position 14,374 of record CAZMVQ010000028.1, read on the forward strand.
CGGCGCGAGGCAAATAAGATCAGCAACGAAGTTGCTGCTTCGGCAGCGCGACCAACAAAAGAACTGGCGTTGCCAGAACGCAGCCAAAATTTAGATCAGGATCAAAAACCCGACATGGCGGCACCTAATTGATAGGGCCATATGGCCAAGCCGATAAATCCGTCCCTAAAGCCATGCCCAAGAAAACCAATGGTGAATAACCAGCCCGCAATCCAGACCAGACCCAGTCCCCACGGCTTTTTTGTTTCGTTTGAACCTTTGCTCATTACCTTTTCCCCTTTTTCTTGATTAAACATAAGAAAAAAAAATTGGAATTCAATCTCCGCCTGCAAATCAACACTTGCCCCAGCCCGCTCTTTGGCCTATATCCCCGCACTTATGAAGCATCTGTCACCCCTGGAGGACAGGTGCGTGGAATGATCAAAAAATGATATTTTCCACACCAACCGATTTGGAACAATCAAATGAGCACAGAGCTTAAAGCAAGCGCACGTGACCGGGTGGGCAAGGGGGCCGCTCGTGAACTGCGCCGTAACAATCAAATTCCGGCCGTCATCTATGGCGACAAAAAAGAACCCCTGCCTATTTCTATTCCAACTAAAGAAGTCACCATGGCAATCCATGCTGGTGGATTTTTATCAACCACAATGAATGTGGAATTAGATGGCAAAAAACACCATGTGATCCCGAGGGATTATCAGCTGGATCCGGTACGTGATTTTGTCATGCATGTGGATTTTTTGCGCGTTGGTGCCAAGACTTCCCTGACCATCGAAGTGCCCGTGCGCTTTATCAATGAAGAAGAAAGCCCCGGCCTCAAGCGCGGCGCTGTTCTGAACATTGTTCGTCATACGGTTGAAATCAACTGTCTTGCCAGTGCAATTCCCGATGGGTTTGAAATTGATCTGACAGGTACAGAAGTCGGTGATAGTTTGAACATCTCGATGGTTACACTGCCTGAAGGGGCGGTTCCAACCATTACCGATCGCGACTTCACCATTGCAACCATTGCAGCACCATCTGCTCTGCGTTCTGAATCCTCGGATGATGATGAAGCTGCAGAAGGCGAAGAAGGTGATGAAGAAGCCACTGAAGGCGAAGGTGGAGATAGCGACGAAGACTCCAAAGACTAGTTTTTCAAAACCAGTTTAACGCATTAAAAATATTAAGAGGGCGACAGTAATTGATGTGGCCCTCTTAAATTTTACCGGAGAAAGCCAATGCACCTGATCGTTGGTCTGGGCAATCCCGGCGACCAATATGCCGCGCACCGCCACAATGTGGGTGCTATGGCTGTTGATGCTATTGCATCTGAACATAACTTCCCCCCCTTCCGCTCAAAGTTTAAGGGCCTGTTTACTGACGGGAAAATAAATTCCCAGCGTGTAATGCTGCTCAAACCACAGACATTTATGAACAATTCCGGGGAAGCGGTTTATGCGGCACTAAAATTTTACAAATTACAACCTGAAGATGTCACCGTGATCTATGATGAGCTGGACCTAAATCCCGGCAAGATTCGTGTGAAATCCGGCGGCGGCAATAATGGCCACAATGGTTTGCGCTCCATTGATCCACAAATTGGCATTGATTATCAGCGAGTGCGGATTGGCATTGGCCACCCCGGACAAAAACAACTGGTCAATTCGCACGTCCTGTCCAATTTCCACAAGGTTGATCATCTTTGGCTAGATCCGGTACTTGCATCGATTGCCAAAAATGCCCACCTGCTTGTAAATAAAGAGCAACCAGCCTTTATGAACAAATTGGCACTGGCGGTGCAAAAAGCCGATGATGACGTGAACGAAAGCAATGTGCCCCGGAAGAAAAAAACAGGCTCTAAAACCAGCACAAAATCCGACCCAGCATCAACTGACAAAAATTCAACTGCTGAAAAAATTTCTGGCAATAGCCAGACCGCCGAACCATCTTCTCAATTGGCCGGACTACTGAAAAAACTATTCAACAAGGAATAAATTATGGGATTTAAGTGTGCAATTGTCGGCCTGCCAAATGTGGGTAAATCAACACTGTTTAACGCACTGACCAGAACCGCCGCCGCCCAAGCCGCAAATTTTCCATTTTGCACCATCGAGCCCAATATTGGTGAAGTTTCGGTGCCAGATGAACGTTTGGAAATCATCGCCAAAATTGCCGAATCCAAGGAAGTTCTTCCAGCGCGCTTGAATTTTGTCGACATTGCAGGGCTGGTAAAAGGCGCTTCAAAGGGAGAAGGTCTGGGTAACCAGTTTTTGGCAAATATCCGCGAGACAGATGCCATTGCCTATGTTTTACGATGCTTTGAAAACCCCGATATCATCCATGTTAATGCCAAAATTGACCCGGTTGCCGATGCTGAAACCGTAGAAACCGAATTGATGTTGGCCGATCTTGAAAGCCTTGAAAAACGCGTTGGTGCGCTGGAGAAAAAACTGCGCGGCGGCGATAAAGAAGCCAAAATGACCATGGACCTGATCGAGCGCACAACAAAAGTGCTTGAACAGGGATTGCCCGCTCGCAAGGTTGAACGCACGGATGACGAAGAAAAACCATTCCGGGAATTACAGCTTCTAACCTCAAAACCTGTCCTTTATGTCTGCAATGTGGATGAACAATCAGCGGCCAGCGGCAATGAAATGACCAAAAAAATCGCCAAATATGCCACCGACAACGAAGCGGTTATGGTGATTATCTGTGCTGAAATTGAAGCCGAACTTGCCCAGCTCGATGACGAAGAACAAGCGGAATATCTTCAAACTCTAGGGTTGGAAACCGCAGGTCTGAACAAGCTTATTCAACAAGGGTATGAGCTATTGGGTCTGCAAACCTATTTTACAGCCGGACCCAAAGAAACAAGAGCCTGGACCATTAACAAAGGCACCAAAGCCCCCGGCGCTGCCGGAGTTATTCACACCGATTTTCAACGTGGTTTCATTCGCGCCCAAACCATCGCCTATGATGACTTCGTGGCCTTTAATGGTGAACTTGGCGCCAAAGAGGCAGGCAAGGCTCGCGATGAGGGCAAAGAATATGTGGTTGCCGACGGCGATGTGATGTTGTTTAAATTTAACACTTGACGCATACGTCAACTTCCTCCCTATTACGACACACAAAAACTGCCATATAGACTGTTGTGATGGCCTCAGTTTAGTCAACTGTGGTTTTGGCCCTTGGTTTGGAGCAAAGTTTGCAATGAGTAACCCGATTACTAAAGACTACACACATTTTGAAGACCTTGAAATTGGTCAAACAATAGACCTTGGAGCAACCAAGCTTACCAAAGAGATGATTATCACGTTTGCCACCGAATTTGATCCCTTCCCCTTCCATATTGACGAAGAGGCAGCAAATGCCTCGTTACTTGGTGGAATTGCAGCATCGGGCTGGCAAACCGGCGCTATCGCCCTTAAAAAACTGCTGGAAAATTTTCCAAAAAAACTCGCCTCCGCAGGTGGATTAGGATTCACCAACCTTAAATGGAAACGCCCGGTAATGGCCAATGACACAATTGGCGGCACGGTGACAATAGCAGATCTGCGCCGTACAAAATCCAGACCGCAATGGGGAATTGTCACCTTAAATTTTGATATAACAAATCAAAAATCTCAAACCGTGATGACCATGAGTCTGGAGAATCTGGTTGATGTGCGCAACCCCGAAATAACAGATGAGGGGCACCAAAAATGACCCGATGGTTCGAAGACATACACCCGGACGATAAATTAGAGCTTGGTGAGCACACATTTAGTGAAGATGAAATCATCAAATATAACCTGCAATATGACAACCAGTATTTCCACACCGACCCGGAACTTGCCAAACACTCCCACTTTGGTGGCATAATCGCCTCAGGTTGGCACACAGCCCTGGTTGGCCAGAGAAAACTGGTCGACGGCTTGTTTGCTGAAGAAGCGCGCCTCAGAGCGGCTGGTGAGATGCCCGGTCTCTCTGGTCCCTCTCCCGGCATCAATAAAATGAGCTTTGTTACCCCCGTGAAACCGGGCGACACCATAAGTTTTGAATTGAACGTGACCGATAAACGCATCAGCAAATCTTTGCCGGGCTGGGGCCTGTTGTTCAACAATATGAAGGCGGTAAATCAACGCGGAGAACTGGTTTACAGCGCCGATTATGTGGGGCTTTCAAAGTTGCGCGATTTCAAACCAAGTTTGAAACAGCGCATATTGCAATGGATAGCCAGCAAACCCGCACTGCGTAAACTATTAGGGCGCTGACCAAGGCCGATAAAACTTCTACCAATATCTCTGCATTATTGACAAAACTGCTGGCCGACAGTTACATTCAAGGTTCAACTCCATATGAGGTCTCGACCGAAATGATCAATTGAGCGCAATTGCGGACGCCGTTTTTTTCTTCTTCAGCTTTGCTGCAAATTCTTCTCTCAATTTTGCTGCAGATTCTTATCTAAACTTCGCTGTAAGAATATGAAAATATTGAAACGATAATTCGCTTGTTGCTTGATATTTGAAGTCGCTCCTGAATTTTGCTCATCAAATAATTGGCACTCACGTACGTTTCTCGTCCCCCAAACTTCCAGAGATATTTTTTCTTAACCGATCGCCGGGAGATTTTTTTCCCGGCAAACACATCCGGAGATTGACTTCATGCCAAAACAAATTTTTCAACGGCCACCAAAAATGCGCCAAGCTACCTGGTCAAATAAATCAGATAAGGGAGCAAAAGGTCCCCCTGCTCGTCCATCGGTTCTAAAGACCAAGACTGACAAAAAGCAGGGTTCTGATTCAACAACAAAATCTGAATAGAATTTAGGGCCAGAACCTAGGGTCAGGACCTAGGCAAATACAAATTATAAGGCGGTCTCAAAATAATGAGACCGCTGATCAATAACAAATTCAGTGCCCTTCAAACGCCATAAGCGTATGAATTTTTACGTCCAGTGCACGAAGTTTTTCCGCACCGCCAATATCTGGAAGATCAATAACAAACGAAGTATATTCAACATCTGCTCCGGTTCGCCGCAACAGGTTTAGCGCTGCAATTGCTGTACCCCCGGTAGCAATCAGATCATCCACAAGCAAAATTTTGTCACCCTTGCCAACCACGTCGGCGTGAATTTCTATGGTGTCCACCCCATATTCCAAAGCGTAATTCTGACCAATGGTTTCGCCGGGCAGCTTGCCCGATTTACGAACTGGAATAAATCCAACCCCAAGGGCAATCGCTACCCCTGCTCCAAAAATAAAGCCCCGGGCTTCAATCCCGGCCACATGGGTAATGCCAAGATCACGATGAGCATTTGCCATCTGCTCAATGCTTTGACGAAAGCCCTCCGGATTTTCAATCAGGGTGGTGATGTCACGATATAAAATTCCTTTCTTTGGATAATCAGGAATTGTGCGAACAAATGATTTAAGGTCGACAGTCATCGAAAGCTCCAGAATAATTCAAAATGGGAATTCGTGAAGAATGATTTGCACAAACAAATGCAAATTTTTCTGCACTTGCCTCGTCTGCTAGTCAAGACAAAGGTTGAGGAATTCAACATCTGATCAAGACATAGCGACAGTTTACCTGATTCTCACAAAAAAAAGGCCGCCCCAAAAGGCGGCCTTATAATTGCTAGCAGATGAAAAATAAGCTCAATGCTTAACGTCAGACCATAGCTTGCGTTTAACCATCACCATCATTCCTGCCAGAACAAACAGGAATATCAATACCTGAAAGCCCATCTGTTTGCGAGAATTCAGGCCCGGCTCAGCCATCCACATCATAAATGCTGCTACATCTAAGGCATATTGCTCTGTAGTTTCGGGAAATTCATCTCCCTCATAATCTACCATGCCGTCAAACAATGGTGATGCCATAGCCAGAGTGCTGCCATAATAAGCATTCCAATATTGTCCTGCCGGAACCTCATAATCTTCAGGAGCGTCGGTAAAGTTCACCAACAGATTATAAATATAGTCGGCTCCACCTTCCTGATAGGCTGTGAAATAATTCAATGCCCATGCCGGGAAACGCTGAGTAATTCCGCGAGCTTTAGCCAACAGAGAAAAATCTGGAGGAAAGGCCCCGCTATTTGCCTCCCTTGCTTCTCTAATGGTTGCAAAAGGTTCAGGCCAGATATCAGCGGGAATGGCTGCACGTTCACCATCCTCAAGTTCAGCATCGATAATAATATATTCAGCCGCCAGTGCCTTAACCTGAGATTCAGAGAAGGATGGTCCTCCCTCTTCGCTCAAATTGCGAAACGCTATCTGTTTGGCCCCATGACAAGCAGCACAGCTTTGCTGAAACACCTGAAATCCACGTTGCAATTGATTTTTGTCATAACGACCAAAAACACCTGCAAATGACCAATCCTGCAATTCAGCGTCAATAATCACTACCGAACTTGCCGGAACCACCAACATGGCACTTGAAATAGCAACTCCAACTGCCAGAAGAACGCTTTTGAAAAACCTGTTCATTTTATTCATTTTTCCTGTCCTTCCCTTTAATCACGAGCTGCCCTTGCCAAGCACACTTTCAGATATGCTGGCAGGCAACGGGTTTGGAGTTTCAATCCTTGATACAATGGGCAGGATTATCAGGAAATATCCGAAATAATATGCCGTGGCGATCTTGGAAAGCGTCGAATAAGGTTCCACCGCCAGCTGTGCACCAAGATATGTCAGCAGGAAGAAGTTGAAAATAAACAACCAGTAAAACGGTTTGAACAATGGGCGGAAAGTGCCGGAGCGGGTTTTGGACCCATCAAGCCATGGCACAAAGAACAGCACCAGGATTGATCCGCCAAAGAATATCACGCCACCAAGTTTTGCGCTGATAAACCACATATCAAAATCAATGGCCCTCAGAATTGCATAGAAGGGCAAGAAGTACCATTCAGGAACAATATGGGCTGGAGTGATCAGCGGATCGGCAGGTTTATAATTGTCCGGGTGCCCAAGAATATCAGGGGCAAAAAATACAAACCAGGCGAAAGGAATTAAAAACACTACGATCGCCAGCAAATCTTTCATGGTGATATAGGGATGAAACGGCACCGTATCGTGGGAGGATTTAACCTCGACACCAACCGGATTATTATTGCCCGGCACATGCAATGCCCAGATATGCAGCCCCACAACCGCCGCAATAACGAACGGCAGTAAATAGTGCAAAGAGAAGAAGCGGTTTAGCGTCGCATTATCAACTGCAAATCCGCCGCGCAGCAATTGTAGCAAAGGATCGCCAATTATCGGGATTGCCGAGAAAATATTGGTGATAACCGTTGCCGCCCAAAAGCTCATCTGTCCCCATGGAAGCACATAACCCATAAAGGATGTTGCCATCATCAAAACGAAGATCAAAACACCCAGAAGCCACAAAACTTCGCGCGGTTCCTTATAGGAGCCATAATAGAGGCCGCGACCAATGTGCACATAAACCGCTACAAAAAACATCGAGGCGCCAACAGCGTGGGTTGCCTGAATGATGCGACCATAATTTACGTTACGTCGAATATTTTCGACAGAATCAAATGCCAGTGCGGCATCAGGTGTATAATTCATGGCCAAAACTATACCGGTGGCAATCTGTACAACCAGCATGAAGGCAAGGATTGCCCCAAAGGTCCACCAATAGTTGAGATTTTTAGGTGTTGGAAAATCCATCAGGTGTTCTTTTGAGAACCGCATGATCGGCAGACGGGAGTCTAGCCATTTTGCAACAGGACTAGTTGGATTGTAACTGGAATGTCCAGACATCAGATGGGCCCCCTTAGCCAATCTTGATGAGCGTATCGCTCAAGAAATTATAATCAGGCAAAACCAAATTAAGCGGTGCCGGCCCCTTGCGAATTCGCCCTGCTGTATCATAGTGCGATCCATGGCAAGGACAGAACCAGCCGCCAAAGTCACCCTTGGCACTTCCGCTTTTCTGTCCCGTTGGCACACAGCCCAAATGGGTGCAAATACCAATTTGCACCAACCATTGCTCCTGGCCCTCGGTTACCCGCTCCGCATCGCTTGCCGGGTCCTTTAGCTCTTCCAGAGGCACTGCCTTGGATTGAGCAATATCATCCGCAGTTCGATAGCGAATAAATATCGGTTGCCCCCGCCACATCACGGTAATCGATTCACCTTCAGCAATCGGGCTTAAATTCACCTCAATGGTGGAAAGCGCCAATGTAGATGCATCCGGGTTCATCTGATCAATCAGCGGCCAAACGGCCACTGCAGTTCCAACGGCGCCCATAGCGCCGGTCGCAACATATAAAAAGTCGCGTTTTGTAGTATCGGTAGTTGCGTCACTCGCCACTTTGCCAATCTCCGCCCGATTAAAATTGTCCCAATTTCCGCCGCGCCAATGTTCAACATATCCCCATTAGCGCGCCGACCCCACCGTTCTAAATGCAGACTGGCAGATTCTTGTCTTTTGGCACCACTGTCAGCACTTGTCCAGTCTCAACAAAGATGACAAACCCCATCTGCGACACTATACCCACCTTTATTTGTATTTTCGCCGGAATTTTCCCTTGCTACAAGGTTTTCACCCGATTGACGATCTGACCGATTACTTTGAGCCTTTTTACCCGCTGGATAGAACCTGATGCCGTTAAGCCTTGCACTTTATCAACCTGATATTCCGCAAAACACCGGAACAATCCTGCGCCTGTGCGCCTGTATGGATGTGCCGGTGCATATTATTCACCCCACCGGCTTTACATTTTCTGCCAAAGTATTTCGCCGCTCAGCCATGGAATATGCTGATCATGTTGATTTGCACGAGCATGACAGTTTTGAACATTTTCAGGCATGGCAATCAAAAACGAATGCGCGACTGGTGCTCATGAGCACCAAATCCAGCACTTCGGCCTATGAATTTGAATATCGCCCTGATGATATTTTAATGGCAGGTCGCGAATCAGCGGGAGTACCGGCTCAGGTAGCTAAAATCTGCAATGCACGTGTGCGCATTCCCATGCGAGAGCAATTGCGCTCGCTCAACGTTGCTGTTTCCAGCGCCATGATTATTGGTGAGGCTTTGCGCTTCACCGCCGGATTTGAAGATTTGCAATGAATATTGGCGCCACAACATTGCCCTTAAATTTCAAGCACCGCGCTTAGCCCAAAAAAACTTTTATCTTCTCAAGCATCTGCACGCGCGAAAGCTTAAAGCCGCTTTTCACCCACTCCGCCTCTATCTCGCGCAACGCCTGACCCAGTTTTTCCCCCTGCGCAAATCCAGAACTCAACAGATCATTGCCACTAATGGGAAACGAGGGCACATCCATACTATCCCATAAATCCTTGGTTTTTTCATATTCGTCATCTGACCAATTAGCGATTGCCGCCGCCACCGGCAGTGCCACATAGGCAAGCCGCCCATATTTATAAGCCGCTTGAAAATGCTCTCCTGCAATCATCATTTGCGCAACTTCACGAACTGAAATCGCCTCGGCGCAAATGGAGTTTGACAATCGCCAGCTTTTTCTAAGAAATTCAATCTTCATTTGGCCCAATAATATTGCCAGCCGCGCTGAAATGGTCGGCACCCCTGTTATATCCTCATAAGAGGCCAACGCACTTAGTGAACCTATATCCAGATCAATAACATTGGCTTTTGTCATCATGGCCAATGTGGCGGCAATTTTTGGCAGGGCAAAAATTTTCTCCATTTCAGCCCCGATGCGCTCCGCCGGTAAATTGCCCAAATCCCCACTAAATTTTTTACAGGCCGCCAGACCCTCTTCATCGCCAATTTCATCCCCGTGACTGGCGGTAAAACGAAAAAATCTATAAACGCGCAACCGATCCTCTGCCAGTCGCTGATCCGGGTCGCCGATAAATCGTACCCGGCGCTCTTTCAAATCCTCAAAGGCTGCCAAAGGATCAAAAAGATTACCTCTCATATCGCAATATAGAGCATTCATGGTGAAATCCCGACGTCTGGCATCAGCTCCCCAGTCTGTGCCAAATTCCACCACCGCCCGCCGACCATCAGTTTTTATGTCTCGGCGCAAACTGGTCACTTCGCAGGCAATGTCCCCGTTTCGAACGGTAACGGTCCCATATTCAATTCCGGTTTCATAACAGGCCATGCCCGCCTTGCGCGCCAAAGCCATAACCTCACTGGGAAGCAGCTCCGTTGCCATATCAATGTCGGTTCCACCGCCTCCGGCCCCACGGTGGGAGCCAAATAATATACTATCCCGCACAATTCCGCCCACGGCTTTTGTTCGCCCTTCACGACCGTCCAGAACTTCAAATATTCTTTGAACATTTCTGTCTTTAACCCACCATGCCCCCCTTAAGGCAATGATGGCGTTATGCCGATCGATTAGCAGCGCTTTTTGCACGTCATCACCTCAAAATTATGCACT
>CAZMVQ010000028.1:24824-29191 GCA_964569865.1 uncultured Devosia sp.
TCAAAATTATGCACTTTTCAAAACTATGCACTTTTAATGTCCATGCCAGCTATAATCAGATCACGAAAATTACGGATTAAATTAGCGGTTATTCCCCATATAACATGCTCATCATGGTTAAGCTGCCAGGTTTTGTGCACCCGCCCGCCCCTTTCAATTGCAAAGGTTGAAAAACTTTCCTCCCTGAGAATAAAATCAAGGGGGATTTCAAAAACCTCATCAACTTCAAGCGGATTGGCTTTAAATTTTGCGTCGCCCTGCACTTTGGCAACTACAGGGATAATAAGATAATTTGTTCCGGTCAGATAGGAGGGCATATACCCGAGGATTTTTGCTTTATTTTGATCAAGGCCGATTTCTTCTTGTGCTTCGCGCAACGCCCCGGCCCCCGGATTTGCATCATCTTCATCCAGCTTACCACCGGGAAAAGCGATCTGACCTGAATGGGCACGCAATCCCTTTGAACGCAAAGTAAAAACCACTCCAATGCCACTCGTTCGCTCTACCAAAGCGATTAAAACCGCAGCCGGAGCGGGAGGGTCATGAAACGGTATATCGGGTATCCAGTCTGGCACCAGCTCTGTGGCTTCACTGAAATCCGGCGCTTGCACAAGCAATTGTTGCTCGATACGCAAAAGAATGTCTTGTCGCTCCTGCATATGCTGTCCTTCATACCAATTGTCCCATAGCAACCGGCTCACAATAACGGCTTGAATTTTACAGGATGCTTCCACTCAAATTTTTAGCATGATCTCCCCTGTGAGAGCAAATAAGTATGCGATTGGGATCAACGGGACCGGGGAAAATAATGGTTCTAGCCTTTGCTTTTACAAACCCCATATCCCCATAATATTTCTCATCACCGACCAAAACCACAAATTCATAAATTTCACGGTTTAACGCCATCTGGGTAACAATCTTCACCAGCATTTTGCCCAAACCCTTGTTGTGAAAATTCGGCTCGATTGCCAAAGGCCCCAAAAGACAACCCTTATGGGAGCCCAAGGTTATGGGCGTCATCCACACTGAACCAACTCTTTTGCCTTCGAGGAGAGCAATCAAACAAAGCTCAGGATCAACCGGTAATATTTCGCGCACCCGAAAAGCGGTTCTGGCAAATCTTCCCGGCCCGAACGCCCGCGAATGCAAGTTTTCAACCCAATCATTATCGTCATGACTTTGCAGGCGAACCGAAAACGGCGCATATTGTTGGTTTATCGCTGAAAAACCGGCTGCAACGGCAGCTTTTTTAAAAATCTTATCTGTCATTGGAGAAATCCGAAAAATTACAAAACAAACCGGGCGCAAAAAAGCGCCATTACTCTAAACCTCATCGCAGGAGGCTGAAGAAGCTTCGTCGGTTAGTTAATGTAATTATATTTTTCATGACGCTTATAAAAAGGCTTTCAAAGATTAGAATTACGACTTTTAGCACGAAGAAATTTTGTCGTCCAGCACTGCTTGTTTTTGATAAATTTGACACCTGCCAACATAAATCCAAAAAAACCTCACCAATCAAAAAAACCTCACCAATAAAGGCTTTTTTCCCGATTCTGAAAAATTTCTTCAATCCGCTCTCTGGCGCCATACGCCATATTGTCCGGCAATTGATCATGCCTGAACCAGCCAATCTCAGCAATTTCCCTGTTGGCTTCAAACTCGCGCACTTTAGTAAATTCGCGCACCACATAAAGTGCCACATGATCGCGTTTGCTTATAAAATTGTTGAGAAAAATCCCATGCAATTCAACATTTTTCCCTGCCTCGAAGCCCGCCTCTTCCATCAATTCATTGCGCATGGTGCTTTCGAATGTCTGTCCGCGCTCAACTCCGCCTCCGGGTAATTGCCAGCCCTTCACATAGGTATGATGAACCAGCAAAATCCGGTCCCCATCAATCACCGCCGCCCGCGCTCCAAGTGACATGAACCGCCCCATGGAGACCATAAGCAACAAAAATTTTGCAAGAACTCTACGCGCAAAAATCACTTCAATTCCTTTTGTAAAAATTTATAAAGCTGCAATAATTATAACTGCGTCAAATTGTAAGCTATATCAAAGAGCAATCTGCAACTAATAAAAATTCTTCCCTAGGTTTGGTTTTTACATTTTTTGTGGCATTAGATTTTTTATGAGTACCATCGCCCACATTTCCGATATTCATCTGGCTCCCCTTCCCAAGGTGCGCCTGCGCGATTTATTCAACAAACGCGCCACGGGATACATAAACTGGAAACTTAAACGCAACCAAGACATGTGCCCTGATGCGGCAAAAAATCTGGCCGATCACCTTTCTTCCCAACGGGCAGATATGAGCGTTGTCACCGGGGATCTGGTTAATCTGGCCCTGCCAAAAGAAGTCGAGACTGCGGCAAAGTGGCTTAAAAGACTTGGCACAAGCTCTCAGGTTTGCATGGTGCCGGGCAATCATGATGCATATCTGCACGGGGCCTTGGCCAAAGCGCAAAAAGCCTATGGCCCCTATGCCAGTGGCGAAACTCTTGATCAATCCCCCTATCCATATGTGCGCCGGATCGATCAGGTGGCAGTCATCGGTTGCTCCAGCGCCATTGCCACCCCCCCGTTTATTGCCGCTGGACATTTTGATAAAAAACAGGGCGAGCGTCTGGCCAGATGTCTGCAAATTTTAGGTGATGCCGGTTTTTTTCGCATCGTGGCCATTCACCATCCGCCCATAAAACAATTTATCCGCCCTTATCGAAAGGCTCTGGCTGGCGCAAAACTGTTTCGTCAGATACTTAAAGCCAATGGTGCAGAAATGGTTTTACACGGCCATACCCACAAGTCTTCAATTCATACGATAGACGGACAAGATTCAAAAATTCCGGTAATCGGGGTCGCTGCCGCCTCCACCTGCCCTTCGAGCAATTCCCCCCCGGCCCGCTATAATCTGTTTAAGATTGAAAAAATACAGAATAGCTGGAACTGCACCATGCGTGAATTCGGCTATCAAAGAATTGGCGAGAACATTGTTCAGCGCCTGCAATTGCGAATTTACTAAAAACCTGCCCCCGGCAATAGCAATGCAACCATGATCGCGCTATTCATTCGCGGCAGGGTTTAAAAACCTTTTCAACCGTCAAAGAGAACCGCTAATGAGCATCAATGGACCTGTTTTATTATATGGCGCCGGACGCGAAGCCCTTTCCAGCCGCAAATTTTTAAAAAGGGTCGCACCGGATGTAAAAGTCCATGTCTGCGTTGATGAGGGGAAAGCAGATATACCTGACAGCTTGCAGGTGTCGATCGACTCACTTTTGGGAGCGTTTAAAAGTGGCACCTATAAAACCATCATCCGCTCCCCCGGAGTTTCCATTTATAAACCAGAATTAATTGCCGCCAAAGCAGCCGGAATTGAAATAACCACCAACGTAAATCTGTGGGCAAAATTTCAGCGGGGCAATGCCAAAGTTATCGCCTTTACCGGCACCAAAGGCAAAAGCACCACCGCCAAATTATTGTTCACCATTTTGCAAGCCGCCGAGCTTGATGTGGGTCTTGCCGGAAATATCGGCATTCCAGTTTTAGAGCTTGATGCTCATGAATATGTTGTGCTTGAACTTTCATCGTTTCAATGCGCAGACCTAAAACTTGCCCCTGATTTTATCGGGGTCACTTCACTGTTTCCTGAGCATCTGGATTGGCATGAAACCGAAGAAAAATATTTCTTTGACAAGCTGAATTTATTACACCAGAAACCGCCTGCCAAATACGCTCTTAGCGAACAGGTTCTCGCCCACAAAACCCTGTCGGAAAAAGAGAAGGAATTAGATAAAACCCTGCCCCCGCCCGGCGATGATTTTTATCTGGAGGTAAAAAATCAGGTGAACGTTTCCAGATTGGTTGGTGTGCATAATCTTCATAACACGATGTTGGTAACGCGTATCGCGATCGGCATGGGAGTAGAACAAAAAGCAATATTGGAAGGCATTAAAGATTTCACTCCCCTGCCCCATCGGCTTGAAGAAATCACCATTGGAAAAAGGACTTTTGTAAACGATTCAATTGCCACCAATCCAGAGGCAACAAAGGCTGCCATTCTCGCTTACGGGCAAAAAAAACCGGCCCTGATTATTGGCGGTCTGGACCGCGATCAGAACTATGATGATCTGATAAAATTCCTTGAAAAAGCTCCCCTGTCGCACATCTGGTTTTTGCCCGATACCGGCCACCGAATCGCAAGAATGCTAAGGGAAAAAAATCAAAAATATTCTACCTCTAATGTTAATTCCCTGAGTGAAATTTTTGAATTTTTGAAGAATAATCCAGACCAACCTGACACTCTGATATTATCTCCCGGAGCACCTTCGCAAAACCAGTTCAAAAACTTTGAACAGCGCGGCGAGA
>CAZMVQ010000028.1:29291-30651 GCA_964569865.1 uncultured Devosia sp.
TGCAAAAGTTCAATTTTTGTATTGTCTAATTCCACAAAAACCACCGACACCCCATGTTCTTCCAGCTCTATAACCGTAGAGGTTTTTGCACCCATTACATCACGATATCTGGCTGCGGCTTTATCCAAATCCGGCACCGCAATCGCCACATGGTTCAGCCTGCCAATCATAGGTTGGTTTCCTTGCCTTCAATCCGGTTAAGCACTGCAAACGCCGCCTCTAAAACATTGGTGCCAGGTCCAAAAATTTCTGCCACTCCCGCAGCAAATAAAAACTGATAATCTTCCCTTGGAATAACCCCCCCCACAACTACCGGAATATGGTCCTGCCCCTGATCTTTCATCAGTTCAATAAGTTCTGGAACAAGGGTTTTATGCCCCGCCGCCAGCGACGAAATTCCCACCGCATCCACCTGCATATTTTTCAAATGATTTGCCACTTCATATGCTGTTTCAAACAGTGAACCAAAGTTTACGGTAAACCCCATATCACCAAAAGCTGTGGCAATAATTTTGGCACCGCGATCATGACCGTCCTGCCCCATTTTCGCGATATAAATTATTGGTTGCCGTCCATGCTTTTTCTCATAGTTTTTGATCCGCTCCAGCAAAATATTATACTGCGCATCCCCCTCATAGGCCCGACTAAACACGCCGGAGATAATTTTGGCCTGCCCTTCATAGCGACCAAAAACCTTTTCCATGGCCGTTGAAATCTCACCAAGACTGGCCCGTTTTTCTGCCGCATCAACCGCTGCCTCAAGCAGATTTCTTTTTCCCGATTGCGCACAATCCGTCAGGGCTTTCAGCGCCGCCTGCACAGCTGAATTATCGCGGTTTTGCCGGACTTTTTTCAACCCCGAAATTTGTTGATTTCTTACCTCGTCATTGTCAATTTGACGGGTTGAAAATTCACTCTCCTCCTCCAGAACAAAGCGGTTCACCCCAACAATAACTTCCTCCCCCTTATCGACTTTTGTCTGGCGCAAGGCGGCAGATTTTTCGATTTGCATCGAGGGCCAGCCAGAAGCAACAGCCTTGGTCATCCCCCCGTTTTCTTCCACCTGTTTGATAATTTTTGCTGCCCCGGCCACCAGTTGCGCAGTTAAAGATTCCACATAATAAGAGCCACCAAGCGGGTCGACAATGTCGGTAATTCCGGTTTCATGGGTCAGGATCAATTGCGTATTGCGTGCAATCCGCGCCGATGCATCACTGGGCAAAGCAATTGCTTCATCAAATGAATTGGTATGCAGACTTTGTGTGCCACCAAGCACCGCCGCCATAGCTTCAAACGCCGTGCGAACAATATTATTTTGCGGGTCCTGCTCGGTTAAAGACACCCCTGAAGTCTGGGTATG
>CAZMVQ010000029.1:0-9684 GCA_964569865.1 uncultured Devosia sp.
GGTGTGAACTTCATCGGCCATTATGTGCTGAGCGCCCTGTTGTTTCCGGTGCTAAAAAAATCCGCATATGGCCGTGTTGTAACGCTTAGCAGTATGGCGCATCGCAACGGTACAATCGATTTTGATAATCTCAAGCTGGAAAAACCGTTCAACAAGTTTCGCGAGTATGGTCAGAGTAAAGTAGCCGATCTGATTTTCTCGTTTGAACTTCAACGCAGGATAGATGCCAGCGGATTGGATATATTGTCAACCGCGTGCCATCCCGGCGTCAGCAAAACCGAATTGCTGCGAACGGACGCCCCCGAAATGATTGAAACTGTAGCTTATATGAATGCAAATCAGGGCGCATTTTCCACCCTTTTTGCCGCCACTGAGGAAATGGAGAAATTCGCATATATCGGGCCGGATGGTGAGGGCGAGGTAAATGGATATCCTGCACCGGCATTTATTGCGCCCTATGCCCGCGATCCGGAAATCGGGGCCAAGCTATGGGAATATACAGAAAAAGAAACGGGCGTTAGATTTGATTTCTAAACTTGTTGGTGTATTTGTGCGGGCAGAGCAAAATATAAGTATCAGAGGATACATTTAATGATTGACTTTTTACTTTTAGCTTTCGTTTTTTTGATTGCCGGTGTGATCGCTGTACCCATAGCCTCGCGGTTGGGTCTGGGCTCAGTTCTTGGATATTTGATTGCAGGCATTGTGATCAGCCCACTACTGGCATTGCTGCAGGTGGATGTTGTTTCGATCCAGCATTTTGCTGAATTCGGTGTGGTGATGATGTTGTTTCTGGTCGGGCTTGAGTTGGAACCAAAGCTGCTGTGGTCCATGCGGGCGAAACTGCTGGGGCTTGGCGGGGGACAAGTTGCAATCACCGCCGCGCTGGTTATGGCTGTGTCGATGGTTTTTGGTGTGTATTGGTCTGTTGCACTGACGATTGGTCTGGTGATGGCTTTGTCATCGACTGCAATTGTTTTGCAGACACTAACCGAAAAAGGACTGATGAAAAGTGACGGAGGCCAATCGACCTTTTCCGTACTTTTGTTTCAAGACATTGCGGTAATTGCTATGCTGGCGCTGGTGCCTTTATTGGCCCTTCCCGAATTAACGGAGGCCTTGTCGCGTGCCGCCGGCGAGGGCAGTGGACATGACGGCTCGATGAGCCTTGTTGATGGCTTACCTGGCTGGGGTGTGGCATTGGTAACTCTGGGTGCTGTCGCGACGGTGATTGTCGCAGGGTCGCTTTTAACAGGCCCGATCTTTCGGTTTATCGCTGCCGCACAATTGCGCGAATTGTTTGTAGCCACCGCATTGATGATCGTTGTCGGGATTGCTTTACTTATGTCGCTTGTTGGTCTGTCGCCGGCGCTAGGCACGTTTCTGGCCGGTGTCGTTCTTGCCAACAGCGAATATCGCCATGAGCTGGAAAGCGATATTGATCCATTTAAGGGGCTCCTGCTTGGCTTGTTCTTTATGACCGTTGGTGCCGGTATCAATTTTGGCCTGTTGGTTGATAATTTGTCGAGCATCCTTGCTTTAACGATTGGGCTGATGGTTTTAAAAATAGCGGTTCTTTATCTGTTGGCGCTCTTTTTTAAAATAGGCGGGTCAGATCGTTGGCTGTTCAGCCTTGGCCTTGCGCAAGCGGGTGAGTTTGGTTTTGTCCTGCTTGCATTAGCCGTGAGCAATGCGGCTATCCCTGTCGATTTGGCTGATAATCTGCTGCTTATCGTAGCGTTGTCGATGCTTTTTACACCGGCTCTATTTATTCTCTTCGACCGTGTAATCCTACCGCGCTTTGCGAACAATGAGACACGTGAAGCGGACGACATTGACGAAAAAAGTGACATTATAATTGCTGGCCACGGGCGCGTTGGTGGTATTGTCAGCCGTTTTCTACGCGGGGGTGGACTGTCACCAACCGTGATTGACTTTAGTTCCAAGCAACTTGAAATGCTCAAGGCGTTTGATGTGCAGGCGTATTTTGGTGATGCCACTCGTCCCGATCTTTTACATGCCGCAGGACTTGGTGAAGCCAAGTTGTTTATTATTGCCATAGACGGCAAAGACCAGATTACTGAATTGGTGAAATACGTGCATCACCACTACCCGGATGTGCACATCGTTGCGCGTGCGGTTGACCGTGCTCATGTCTATGATTTGTGGGCTGCGGGATGCCGCGATATTATTCGTGACACCTATGACAGCTCTTTGCGCATGGGACGCTCTGCGATCGAAGCACTTGGTTATTCGAACGATCAAGGGAAACGAATGATTGGCATCTATAGAGAGATGGATCAGAACGCTATGCTTTTAATGGCGGAGCATCATGACCCCGATATTCCAATGCATGAAAACGAAGCCATGCTTGCAAAGTTAAATGAGGTCCGGACCGATTTGGAGGACGATCTGATGACACGTTTGCGCGCGATTATGAATGAGAAAAATGGATGACCAATAGCAATGGACAGGCCAAATTTCTGAGCGGAAGCCTAACGAAGCACATAATTTCAATGTCATTAACAGCGGCGATGGGGTTTATCGCTCTGTTTATCGTCGACCTTGCCGATATGCTATTCATATCAATGCTGGGGATAGATGAGTTGGCAGCGGCGGTCGGCTATGCGGGCACAATTTTATTTATAACCACCTCAATCAGCATCGGAATGGCCATTGCGGGCGGCGCTTTGATCGCCAGGTCATTGGGAGAGAACAAAGCTAAACGTGCGACCGAACTCTTGACCCATGTATTGATTGTCGGCGTGACATTTGCGGTGATTTTCGCGGCTATAATTTATACCAACCTGTCGGATCTGACAGGTTTGATCGGGGCAAAGGGCAAAACCCAAGCCCTGGCGATCTCCTATCTTGAGATTCTCGTTCCAACAATGCCGGTTCTTATGATCGGGATAGTTGCCTCGGCTGCATTGCGTAGCCATGGGGCAGCCAAATTGGCGATGATGGTCACCCTAATCGCCGGTGTTGTAAATGCGGTGCTCGACCCAATATTTATATTTGCACTCGATATGGGGTTGGAGGGGGCCGCATGGGCATCGGTAATATCGCGGCTCTCGTTAGCAGGAGCGGCTCTGTGGTACATTATACGTCGCTATGGCGGCTTTGTCTGGCTGTCCCCCAGCGCAATCGGTCGCGATTTACGTCTCATTGCCGCAATTGCAATTCCAGCGATGCTTGCCAATGTGGCTACACCCGTTGGCAGCGCTTATGTCATCAAAGTCATGGCCGAATTTGGTGATGCAGCAGTCGCAGGTATCGCGATCATCGGTCGGGTTACACCCATAGCATTTGCGTTGATATTTGCCATGTCTGGAGCCATCGGCCCAATTATAGGCCAGAATTTTGGAGCAGGTAAACATGATCGGGTGCGTACATCATTCAACAGCAGTATAATCCTGATCGTGATCTATGTGTTTCCGGTGGTAGTTGCTCTATATTTCCTGCGCGTTCCGATAGCTGATATGTTTAACGCACAAGGGGTCGCGCGCGACCTGATTTTTCTGTTTTGTGGCCCGTTATCATTAGCATGGATATTCACCGGAGTGATCTTCGTCGCCAATGCCGCATATAATAACCTGGGCCACCCGTTCTATTCAACATGGGTGAACTGGGGCAGAAACACCTTGGGTATCATTCCGTTTGTGTATTTCGGAGCCCAATATTGGGGGGCAGAAGGTGTGTTGATCGGCCAGATGATGGGGGGGGTATTTGTTGCCATTGTATCCTTCATTTTGGCTGAACGCCTCATGATTAAGTCAGCAAACAACGGACATGAAAGCCCGGTTGAACCAGATTCTTTCAAGCACCAAAGCTCATTCAAAATACTACATCACCGCCGATAACAGGATTAATTCTCTCTTGAAAGGTTTTGGCAAAACAATAGAATTGGATATCCTCAACGCCTCCATTTTACTAAGAAAAACTTGGGTCAGGCTTGAACAAACAGAAAACCAGCCTGCCCTATTGTGATGATCGACGGACTTTTTTTGCACTTCACTCGAAGATAGTTTTGCTGGCAGTGTTATGGCTATGCCAGTTTATTTTGCTCGCGCTGCCGAAACAGCAACTTTGTTGCTGATCTTTTTTGCCTCACGCCGGCAGGCTGGATAACCGCAAGTGCACTTATCCTGGCAGCGCTCTTTAATTAGTGGTCGCGCTGCCGAAACGGATAACCGCAAGTGCACTTATCCTGGCAGCGCTCTGGTCAAGCCCCCTGCCCCGTGATAGTTACCGGCGCCAACTCCCCGATTGCAGCGATTCTTTTGTGGGAGGTGTGAATCTCAATATTTCGACCAAATTCAAACACCCAGGAGACTGGCTATGGCACAGATAATTTCATCGAGCACCGGAGAAGAAGCGCTGACATTTGACGATGTTTTGCTACAACCGGACGCATCCAGCGTTATTCCTGCTGAAGTTGATCTAAAAACCCGCATAACGGCCGATATTGAACTCAACATTCCCATTCTTTCCTCGGCAATGGATACCGTAACCGAAAGCAATATGGCCATCGCCATGGCTCAAGCCGGGGGCATGGGCGTGATCCATCGCAACATGGAACCACATGAGCAGGCCGAGCAGGTAAAACAGGTAAAAAGCTTTGAAAGCGGCATGGTGGTAAACCCCATTACAATCGGGCCAAAAGCTACTCTGGCCGATGCCCACAACCTCATGCAGAATCACAAAATTTCCGGTATTCCCGTCGTTAAAAATGGCGAAAAGGGCGGTCGTGCCAAGGGGAAGCTAGTTGGTATATTAACTCACCGCGATGTCAGATTTGCCTCTGACCCTGAGCAGTTGGTTTCAGAATTGATGACCCATGAAAATCTGATAACGGTTTTTGAAGGGGTATCTCAGGACAACGCTAAAAGACTGCTTCATACCCATCGCATTGAAAAACTGCTGGTGGTCGACAAAAATCAAAACTGCATAGGCCTGATAACCGTAAAAGATATGGAAAAAGCCAAGCTGAACCCTGATGCCATTAAAGATGGAAGAGGCCGCTTAAGGGTTGGCGCTGCCTCATCCGTTGGCGAAAAAGGGTTTTTGCGCTCCATGGCCTTGATCGAGGCGGGAGTGGACCTGTTAGTAATCGATACCGCCCACGGCCATTCAATTCATGTGATCGAAGCTGTGAAAAGAATTAAAGAAGCCTCCAAGTCAACCCGCGTAGTGGCTGGAAATGTGGCAACCGCCAGCGCCACCAGAGCGCTGATCGAGGCGGGAGCAGATGCCATAAAGGTAGGCATTGGGCCCGGCTCCATCTGCACCACTCGCATTGTGGCAGGTGTTGGAGTGCCCCAACTCGCCGCAATAATGGCCTGTGCAAAAGAAGCTGAAACAAGCGATATTCCCATAATTGCCGATGGGGGAATAAAATATTCCGGCGATATGGCCAAGGCTTTGGCGGGGGGCGCATCATGCGTAATGATTGGCTCTTTGCTGGCGGGAACCGATGAAAGTCCGGGCGAGGTATATCTATATCAGGGACGCTCATATAAATCCTATCGCGGCATGGGCTCGGTTGGGGCAATGGCTCGGGGTTCTGCTGACCGCTATTTTCAACAAGAAGTTGCCGACCAGATGAAACTGGTGCCCGAAGGCGTTGAGGGGCAGGTTCCATATAAAGGGGCGGCCGGAAATGTGCTGCACCAGTTAACGGGTGGGTTGAGGGCTTCCATGGGCTATACCGGCGCACCAAATCTAACCAGTTTCAGGCGCGATGCCACTTTTGTTAAAATTTCTGGTGCCGCCCTGAACGAAAGCCATGTTCACGACGTATCCATCACCCGGGAAAGCCCCAACTATAGAAGCGGACAATAATGCGCCTTTCAGGAAGAATTGCCGCGGCAATCGAAATAATTGACGGTTTGAAGGAAAAAAACAGACCGGTTTCTCTGGCACTAAAAGACTGGGGTCAGGCCAACCGTTTTGCCGGATCAAAGGATCGGGCTGCCATTGGCAATCTGGTTTATGATGCCATGCGAAAACGGTCCTCCCATCAATTTTCCATGCAATCAGAAACCGGTCGGGCATTAGCCTTAAGCGTAATCGTGCGCGACTGGGGCATTGAACTGAAAGAGCTTGAAACAGCTTTTGCCAGCGATAATTTTGCGCCCGATCCAATCTCACCCGAAGAAAAAAAATTGCTGCTGAGCAAAACCCCGCTCAAAAATGCTCCCGCGCATATTCAAGCCAACATCCCTGAATGGCTAATGGCAAGTTTTGAAAAAAGCTTTGGCAAAAACTGGCCAGAACAGGCCAAAGCCCAAAGCGATCGCCCTCCCCTGGATATGCGGGTAAATATTCTGAAATCCAGCTCAGACAAAGTGCAAAAAAGCCTGAAGCGGTTTTCTCCTCAACCCATGGATATTGCAACCAATGGGTTGCGTATTGTGCCGGGAGTTGGAGCGGAACGAATTGCCAATATTTCTGCAGACGAGGCCTATAAAAAGGGCTGGGTAGAAATTCAGGATCAGGGCAGCCAGATCGTCTCGGCCCTAAGCAACGCCAAACCGGGTGAGCAGGTTTTAGACTTTTGCGCCGGAGGTGGCGGCAAGACTTTAGCCCTTGCTTCGATGATGGAAAACAAGGGCCAGATATTTGCCCATGATTCAGACCGCAATCGACTGGCACCGATTTTTGATCGCTTGAAGCGGGCCGGAATTCGCAATGTTCAGGTGCGATCACCCCAAGAAGGAGCGCTGGATAATCTTGTTGGGCGCATGGATAAGGTCGTGGTTGACGCCCCCTGCACCGGTACCGGAACATGGCGACGGCACCCGGATTCGCGTTGGCGTCTCAGCCCTGCTCAACTTGAAAAACGAGTAGCGGAGCAGGCGCAAATTCTCGATGAGGCAAAGAAATTTTTGCGGCCGGGCGGCGAGCTGATCTATATCACCTGTTCAGTTTTGCCTGAGGAGAATATCGAACAGATTGAATCATTTATCGCCAAAAACCAAGATTATGATTCAATTGATATGGAGCAGCGCTGGAGCGAGGTTTATCCCAACTCCAGCCAGCAGCCGATATTTGACCGGCGCGGAGCAATGCTTTCTCCCCTCTCGACCAACAGCGACGGATTTTATATTTCAGTTTTGGCACTTAACAATTAACCGCAGCACATAAAGAAACCCATGAGTAAACAAAAACATCAAGCCATTCTCATCGTAGATTTTGGCTCTCAGGTCACCCAGCTTATCGCCCGCAGATTGCGCGAACTAAATGTCTATTGTGAAATTCATCCCTATTCCAGCGCCGCTGATGTTCTAAAAAAACTCAACCCAAAAGGTATAATCCTTTCTGGCGGGCCGGCCAGCGTGCTCGACAAAAATGCTCCAGCCATAGCACCTGAATTACTTGATGCGGGACTGCCGATTTTGGGCATCTGTTACGGGCAGCAGGCGCTTTGCGTGGCGCTTGGTGGAAAGGTGGAGGCGGGTCATAATCGTGAATTTGGCCGCGCCGATGTAACCCCGCAAAAATCATGCTCATTGTTCAATGAAGTGTGGGAAACTGACGGCAAATATCAGGTGTGGATGAGCCATGGAGACAGAGTCAGCAAACTGCCAAAAGGGTTTGAAATCGTTGCTACTTCCCCCGGCGCGCCCATGGCGATTATTGCTGATGAAACCAGACGCATCTGGGCCACTCAGTTTCACCCTGAGGTTTATCACACTCCGGACGGGATCAGGCTGTTTGAAAATTTTGTCAAAAAAACTTGTGGCTGCACCGGTGACTGGACAATGGCCACCTATCGCCAGCAGGCCATCGAAAAAATCAAAGAACAGGTTGGTTCAAACCGGGTGATTTGTGGCCTTTCCGGTGGCGTTGATTCTTCGGTTGCGGCGGTGCTTTTACACGAGGCCATTGGTGATCAGCTAACCTGTGTTTTTGTTGATCACGGCCTTCTGCGCAAAGACGAGGCCGAGCAGGTTGTGAGCATGTTCTCGCAAAATTATAACATCTCGCTCGTTCATGCCCAGCATCAGGATCAGTTCATTGGCGCGCTGGCCGGAATTAGTGACCCGGAGAAAAAGCGCAAGATAATCGGCGCTTTATTCATTGAAGCATTTGAGGATGTGGCCAACAAGTTGGGCGACGTGAAATTTTTAGCTCAGGGCACATTATATCCGGATGTTATTGAAAGCGTCTCCTTCACTGGCGGTCCCTCTCAAACCATAAAATCCCACCACAATGTTGGTGGCCTGCCCGAGCGCATGAACATGAAGCTGGTTGAACCATTGCGCGAATTGTTCAAGGACGAGGTTCGCGATCTGGGACGAGAACTTGGCCTGCCCGATGATTTTGTTGGGCGACACCCCTTCCCCGGTCCCGGTCTTGCCATTAGATGTCCCGGTGAAGTCACGCCCGAAAAGCTGGACATTTTAAGGGCTGCCGATGCGGTTTATCTGGATGAAATCCGCAAAAGTGGCCTTTACGATAAAATCTGGCAGGCGTTTGCAGTTTTGCTGCCAGTGCAAACTGTCGGGGTAATGGGGGATGGCAGAACCTATGAATTTGTCTGCGCCCTGCGTGCCGTAACTTCGGTTGATGGCATGACGGCGGATTTTTATCCCTATGAAATGGAATTTTTGGGACGGGCCGCCACCCGCATCATCAACGAGGTGCCGGGCATCAACCGCGTGGTTTATGACATTACTTCAAAACCGCCAGGAACCATTGAATGGGAATAAAGCACCATTGAGTGGGAATAGCGGTTTTGAATTTTTTTCACTAAACCTGTAGGCTGACAGCCCGGCTGATCTGCTCTCCAATGTCACTTGCCTGATATAGCGGTCGCGGCGGACGAATTGCGTCATCAATGTCGCGCTTAAGCCAGAATTGGCTTTGCAAATCTTTTAACGAATGGGACAGGGCGCGATCAGTAATCGCGGGCAACGCATTCTTGATATCAATGAAATGTCTGGGCTGATGGCTGACGGCCAAAACAGGGATGGTCCAGACGCGCCGAAGCAATGCGCAATCTAAAAATCGAGGAACCGTCATTTTAATCTTATGAGCAATAATTGCGGCCTTCATTCCTTTTTGTGTCAGGCGGTATTCTGGCCGTAATGGATGGCCGTGACCGGGATTTCTTTCCAACAGCTCCAGATTGACAAGATGAGCAAGGCTCTGGGCGAAGGCTGTTCGCCCCGCTCCCGTTGCATTGAGCAAAATCGCCTGTCGGCCCGGAGTACCATCACGCATCAATGCTAGAATGTTAAGCGACCAGGCTCGCGATGTTATCTTGACAAGTGTATCAATGTCCATAAAGTATAGTATATATATTTTATGAGCAAAGGGAAGAGCCATGGCAATCGTATCGCTGGACAACACAATAACCATCGCCATATCAGTGCGAGACCGTCACAAGAGCGCACAATGGTACAGTGAAAAGTTTGGATTTGAGCTTCTTCATCATTTTGATGAAGCGGGCTGGAGCGAGTTAAAAACAAAAACTGAGGGCGTTACGCTGGGTTTGGGCGAGCAGGATAAACCCAGCCCTGGCAACACGGTACCGGTGTTTGGAGTATCAGATATCAACGCTGCGCGCCAAGGTCTGGAGGCCGCCGGTGTTAAATTTGATGGTGAAACAATGGTTGTCGAAGGCATGGTAAGCACCGCAACTCTCTATGACCCTGATGGCAATGCGCTAATGCT
>CAZMVQ010000029.1:9784-16223 GCA_964569865.1 uncultured Devosia sp.
TCAACCACAGGGCGATCCTTATAAAGATAACAGGATGCCGCTTGATATTTATCAATACTAAAAATTGGTGAGGGCATTTTACACTCATCCGTTGCCTTGGCGCAGCGGCCATAAAACGGGCAGCCATTCTCGGCCCCGCCATCTTCACGGGTAAAAATCTTGTCCTTGCCCCAGCGTTGCTCAAGGTCCGGCCATGGAATAGAATCAATCAGCAATTGCGTATAGGGATGGCTGGGATTGGTGATAACGGTTTCCACATCTCCAGCCTCCATCACCGCGCCGCGATAAAGCACCACAATCGAATTTGCTATATGATAGGCTGTTGTCAGATCGTGGGTGATATAGATTATGGAAACCCCATGATCGCGCTGAAGATTGCGCAGGGTTTCCAGAATACTGGCCCGTAAAGAGGCATCAACCATTGAAACCGGCTCATCGGCAATCAGCAAACGAGGTTTTAGCAGCAAAGCTCTGGCCACATTGATGCGCTGGCGCTGACCGCCCGACAATTGATGGGGGAAGCGCCCGATTACATCTTCCGGTCGCAAACCAACCGCTGTCAAAGCTTCGTCAATTTTATCCTGCGCCTGAGATTTGGATTTAGCTAATTTAAAGCGCTTAATTGGCACATTCAAAAGATGATCAACCGTATAAAACGGATTAAAAACCGCAAACGGGTCCTGAAAAACCGCCTGCACTTCACGCCTGAATTGCAGCTTTTCAGCCCCTCTCAAGGTGCTGATGTCCCTGCCCCGATAAATAATCTGGCCGGTGGTTGGCTTGATAAAGCCCAAAAGCAACATGGCCAGAGTGGTTTTGCCCGACCCACTCTCACCGGCAATTGTTAGAATGGTTGGATCATCTTCACCCATATTGAGGGAAATCGGCTGTAGGGCCGTTGTTTGCTCGGGTTTTATCAGGCCTCTGGAGTAGACCTTGGAGACGTTTTGCAATTCCAAAAGATTGGCCATTTTTACGCCTCCCCGGTAAATTTGTGGCAGGTTACAACTCGACCACCATCAAGTGTTGCAACTTCAGGGCGCTCTGTTTTACAGACTTCCATAACTCTCTCGCAACGCGGATTAAACGCGCAACCGCCGGGCAGGCGCAACAAGGAGGGGGCCAAGCCGGGAATTCCCTGAAAAACGCCTTTGTTTTTTAAGTTGGGCAGGCAATTAATCAGCGCCTTGGAATAGGGATGTTTGGGATCGGTGAACATTTCGCGCACCGTACAAACTTCCACCAGCCGACCCGCATACATAACCGCCACCTTGTCCACAAACTGGGCCATAAGGCCCATATCATGACCAATAAGAATTACTGCGGCATTGATCTGCTTTTGCACCTTGTCTATGGTTTCCATAACCTGACGCTGGGTCACCACATCCAAAGCGCTGGTTGGCTCATCGGCAATAATCACCTGTGGTTGCAGAAGGATGCCAATGGCAATGCAAACCCTTTGCTTCATGCCACCGCTAAGCTCATGGGGGTGCATTTTAAAAACAGAGGCGGGAAGATCAACAGATTGCAATGAGTTGATGCAACGATCATAAACCTGTTGTTTTGTTTCATCGGGCATATGAGCGCGAACCGCATCAATCATCTGGGCGCCAATCCTGATGACAGGATTAAGAGAATTCATCGCGCCTTGAGGAATATAGGAGATTTTTTGCAAGCGGGCCTGGCGCATCTCTTCCAAACTTAGCTCAATAAGGTCATCCCCACCCACAAGCACTTTTCCGCTTTCAATGCGGCCCGGTGATTTGATCATTCGCATCATGGCCAGTGCCAGAGTGCTTTTGCCTGAGCCGGATTCACCGACGATGCCCAACTTTTCACCAGCTTTGAGAGAAAAACTAACATCATCCAGAGCCACAGCCCGTCCAGCATCGGTAAAATAGGTGACTTCAAGATTTTTCACTTCAAGAATCGGAAAGGCAGCTTTATTCGCCTTGACGGATTTTGATGGTGAAGAGTTCAGTTTTTTTGCATTTGCAACTATCGAGTTCATTAAAATCTACTCCGACTTGCGAATGCGCGGGTTGGATAATTCATCAAGTCCCATATTGATAAGAGCCAATGATCCAAGGATTAAAATCATGCCGAGGGATGGTATAATCGGCCACCACCACCAACCGTTGAAAAACGCGCCCTGAGACTGGGCCAGCCATATTATATTGCCCAATAAAGGTTCGCGAAGCGGACCAAGTCCGAGCACCGCAAGATAAAAGGCTGCAAATACCGCCAAAAATATCTGCCCGACAAAAGCGGCGGCCACAAAGGGCAGCAGATTGGGCAAAATCTCTTTGAAAATTATGCCCATGTCGCTAACCCCGGAAAGTTTGGCGACAGAGACGAACTGGCGCTCTTTCATGGTCAATACCTGTGAGCGAATAACCAAGGTCGGTCCCATCCATGCCAGCATCACAACGATCAAGGCCATGGTGAAAATCGTCACCGAGCGTTTATCCAATGATCCGGCCACCACGACCTGGATCAGCATAACCGGAATTGGGGTGAGTATCTGACAGACCGTGCGGATGCTGGCGTCGACCCAGCCACCAAAATAGGCGGAAATAAACCCAAGCACCACGCCGATAAAAGTGCCGATTCCACCGGCAACCACGCCGATAAAAGCGGTTTGCCACATGCCAACCACCATCGCTGCCATCAGGTCACGACCATAAAAATCAGTCCCGAACGGATATTGCCAACTTGGTGCCCGCTTGGTTGGGACGGAAAGAGGATAGGCATCATTTGGATCAACAAGAAACTGGCCAAACAGTGTAAATGCTACCAGCATCAAAAGAATTACCAGACCGATGCCAAGGCTTTTATTGCGGCCCAGATATCTAAGGAATGGAAATAACCATCCGGATTTTTGCGGTTTATGGGGAGCTGTTGAGAGTGTCACTTTATCGCTCCTACTCGTTACGGATTCTGGGATCAAGAAGCGGATATAAAAACTCCAAAAGGGTCATTACAATTGCAATTGATATGGTGATGAAAAGCACAATCCCATAAATTACCGGAAAATCATTGGCCCTGATCGCGTTGATCAGCACTGTGCCAACTCCGGGCAAAGCAAACAGCCCTTCAACAATAATTGCCGACGTCACCACCGTGCCAAGGGCCAGACCAAAGGCTGTAACCTGAGGCAACATGGCGTTGCGCAAGTAATAGTCGAAGAATATCCGATGCCCGCTCAAACCCTTATGTTCAGCGAAATTTACATAGTCCTCGCCCTGAATGGTTATGCCCATTCCGCGCATGGTCAAAACCCAGCCCCCGATGGAACCAAGGACCAGCGAAAGAGCGGGCAAAATCTGATGTCGCAAAAGATCAAGGGCAAAACTCCACGACATCTCGGGCAATATTCCAATGGAATAGGCACCGCCCAGCGGTAAAAAATTCAATTGGAACCCAACAAAGAACAATAGCAATACCCCCACCAGCACTGGAGGCACGCCCATCAGCAAGACAAATGGCAGCGCAATATTGCGAAGCCAGCGCGGAGCACGGGGCCAAGCAGCAACCGCGCCAAGCAGATTGCCGATTATAAAGCTAAGAATGGTTGCAAATAATAACAGCCCGATTGTCCAAGGCAAAGACTGGGCAATCAGCTCAACAACCGTTGTTGGATAACGGTTCAGCGAATAGCCAAAATCAAAGGTAACCACATTGCCAAGATAATCAATATATTGCTGCCAAAGGGGCAAATCCAGCCCAAATTGTTTATTGAAGGACTGAACTATTTTTTCCAGATCGTCAGGCGCATAGCCGGTAAGACGGGAAAGTTCTGCAAAGCGCTCACGCACCGGATTGACAGAAGAAAGGCGAGGAATAAAAAATATGATTGTCGAAGCGGACCAGATGATCAGCATAAGAAATCCCAGGCGCCGCAAAATAAGGCTAATCATTAAATAAGCTCCAACCGAACAGTTTGTAAAATGCCAAGGGGCGCAGCGCATTGCCGCGCCCCATGATGTTAAATGCTTGTACCTACTGAGCAGCTTTCAGATTGGTCACAACCAAAGGTGAGGTTTTGTGCCAGAAAGCTCCATTGACACCAACACCCACATTTTCAGCAGTTGGCCAATTTGTCCAGTAAGTCTGGTTGTAGGCGATACGGTGCACCCACTGAATTACCGGAACATTTATCTGGTCACGCCAGTAGATTTCGATAGCCTGAGTGGCAAGACCTTCAAACGCGGGATCATCAGATGGGATAACCGACATGGCATTGAGGATATCATCATATTCAGGGTTTGAGTAGCGTGCGAACTGATAGGCACCAACCGGTTCACCAGCAGTTCCCGCATTGCGGCTGTTAAAGAAATCCAATGTAGCAAACGGATCCTTCAGACTTGCGCCATGGCCAAACATATAAAGACCGGGGGCACCATCAGCCATGTTCTGGAATGCATCGGTACCAAAGTTGGTTGATGCGTCAAAACCTGCACGACGCAGCATTTCCACAAGGATTGGAACACTGTCACTATGGATGCCTTCAAAGCCGTTGATAGTGGTATCGACTGTTTGGCCATCCATTTCCCAAAGATCGTCACCGTTCTTTGTATAACCGGCTTCGCTCATAAGCGAGGCGACTTCGTCCAGATCATATTTACCCGGCTCATATTTTGCTATCAAATCCTGCACACCGTCGGTGTCCATGAATTTTTGCAATCCGGGGAAAAGAGGAAATGGAACAATCGTTGCAATTTCAGCGCCATCAAAAAGAATGTCGTTCAATTGCTCGCGATTAATTGCCAGACTGACCGCACGACGTACACGAACATCGGCAAACTGACCCTCTTCAGTATTCATCCATAGGGCATTTGGCCACCAATCCAGATAACCATAAGGGGCTTCAGAGCCGGAATGGGTGGTGATGTTGGGGTTCTTATCCAAAATGCTGGCAATAAGATCCTGACGCATATCCAGCGCAGAATCCATTTCATTATTCACCAGACGCTGGGCAACCGTGTCCATATTCTGGCCAATGGTGCCACCAAGATTGGCGATAACAACGCGTTTGACATCAGGAACTTCGCTAAGGCCAGCTTCAATTGCCCACCAGCTTTCACGCAGGTTAAAGATTTTTTGATTCTGGTTCCACGCCACAAGGTCATAGGGACCGGTATGGGGCAGATCAACACCACCTGCATATTCGTTTACGTCATCAATTCCATCAAATCCATGGGCCGGCACAATTGGCATGCCCGTGTCAAATTTAAGGGTCAGCACATCGAACTTAAACCGGGGTGCGGGAACCTTAAAGTTGACGTCTACTGTTAAATCATCAACAGCAATTACTGAATCAACAAAGGTATTGAACGTCTTGTTAAAGCGAAGCAAATCGTTGTTCATCTGGCCTTCCATGGTAAATACCACGTCTTTGGAAGTAACCTGAACACCATCGCTCCACTTGGCCATTGGGTTTAGATTGATGCGCAGCGAAGTAAAGTCATCGCTGGTATATTCAATACTCTGGGCCAACCATGGAATGTCTTTATCAGTGAAAATGCCATAAAACATCAGGCCTTCCCACATCAAAGAATTGCCCTCTGAACTGGAATATCCCGGCACTGCCCAGGGGTTGGTTACGCCAACCGGTGAAGAAACACTCCAGCCCAGTACCAGCGTATTTTCGCGACCCACATCCTCTAGAGGTGTATCGGGCGTGATTTCAACCGCTGCCGTTGTTTGAGCAAAGGCGGCAGAAGGAGTGAAAGAAATTGCAACACCGACAATGGCGGCAGCTACAATTTTAAAGTTAAAGTTAGCCATATAAAGGTCCTCCCTTTTAGGTAAGTTTTAGATTGAGAGGCCATCAAATGAGAATTAGCTGCAATATGTGATCGGTTCACAATATCGGGTTTTTGCATTTTCTCAATCAAGGGCCATCTATGGTCTTGGTAGATTTGGTCTTGATAATTGTGGTTTTGGCAATGATGGTTTTGATACCAAACGCCGCCTTTATAATTTTGGGATCATCGCTGTTCTTTTAGTCAGTTGATGAGTGCGCTCCCCATATGCCTCCCTATTTGCGCAATTAACTTCCCGAAGGAAAATTTCTAAACAACCAAGAGAAGGGAAATGAAACACGCCCCAAAACTCTTTATCTGCTTTATTCGACATAATGTTATGTGATTAAGCTATATATGTTGCAGCACCACTCAGCCAACCGGTAGTATCAAAATTGAAAATTTGAGATTTTTCAGATAAATAAATTCAATAAGAACAAAAAATACTCTGATATTTCAACGTATAAGGCTATATATGAAAGATTTGATAGCGATCAATAAGTGTAGATTTTTCACAAACCAATCAGACCAAACAAAAAAAATTGTACAGTATTTTACTTTTTTATAGATGATTGCAAACGTAGCGCTGGCTGATTGTCATGAACTTATCGGTTCGATTTTGTTGATATCAT
>CAZMVQ010000029.1:16323-30284 GCA_964569865.1 uncultured Devosia sp.
TACCTGCAAAACTGATAAAAATACCTGCAATTAAGAGCGTTCAAAAAAATTCTTTCGCTAAAATCCGCGATAAGTTAAACATTGAAAATGAAAAACTGCATCAGGACCACTCTCGTATTTAAAGACATCTTCTTAAAACCCCAAATTGGCAATCGCCTAAACTTCAATTATTCTATTTCGGAATGGTACAAAAAAAACCTGTTGATGCCGGGCTTGATGATTTTTTTGACCATAATCTTTTCTTCCCTTTTTCTCGCACCAGCTAATGCCAACCCAACCGGGGAATTGCGCATTCTAACCTCTATGCCACGAACTTTTTTTGAACCGTTCGCTCAGGCGTTTGAAGATTTATACCCAAAAGTTTCCGTGGTTGTTCTCAATAAAAACACCAATGCGGCAGTAGCTGAAATCGTTCGCGGCAATCCACGCTCATTCGATGTGTTTTGGGCATCATCTGCTGAAGCCTTTGCAGTTCTAAATTCTCAAGGGGCTTTTTTAGAATTTGGGGACGAGCTGCAAAACCGTTTATCGCAAACAGTAATCGCTCAAAATCAAACGCAAAATCAATTATCTGCGCAAAAATCACTTCCGGCATTTTTTCCCTTTGCCTTGTCCTCAATCGGCTGGACGCAAAATCAGGCATCGTCCCTGCCCCGTCCCTATCAATGGGAAGATCTGCTAAATCCTATATATGCGGAAAAAATCGGCATGGCGGCTCCGTCGCGCTCCGGTTCCACCCACATGTTTGTGGAGCGGTTTTTGCAGGTTCGGGGCTGGGAAGAGGGCTGGGCGTATCTTTTGGAATTGTCGGGCAATCTTTCCACCATCACCTCGCGAAGTTTTGGAGTGATCGACGGGGTTATCAAGCAAAGGTTTGATATTGGCATCACTCTTGATTTTTTGGCGCAATCACGGCGGGAAAACGGACTTCTGTTCAGCTATGGCCGCCCCTTAATGGTAATGCCAGCCCAGATCGGCTTGCTGAACGGGGGAAATTCCAGCGAAACCGCAGCCAGATTTGTTGAAATGGTGCTTTCAAATCAAGGGCAGAACCTGTTGCTGATACCACAAATATCAAGGGTGCCAATTATTGAAGAGCTGCGGGATGCCTCCCCTGAAATATCAGGCAAAATCAACAACGCCCTGCAACTAAGCTGGCAGCCTTATAATGCGCTGTTGGCCAGAGACAGGTATTGGTCGGTCAATGCAATATTTGATGAATTTATAACTTTTCAATTGCCAAAGAGAAAATCCCTATGGCAACGGGTGCGCGAACTCGAGGCGAAAAATGGCACTGATTTTGCCTTGCAGATTGCAGAAATAAAAAGACTCCTGGTGCAAATGCCAATTAACGAAGCGGCCGCTCAGGACCCGATGTTAAACGATGATCTGACCAGAATAACCGCCCTTGCCGCACCAACGGACTTTCAGCGCACAATACTTACAGAATGGACAAAACAGGCCAGTGAGCTTTTGGCGCAGGCCGACGAAATATTGTCACTTTTAGAAAATGGCAGTAATAACGGCCAATGATTGCACAATTTTTCAACGAACGATTGCCATCGGTATGGACGCGATTATTTGTCGCCGTCTTTGCCATTGTTGCCATAGTCTGGGTGGTTTTAGGGGTGGCGATTGTTTTTTTTAATCAGGTCAGCCGCGACTATGCAGAACTGGCCAACGTGCATATTCCGCGAATTGCACTGGCTAGTGAACTGGCTGAAAATTCGGCGCGGTTGGCCAGAATAACCACCGCAATTGTGGGACAGCAGGGAAGCGGCGGTGAAGAAAAAATCAAGACCGATCTTGAAGAAGTAATTGTTGCCATTACCCAACAAATTGAAAGAACCGGGCTGGTAGAGACACAAAACAGCGAGGGGGGGGAAAGCTATGGTGGCCCAACTCAAGAGGGGTTTGGGGAATTATTGCGCAACGTGCTTGCCGGACTTGAAAAACGTTTAGAACTCACCAGTCAGATTGCCAATGAAATGGGGGGGTTGAGATGGTTAAACGTGGATATTCAGGATGAAGTTGATCCATTGCTCAATGATTTTGCCTTTAACCTGACCGTTGCAACCGATGCCATGGCCCGCAGCGCAGACCCGGATTTTCGCTTCCAACTGGGGGAAAGATTGGGGGTCGAAAGGGCCGCTCGCGATGCCATCAGGCAAGTGGGAGGAGAAGCTGCAAATCTGCTGACATTAATGTTGCAAAGCTCCGTTGCCGCTGACATGGCACAGTTAAACCAGTTCAAAAATCTGGCTGATGACAATTTAACCCGCTTAAACCTGACCAGTGAAAATCTGCCTGAAGGGGCAGAGTTTTTGACGTTGAAACAATCTGTGCTGGCCCTGACGGAACTGGCTCAAGACCCTGAAAATGTATTCCAGTTGCGCACACAATGGTTGCAAACCCAGACAGGTCTTCTGGAAATGCTAAATCTGGTGCAGGAAAATCTGGAAGGGTTACAAAGCACACTGGCTGGCATCGGGGCTGAGCAAAGAGCAAGTGTTCTGGCGGTCACCGGAGCATCTGCGGGGCGGGCCAACCTGGCGGTGTGGTGGCTGGTTGGCCTTACCTTTTTGGCCGGTATCGTTGGCGCTATTGCACTATTTGGATATGTAAGGCGCGGAATAGTGCTGCCGCTTGGCGATATGTCCTCTGCAATGCTGGCGATTGCCGATGGAAAAGAAGTCACCTCCCTGCCCCAGGTCGGTGAAGATGAAATAGGGCAGATGTCGCGAGCCGTCGGGGTTTTTCAAAAGTCAGCGCAGGCAAGAGATAGCGCCTTAAAACAATTAAATACCGAAGTTGGAGAGCGGCGACGCGCCGTTGAAGATTTGAAGCGAACTCAGGCAGAACTGGTGCAGGCGGGAAAACTTGCAGCCCTTGGCCAGCTTTCTTCGGGCATCAGCCATGAGCTGAACCAGCCCTTGGCGGCAATGAAGCACAGGATTCACCTGTTGCGGACCGGTGTGGCGGAAAAATCGGACGAAAAGGTACAAAGGCAAATCGAAAGAATGGACGGCCTTGTGGCGCGGATGGAAGCAACGATTACCCATCTGAAACGGTTTGCTAGACGGTCAGAATATAAATCTGAAAATATCAAACTCGGCTCGATAATTGATCAAAGCGTATTATTGCTCAAGGGACGGATTGACGGTCCGGGAATAGATTTCAAGGTAGACAAAGATATCTGTGATGTTTTGGTGCAGGGGGACCAGATTTTAATCGAGCAGGTTGTAGTGAACCTGCTTTCAAATTCACTTGATGCCATTGCGCAAACCAAAAACGGGGGCAGCATTCATCTAAGTGGAAAAGAGGATGGCGAAAATTTTGCGTTGCAGAATTTCACGTTGATTGTGGCCGATAATGGAATTGGCCTTGGGGATATGAAGCCGGAAACCGCTTTTGAGCCGTTTGTCACATCAAAGGAAGTTGGTGAGGGTCTGGGACTTGGATTGTCAATTTCATACAATATCGTAAAAGGCATGGGGGGCGACCTTGCTTTGGAAGAAAACCATCCCAAAGGAACAAAGGCGCTTCTATCATTACCATTTGGAGAAAATAATGACTGAACAAGCGATGGTTTATGTGGTCGATGATGACAAAGACCTGCGTGAAGCCATTCTGGATACTCTTGAGGACGAAAAAATTGCCGCCCGGGGATTTTCCACCGCATCTGAAGCGATTAAAGTTTTAGACCCTGAATGGGGTGGCATCATTGTTTCCGACATTAGAATGCCGGGATTATCGGGATTAGAGTTTCTTAAAGTTGTAAAAAAATCCGCACCAGAAGTCCCGTTTATTTTGATTACCGGGCATGGAGATGTGGCAACTGCCATTAGCGCCATGAAGGGAGGGGCCTATGACTTTTTGGAAAAGCCGGCCAGACCACAATATCTTGTAGAAGTGGTGCGACGAGCGCTCAACATGCGCCGGTTGCAATTGGAAAACTCAAAACTGCGCCAGATGATTGCCAATGGGGGCAGCTTGAATTCCAGAATAATCGGGCGATCAACTTCCATTAAAAATTGCCGCCGCGATATTCTGGCCATCGCCCCCTTAAATGTCGATGTGCTTATTCAGGGAGAAACCGGCACCGGCAAATGTCTTGCAGCCCGTTGCATTCACGATCTCTCGCCACGCGCCGACCAGGAATTCACCCGCATTAACTGCGTATCAGTCACTGCAAAAAACATCGAAAAAATATTGGCGGGAGGCGATGATAAATCGAGAAAACCCAATGGAGGCACCCTGTTTTTTGACGAGTTAGACTCTTTGGATGAAACAGCGCAGGTCAAAATGATGCGCTATCTTGAAGATGGAAAAAACGATAAAAACAAGCCTCGCATTATCGCGGGGGTTGAAAGCGACCCCAAAGATTTGATCGAAAATGGCAAACTGAGAGCCGACCTTTATTATCTGATCAATGTTGCAAATATTTCGCTGCCAAATCTGAAAAACCGGGGCAAAGATATTTTCACCCTGTTGGATTATTTCATTTCAGAGGCAGCCTCGCGCCATAATCTAAAAATCCCCGACGTTAAAATTGAATATCTATCCATGCTGAAAAAATATCAGTGGCCGGGCAATGTTCGTGAATTACGCAATGTGGCTGAAAAGCTGGTCATCGGGCTTGAGGTGGTTCTTGGTGAACAAAGCTCAAGTGAAAATCTGGTCAGCAATGGCTATGACGGAGCGCTGCAAAAATTTGAATTTAATCTGCTCCGCGAAGCTTTATTGCAAGCGGGGGGGCGCAAAGGAGAAGCTGCTGCCCTGCTTGGAATTCCACGAAAACGTTTTTATCTGCGCTTGAAACATCACGGAATAAACCAGTAATAATACAAAGTGGGTCAGAAACGACCCAAATTGCAGGTCGAATATGACACATTATGAATAAGAATTACTCAATTATTTCAAAGTGTTGACTAGTTACATTCGCTAGCTACATTCCGCCCGCCAGAGCAAGTTATGTTGAAGTCTGGCACCAAAGGGAGGAATTTTATGAAAAACTATCTGCGCGGCTCTATTGCCGCAATCGCACTGATGGCGTCTTCAGCCGCAGTGTATTCTCAAGAGACAGTTGTCGTTGTGACTTCGTTTCCCAATTCTATGACCGGACCAATCGAGGCCGCGTTTGAAGCTGCCAATCCGGGCTATGATCTGGAGATATTGAACAAGAAAACATCCGCTGGTGTGAAATATATTCAGGAACTGGCCGGTGCAAATACCGCCGACATTTTCTGGGCCTCGGCACCCGATGCATTTGAAGTTCTCAAAGGTGACGATCTGTTGGCCGAAGCAAATGTAAAGTCAGAAGGTATTCCAGACATTATCGGCTCATTCCCCATGAATGATCCTGATGGCAAATATCTTGGTTTTGCTGCTGCCGGTTATGGCATTATGTGGAACGAGCGTTATCTTGCTGCCAATGGTCTTGAGCCAGCTCGCGAATGGGCCGACCTTAAAGACCCATCATATTTTGGTCATGTGGGCATGTCTGCCCCCTCACGCTCCGGCACAACTCACCTGACCGTTGAAACGGTTTTGCAGGGCGAAGGCTGGGATGCTGGCTGGGCTGAATGGAAATGGATTGCTGGCAACTTCTCAACCGTCACCGAGCGTAGTTTTGGCGTTCCTGACGGGGTTAACACCGGCAATTTCGGACTTGGCATCGTGATTGACTTTTTTGGATTTTCTTCAAAAGCATCCGGTTTCCCGGTTGATTTTGCCTATCCATCAGTAACAGCGCTGGTTCCGGCCAATATTGCCCTTGTTCAGGACGCACCAAATCCTGATGGCGCAATCGCCTTTATTGAATATCTTTTGACCCCTGAGGGCCAGGAGGTATTGCTCGATCCGGCCATTATGCGCTTGCCGATCAATCCTGCAACCTATGCAAATGCCCCTGAAGGCTTCCCCAATCCGTTTGAGGACAGCTCGATTGGTGCAGCGGTTAATTTTGATGTGTCCAAATCCGGCGCCCGCTATAATCTGGTCAACTCGATGTTTGACGTGATGATCACCTATCGTTTGAATGATCTTCGCGATGCGGTGCGGGCTGTGCAACTGGCTGAAATCAAGCATGCTGATGGCTCAAATGCCGAGGCTATGGCTTTGATTGCAAAGGCTCGGGCGTTGATCGAAGAAAATCCGATTGATGAAGCAACAAGTCTTGATCCGGCATTTGCTGCAATCTTTACCAAACGGCGCAAGGCTGAAACCGACGAAATTGAAGAACGTCAGGCTGAAGTTGAACAGCGCTGGGATACGATGGTTGTTGAAAACTATCGCGAGGCCCAAGAGCTGGCCGAACAGGCAGCGGCGCTTTAGTTCGCAACTGCGAAGTAGTGCCAAATTTGGGGGCGGCTTGTCTGCCCCCAATGTCTAAAACTTCCTGCAGGCAGATTGTTCAATGAGAATATCTGCAAACTGCAAAATTTGATGGTCACCCCCTTAATCTACGGACAGGTTTTATGAAAAATACGCCCCCTCAACCGGCGAAAAGCAAATCGCTTGCCGACAGGTTGCCATCATTTTTATTCCCCAGATTTAGCGGAATGGCACTGGTCGCCATTATGATCGCTGTACTATTGACAGGGTTGTTGATTGTTCCGGTTTTGCAGGTTGTTTATGTGGCCTTTTTAGACCCGAATTCAGGGGCGCTAACCCTTAATAATTTCAAGGATTTCTTCGGCTCATCTCTATTCAGGGAGAGTTTTTGGAACTCTTTTTACGTCTCTGCAATGTCGGTTATTTTTGCCACGATGATTGCCCTGCCCCTGGCCTATATCACCACACGATTTAATTTTAGCGGCTCGGTAATCATTCAAAGCCTTGGGTTTATTCCTCTGATCATGCCCCCGTTTGTGGGGGCGGTTGCCATGCAATTGATATTTGGGCGCAATGGCACGGTGAACCTGTTACTCAGAGATAATTTTGGCATCACATTGCCGTTCATGGATGGGCTGAACGGGGTTATTCTGGTGCAAAGCATCCACTATTTCCCGTTTATTTTGATCAATCTATCCACGGCGTTGCGCAATATTGATCGCTCTATGGAAGAGGCAGCGCAAAATCTTGGCTCCAGCGGTATGCGCCTGTTCCGCCGGATTGTATTTCCCCTTGCGGCTCCTGGATATATTGCCGGGGCAGTTCTGGTATTCATCAAGGTTTTTGATGATCTTGGCACCCCCCTGTTGCTCAACGTCAATAATATGTTGGCCCCGCAAGCGTTTTTGCGCATTACCTCGATCGGCATCAGCGACCCTATGGGTTATGTGATTTCATTCATTCTGGTGGCGTTTTCAATTTTCTCCCTATGGGTATCGTTTTTATTCATGCGCGGAAAAGACTATTCAACCGTGCAAAAGGGCGGCGGCGGATTGGCCAAGCGCGACCTGTCCACAGGTGAAAAATGGCTGGCCTATGGCGCGGTTACGCTGATCCTGATATTTGTTCTTTCCCCGCATATCGGATTGTTATTATTGGCTTTTGGCACCATCTGGTCATTTGCCCCCCTGCCCGATGGCTATACAATGCAAAATTTTGTCACCATGTGGGAAACCAGCGGAACCTACATTAAAAACACCGTGCTTTATGCGGGATTGGCAGCGCTGGCCGACGTGATCATTGGCACAGCCATTGCCTATATCGTATTGCGAACAAAACTGGTGGGGCGCAAAGTGCTGGACTATATGTCCACCGCATCGCTTGCAGTGCCAGGAGTTGTGCTTGGCATTGGCTATTTGAGATTATTCCACGGGGTAAATGTGCCCTTTAGCGATCAGCCTATGGCCAGCTGGTGGGTGATAATTGCCCTTGCCCTGATGATCCGCCGCCTGCCCTATGCGGTGCGAGCCTGCATGGCAGCATTACAGCAGGTAAGTGTTTCGCTGGAAGAGGCCGCCGAAAATATGGGCGCAGATAAAGCCAGCACCATCAGGCGCATCGTTATTCCTTTGATGACCGGTGGAATTCTGGCCGGATTTGTCACCAGCTTTGCCACGGCAGCGGTTGAACTTTCAGCCACCATCATGCTGGTTTCTTCCAATTCAGATGCTCCTCTTTCCTATGGAATTTATCTGTTTATGCAAACGCCTTCAGGGCGCGGTGCCGGAGCGGCTTTGGGCATTGTGGCGGTGGTAATTGTCGGGCTTGGTACATATGCGTCCCAGCTTTTCATCGAGCGCGACAAAAAAATGAAGTCAACAGATCAAGAACATTAGGACTGCATCCCTTTTCAGGGCAGCAAGCACAAAATACGTGCCAAAGGTGCATAAGGAAATGAACATGAAAAACAAATTATTGGTTGGAATTGAAATTAAGGACCTGTTCCTGTCCTTTGGTCCCACAGAGGTCTTGACCGGGGTTAATCTGACAATTGAACCGGGAGAGTTTTTTGCTTTTCTTGGTCCATCCGGTTCGGGGAAATCCACTCTTTTAAGGGCTATTGCCGGATTTGGACCTCGCCCAAGTGGTTCCATTCACATTGGCGGCAAGGATATTGTGGACCTGCCCCCATGGAAAAGAAACGTGGGCATGGTTTTTCAATCCTATGCTCTTTGGCCCCATATGTCGGTGCGTGAAAATGTATCGTTCGGGTTGGTTGAGAAAAAAATGCCCAAATCAGAAATCGGGCCACGGGTTGATGCGGCGCTTGATCTGGTGGGATTGCGCGATCTTGCGGACCGCATGCCCAATCAGCTTTCGGGAGGGCAGCAGCAGCGAATTGCGCTGGCAAGAACTGTGGTCACAGAGCCTCAGGTATTGCTTCTTGATGAGCCGCTTTCAAACCTTGATGCATCCCTAAGAGTGCAGATGCGGCGCGAATTACTGGCCTTGCAGCGTAAGTTGGGCCTGACGACAATTTTTGTGACCCATGATCAGGAAGAAGCAAACACCACATCCGACAGAATGGCAGTACTGGATGGGGGAGTAATTCAACAAATCGGCACCCCGCAAGTGCTTTATGACACCCCCTCAAATCACTTTGTCGCCAATTTTTTGGGTACGGCAAACATATTGAATGGCGAGGTCAAAAAGAGCGGTGAAGATTTGCAATTTGTAACCAGCGCCGGTGATGTTTTTTCTCTAAAAGAGGGAAGTTTGGGCAAAGGCTCCATTGTTCTTAGGCCGCAAAATATCAGCATTGTGAAAAAACCCGGACCGGACACTATCGAGGGCACTGTTCGCCATCGGGAGTTTTTGGGCAGTCAGGTTAGGTATATTATTGATGCGGCGGGAACCGAGATCGTAGTTGATCAAAGCCATAGCGCGGGAATTGACTGGGTGGAAACCGGAGCTTCAGTATTGTTAAAGGTAAATACCAAATCCGCAATTATTATAAAGGACTGATTTTGCATACTAGCCAAAAACAGACATGGTCTTTTATGAGCAATTCCCAAACCGGCTGATGTTTGCTTGAATGGGGCATGTTGGATTTTGACACATGTAATGATGCCCGTTTGCGCCGCGATGCAGCATATGATGGTGTGTTTTTTATTACCGTAAAAACTACGAAGATATATTGCCGCCCTATTTGTCCGGCCAGACAGCCAAAGACTGAAAATGTCAGTTTTTATGCCAGCGCCGCCGCATGTGAACAAGCAGGATATCGCCCGTGCTTGCGCTGCCGCCCGGAAAGTGCGCCGTTTTCTGCAGCATGGAATGGCACCAGAACCACCGTAGAGAGGGCATTGAGGCTGATCAACGAGGGTGATCTTGATGATACGGAATTGGAAATTTTTGCCGCGCGATTGGGCATTGGAGCACGCCATCTTACCCGGCTGTTTCAAACCCATCTGGGCACAAGTCCGGGACAATTGGCCAAGACCGCCCGTGTGCAGCGGGCCAAGCGCCTGCTGGATGAAACAGACCTGTCAATGAGCGAAATTGCTAACAAGGCCGGATTCAATTCCCTGCGCCGGTTTAACGCGGTTTTTAAGGAAACCTATCATCGTCCACCAAGCGCAATCAAACGCCAGACACAGGGTGCCAGACACAGAGTGCCGGGCACAGGGTGCCGATCATCAAGCAATCTTAGCCACATCCCCTAGAGTTTTAGCAGCATTGTTGCAGAAGAAGAAAATCCAAAAAGGTGTTTAAACGGTCCCATTTCTTCAACCCTTATTAGTTCAAATCCCTTGCGCTCATAAAGCGCTCTGGCTCTGGGATTGTTATCAATCACATCAAGACGCACAATTTTATAGCCGTTTTGTCTGGCGTGATCGGCAATTGCATCGAGCAATTTGGAGCCTATGCCCTTGCCGCGCTGATCAGGGGTAACAGCGATGCCATCCATCAACAAAACATCCGGCTCAATTTCGCGTTCAAGCACCAACAAAAACACCGTCCGCCAAAGAGCCGAGAAAAAACCATAGCTAAGAACAAGGGATGAAAAACCACCACCGATCATTGACCCATTGGCGGTTTTAAAGCCTGCAATTCCTAAAATTTTTGGCTCACTATTGCTGGTGTCGATGGCGCAGATGGCAAAGGCGGGGTCCATAACCTTCTCCAGATAGGAAATGGCTTTTGTCCTTCCTCCCAGCAACCATCCGATTTTATTCTCAAAAGCATCAAAATAAATTTGAGCCGCAGAACTGCGCAAATGTTCTGGAAACCCCCGGGTAATTTCTATCCGTTCTCTCATGTTTTTTCTCGAATGCTGGAGGTGCCAATATTAAAATTTATCGCTGTCGAAGGGTTTGGGAGACGTTTCTAATTGAAACGATCCAACCAGTTTTCAAGGGTCGTCATATAACCGTCGGGAAAAATTTTCTCGTTGCCAAACCAGATTTTGAACAAAACCAGCAAGGCACCTAATCCTTCATTTGAGGGTTGGATTTTATCGCTCTGCATCAAAGCATGGTCAGCGCCCTCAAAAGTGACGATTTCGAAAAATGGCGCGGAGGAAATTTCAAGCTCTTGTCGATAAACCTGAGCACTTTTTACCGCGTCAACATATGCATCATTGGCCCCAAACAACGCCAACACCGGTACATTGATATTGCGCAAATCATCGCGAACATTTGAGCGCCAGTTAAGCTGAACAAAATTCCAAAACTTTTCGCTCATGGGACGATCTTCTCCCTTTGGTGCAATTTCCATCAGGGCCAGATAGGATTGATAGCTATCACCATCCCTCAGGCTTAAATCCATGCGGTACTCAAACAATTTTATCCGCTGGATTTCCTGTGGCGAATACCCCTCTGATTTCAGACGAA
Organism: uncultured Devosia sp.; assembly: GCA_964569865.1. Lineage (GTDB taxonomy): Bacteria > Pseudomonadota > Alphaproteobacteria > Rhizobiales > Devosiaceae > DROE01. The sequence goes on from CAZMVQ010000029.1 coordinate 27,555, forward strand.
TATCGCCGGAATAACGTGATTGTTCCATCCAGTCGATGGCCCCGGAAATAGAAATAATAAATGCCAGATCATTACGCATTGCACTTAGCTTTGGCATTACCCAGCCGGCCTGAGAAATTCCAATCAGACCGATTGGTGTATTCTTCATTCCCGGCCGGGAGCGTAAAAAATCCATGGCCGCAGAAACCTCCATAGCCCGGTCATCCATGGATTGAAGCTGCCAGTCCCCCTCTGATGCGCCAACCCCTGGTTTGTCCCAAGATAAAGAGCACCAGCCTTTTTGAGCGAACCGCTGCCAATAGGGTTTGTAATAACCATAATTATCGCGCGGAGTTGCCCCGGATCCATGGACAAAAACCAGGCAGGGAGCAGCAGTATTCCCGGCAGGAGTAACCAGAACCCCCTTAAGTAGATTTCCATTGCTTATAAAACTGATTTCTTGACGCAACATTTTATCCTGAGAGGCAAAAACACTAATTGTAAGCAGAGAAAAAGCAAAAACAGCCAACAACAAAGCCAGTAGATTTCTTTTGCTATCAAATCGAATGTCAGCCATTACTCGAACTCCCAGCCTGACGATTTCACACGGGTGCCAAGAACAGACGAACAAAATGGATGAAGGATTTAACTGTCTTTCTTTTTGGCGGCGATGCAAGGCTGGTTGAGCGCAAGGTAATGCCGTCAAACATGGCAAGAATGACATATACTGCGCCCTTGACGTCAAGGTCTTTGTTTACCACGCCCTGATTTTGCCCGGCTTTAAGCGCTTTAATCATGGCCGTTTTCAATTGGGTATCATTGCTTTGAAACAGTTTTGCCATGGCAGGATTCCGAGAGGTTTCTGCGCTGATTTCAATCGCTAAACGGCCATATTCACGGTTACTTAAAATCGCAACAATCGAGGGGAGCGCCTGACACAGACCCTCAACCACATCAGATGAATTATCCAGATGAGTAATGAGCTGCTCATTGGCGTTCTTTTCGCTTTCGGCCATAGATAAAATAATTGCATCTTTGCTGGCGAAATAACGATAGAGGGCACCGGCGCTGATATTTGCCGCGCCACAAATTTCCTGCATGCTTGTCTGATGAATGCCCTTTTTGGCAAAGCACTTTGCTGCGGCGCGAATAATTTGTGTTTTTCTGAGCTTGTGCAGATTTTGATCGCGGGTTCTTGCCATAACAACTCTTTACATAAAGCGAGCATTCATTCTATTATAATGCATGATTTGAAAACTTCAAGAGCAAAGGGAAAACCGGGGAAATGTTGAACTTATCAGGATCTGAAAATCAGTGCATCAAGGATCATCGCTGGCATTCAACCAAAGATCAGCTTTATGGCCTTGAGGGTCTACAATTAGCCCCGTGAAAATCGCAAATTGAATTGCTGTCATTTTTTAAAATGGCCGTTTAGTTTGAAATTTCCCACCGCCCTCTTTTTTTGGGCAAATTTATCGGTAAAAATATATTTTTAATGGAATACAGGTCAGGTTCATTGCTCAAAAACATTCTAATATTTGGATTTTTATCAGTGATCACAAGTAATGTGACACCCTCAAGCGCACAAATTTCCAACGTGTTGCAATTTCAACAGCCCTTCGCTTCCAGTTCTGTTTGGAATCGCCCTATTCCGAAAGGCGCCACATATTATGATGTCAGCAACGATATTTGGGGCAATCCTTCTCTGGCCCCCAACAGGGTTAGTATCGAGCAGATCACCATCATTTACGTGGATGAAAACCAGCCAGAGGTTAATATTACAAAGTCGCGAGGTTGGTATATGCCAAAACGCGCCCAAATCGAGGGGCCGGTTTTTTACACCAGGCGATTTGCGCCTGACACAGGAATAAATGTCAGGTATCCCTCGACCAGCAACGCCTCTTTTGTGATTATTGACCCCAAAACCTCTATCGCTACAGAAGGGTCCGCCGGATGGCGCGAGCCGGGCGGCGATTTGATAACTTATTATGACGAGCCACGTATCCATAATATCGATCTGAGGGGTGACGGACTTTCAGGCACGCTTGGCTCTGGCCTTCCGGCATTGGGCGGCCTGATACGGGCCGGGGAAATCAACGAGGGTATAAATCATTCGATCGCCATTTCCATGGGCAGTCGCCGGTTTTCAAAATCCAACCATTTTGTTGCCCCCGCCTGGCGCGCCGACAGTTTTGCACCAAGCATATTTAACGGGTATTTTGGCTCAAATCCGCGCTACACAATGGGAACTCTGTTGGCCATTCCCTATTCCGTAAATATTGACGAGATCGAGTGGAACACTTCTCAGGGGTACATTCTGGCCAAATCCAGCCAGCAATATGGCTGGATTATTGTTGATTCAAATGATGGTGGTCTGGGTGATGACCAGATGAAGCTCAACGCCAGCCGCGAAGCAACTGTGAATGATTTTGGCCTTCAGGTTAACCCGGAAAATGACGATCTTTACGTCGCTGAGCCCAAGCTAGATATTGTCGGCCTTGAAAAGGATGTTATCACAATCATGAAACTTGTGATGGCAACCACAAAATAGGGTTGGCGCGACCTGTTGGTTGATATCCGACCCTGACTTAATAATTCACGCCAATTGAAAATTGGCATCCCCCTTCAGGTGGCGGGACCATTGATCGGTGGATTCCACCTGGTCGTCCAAGTGCAGTCGTGCAGGCAAACAACACAGGGTCAGGACCTATTAAATTCATACAATTCTGTTTGAAAGAGAGTGTTTAGATA